>SMXS01000166.1 GCA_004356955.1 Alphaproteobacteria bacterium | reverse complement strand
GTCATGGCACGCATTCGGGCCGTGGCGTCTGCACCAGAAAGCCTGGTCGATGGGCCCGATGTGGCCCTGGTGCTGCCTGAGCTGGATGCCAGCACATTAGAGGCCGTGGCGCCCGCCATTCGGGATGCCATTCGCGATCAGGCCAGCCTCAATGAGACGATTATCAGCACTGAAGCTGGACAAGAACGCGTGGCCCTGTTGCGGGCGGCGCTGAAGAGCAACGACCCCGATGGCTTCATCGTGCCCATGGCCGATGAATACCAAAACGAATATGTACCGCGTCACGCCCAGCGCCTGGCCTGGCTAAGCGGGTTTGGCGGTTCGGCAGGCATGGTGATTGTGATGGCTGACAAGGCCGTTATTTTTGTCGATGGTCGCTATACGTTGCAAGTGCGTGATCAAGTGGATGTCGACCTGTTTGAAACAAAGGGCCACGACCAGGTTGGCAAATGGTTGCAGGATAATCTGCAAAGCGGTCAACGGCTTGGCTATGACCCACGCTTACATACTACGAACGGCTTGGCTGCTTTGCAGGGCGCTGTCGAAAAAGTGGGCGGTTTGTTGGCGAGTGTGACCGACAACCTTGTCGACAAAATATGGCAGGATCAGCCCCCGGCACCGCTGTCGCGCATTGTCCTCCAACCGTTGGAATTTGCGGGCATGGACCATGCTGCCAAACGCGTAAAAATGGGTGCAAGTGTCAAGGACGCCGGGGCCCAAGTGGCCGTGTTAACGGGCCCGGATTCCATTGCATGGCTATTGAATATCCGGGGTGCTGATGTCGCCCATACACCGCTGCCGCTGTCCTATGCCTTGTTGGGCATGAACGGGGCGGTTGAGCTGTTTGCAGACCCGCGAAAATGTGACGACGCCTTGATCGACCATTTAGGCGACGAGGTACGATTATCGGCACCCGCTGATTTGGATAAACGCCTGACCAAATTGGGTCTGGAAGGGGCCAGCGTACAAATTGATCCGGCGCGCTGCCCGATGTCCATCATCGATATCTTGCGAGAAACTGGCGCTAATATTATTGAAAAGACGGACCCATGTCAGGCGGCCAAAGCTGTCAAAAACGACACAGAACTGGCGGGTGCCGGAGCGGCCCATCGCCGAGACGGTCTGGCCATGGTGCGCTTTATGGCGTGGTTTGCCAGCCTTGGTCCCGGTGATGTTGATGAATTTGGGATCGCTGACAAATTGCTGGAATTGCGGTCCATGGGGGACCACTTCAAAGACCTTAGCTTCCCGACCATCGCCGGGTCAGGGCCTAATGGGGCAATCGTGCATTACGGTGCCAGCCTCGAGAGCAACCGGACGTTCAACGATGGCGATTTGCTGTTGGTGGATTCGGGCGCGCAATATCTGGATGGCACTACCGACGTGACCCGCACCTTTGCTGTCGGTACGCCGCGCGCCGAACAGATCGACCGGTTTACTCGGGTCATGCAGTGCCATATTGGCCTGGCGAGCGTACATTTTCCGGTCGGGACCACGGGTCATCAATTGGATGTGCTGGCGCGCCGACCTTTGTGGGAAGCAGGGTTTAACTTCGCGCATGGCACTGGTCACGGGGTTGGGTCTTATTTGGGCGTGCATGAAGGGCCGCACAATATTTCGCCGCGCGCCGGAGGTGTGCCGCTGGAGCCCGGGATGATTGTCTCGAACGAGCCGGGCTATTACAAAACCGGCGAATACGGCATTCGTTGCGAGAATTTGATTGTGGTGGTGCCGTCAGATCGGGGTAACGACGGCGACTATCTGATGTTCGAGCCCCTGACTCTGGCACCGTTTGACTGTCGTCTGATTGACCCATCGCTGTTTAGTGCTGCAGAAATCACCTGGTTGAATGCCTATCATCAGCGCGTTTTTGACACCCATGCCGGTGACCTGACAGACGATGAGAGAGCCTGGCTGCAAAGTGCAACTGCCCCCTTGGGTGATTAGTTCTTCGAGATGCTGACGGTTGCGTCGGGCGGACCCAATACCATGATGTCATTGGTGGTGTAGCAGCTAGCGCGCATGGTTTCACCCGGAGTCAGGCTGGAGCGTACGGATTCCATAAAGCCAACATCCCTGATCAGGGCCACGCAAGTGCGACCGGGTGGGATATTTTCTTCCACCGCAAAGCTTGCATAATCGCTGATCGTGTAGCTGACGAGATCACCACCCAGCATATAGAAAAAGGCGATCGCGACTTTTGCAGTAAGGACATCCATGGCAAGCTCCTGATGCTGATTGCTGTTGCTCCTTAAATATAGGCCCTAAATACATAGATAGATGACGAATATTGCAATTAAAGCCGATTTGTTCATTTGAGGTTTAGGTAAGGGAGGGTACTATTTGGCCATGCGTTGGATACTGACATTCTTGATGGTTTTGACCCTGCTGGCTGGCGGGGCTATTTCTGTTGGGGAAGCGCGTGCCCAACATATACGGATGGCGCAGGCAGGCGTGCCGCCTGGCCCGCAATCAATCCAGATGAAAACCGAAGTGCATGTGCGCGTAGTCAAAGGGCAACAGAATCAGGCCCGCGAGGCCTATAAGCGCGGCGAAATCCAGTCTTTGTCGATCATTCGCCGCAGTGTCACCACGACCTACCAAGGCCGCATCATCAGCACTCAATTTGTTGAACAACCCCAGGCGCGGGTTCGCTATGTCTATATGTTCCGGGTGTTGGGTGCGGACGGCAAGGTGATGGTGGTCCACGTCAATGCCAAAAACTCCAACATCATTCGGGTGAAAGGGAAACGCTGATGCGTATTTTAGTCGTTGAAGATGATCCAAATCTGCGTCGCCAATTAGTCGATGCCTTGCGGGCCGACGGCTATGCAGTTGACCAAGCCGCCGACGGTGAGGAAGCCGAATATCTGGGCGAGGTTGAACCCTATGACGCAATTGTTCTGGACCTGGGCTTGCCCATCAAAGACGGTGTGTCTGTGCTAAAGCATTGGCGGGCAGGTGGCCTCAAGGTCCCTGTGCTGATTTTGACGGCCCGTGATCAGTGGAGCGAAAAGGTCGCTGGCTTCGATGCTGGCGCTGACGATTATCTGACCAAGCCCTTCCAGATGGAAGAGCTGCAGGCCCGTATCAAGGCATTGATCCGCCGGGCAGCAGGGCACGCGTCGCCTATTATTGAATGTGGTGCCGTCCGCGTCGATACCGGTGCGGCAACGGTGAGTGTCAACGGCCAGCCAGTTAATCTGACCGGGCATGAATATAAATTGCTGTCCTATCTGATCCATCACGCCAACACGATTGTGTCGCGCACGGAACTGACTGAACACATTTACGACCAAGACTTTGATCGCGATTCCAATACTATCGAAGTGTTCGTTGGCCGCTTGCGCAAGAAACTGGGTGTCGATGTTATCAAGACCGTGCGGGGTTTGGGCTACCGCATGGAACCAGAACGTGAATCGGCGTAAGCCTGCCTCATTAACAGCAAGACTTGTCATCAGCGCAGGGCTGTGGACGCTTGTGTCCCTATTGGCAGGCGGGGTCGTTTTGGTCTTGTTGTTTCAGGCATCGATCGAGCGCAGCTTTGACGCACGCCTGCAGGTGTTATTGGAAAACCTGATTGTCGTCGCTGACTATGACCCCAAAACTGGCGTGTCGATCACGGGCCCGCTGGCGGAACCACGCTTTGATCAGCCCTATGCCGGATGGTACTGGCAGATTACGCCACGGGAAGGGCAGCCATTGTTTTCGCGCTCGCTGTGGGATTGGCAGTTGGAGCCAAATTTGGGCCAGTCTGCCTCGCAACCTATTCAGTACAACTCCATGGGTCCCGATGATCAACCCGTACGGGTGACGGAACGGGACATCATGTTCCCCGACGCGACAGAACCTGTGCGCTTTTCGGTGGCGGCGGTCACAACAGAAAACCAAAATGAGATCTCCAACTTCATCTTTGCCATAATGTGGGCACTGGGTGCGTTGGGTGTTGGGCTGGTGGGTGCCGTGATCATCCAGGTTCGGTTTGGTCTGCGACCTTTGCGGCACTTGCAAGAGGCCCTAGGCCGCGTGCGCTCTGGCGATGATGAGCGCCTGGAAGGCGCCTATCCACAGGAAATTGCACCAGTGGTGGGCGAATTGAATGCCCTGATCGACCACAACAGCGAAGTGGTGGCGCGCGCCCGCACCCATGTGGGCAATCTAGCGCATGCTTTGAAGACACCGCTCAGCGTCTTGGTCAATGAAACATCGGCCTCGGACAGCGAGCGATCTGAGCTGGCGGCATCAGTGGAGCATCAGGTTGGGGTGATGCGTCGTTACGTTGACCATTATCTGACCAGGGCGCGTACCGCAGCGGTGGGTGGCTCGATAGGCAGTCGCGCACCGGTTGGGGTGGCTGTCGAGGGATTGCGGTCAACCTTGGAACATATTCATGAAGATCGCGGCATCAAAATCACGGTGGAGGGTGGCACGTTGTTGACCTTTCGAGGAGAGCGCCAGGACCTGGAAGAAATGTTGGGTAATTTGATGGATAACGCTTGTAAATGGGCGGCCTCGCAAGTGCATGTCGGCATCACCAAAGACGATGGCAAAGTGATCTTCTTCATTGAGGACGACGGTCCGGGGTTGACCGCAGCAGAACAAGTCAAAGTCTTTGCTCGTGGCCAGCGCCTGGATGAGGCAGTCCCCGGCAGTGGTCTGGGCCTGCACATCACCCGTGATATTGCCCGACTTTATGGTGGCGAAGTTTCACTGACAAACGCCGAATTGGGCGGTTTGCGGGCCATCCTGTCCCTGCCAGCCAGCGCCGATGTGGTCCCGCTTTAACAATTTTTCATTGTCGTTCAGCTATTGTTCAGCTTTGTTTGGATAGTCTGGGCTTTATCACCAAGCCATATGGCTGAAGTGTGGTCGGAAGGGAGACCAACATGATACGAAATATTGCTTCAAAACCTCTGTGTGTCGCGGTGTTGTCTATAGGCCTTTTGGCCAGTTGCGAAAGCGGTAGTGGCAACAATGAGGCGTTCGGTACCTTTTTGGGGGCGGCCATTGGTATGGGGCTTGGGGCCCTTGCTGGTCACGATGCCCGGCCCGCTGCCATGGCCATGGGTGCCATGGTCGGCGGCATTGCCGGTAACCAAGTTGGTAAGAGGCTCGACGAAGCGGACCGTCTTAAAATGCAACAGGCACAGCATGCGGCGCTGGAAAGTGGCCGGTCCTACGATACGGCTGGTTGGTACAACCCGGATACAGGCAATCGCGGCTCGGTGACGCCTCAACCGGCCTATCGCACTGATAGCGGCCAATATTG
>SMXS01000165.1 GCA_004356955.1 Alphaproteobacteria bacterium | reverse complement strand
CTTCGAAAACGCGAACCCCAATGCCACCTTGGGTACTGCGTTAATATCCAATGTCGTTCTTGGTCCCTATGCCGTGACAAACTTCTTCGACCAAACCGATTTCAGCGCACCAAACCCACCTGACCTGCGTCAAACCAGAACCGGTTTTGACCCCGAGTATGAAACAGACGAATTGCTGGTCACCATGACCATTGAGCATGACATAAGTGATGACTACACACTGACTTTCACAGGTGGTTATCAGGATACCTCTGTGAATTCACGCCAGGAATATTTCAATTTCAGCGGTGCTGAACTGACCATTCCGCAGGCAGTTTTTGACGACTTTCCGCTGACCTCGGCAACCTTTTTTCCACAGGGAATGTTCCCATTGTCTTCTATTGATGATGATAATCTAGGCCTTATGGCCGGGAATATTCGTAGCTTCACCAGAGATCTTCCATCCTATGACCAATCGTTCGCTTCATCTGAGCAATTTTCGGCAGAGCTGCGTTTGTCTTCCAATCTGGATGGACCTTTCAACTTCCAAGTTGGCGCATTCTACCTGAACTACGAGTCAGAATTTGACTATTACGTTGTCGCGGCAACGCTGGATTATTTCTCGCTCTTGGGCGCGGGCGTTGATGGCATTGGACTGATTTCACCCTTCTTCAACAATGAGACGGATAAATATCAACTGGAAAGCTGGGCACTGTTTGCCGATGCTTCCTACGACTTCAATGATGAGATAACGTTGAATTTGGGCATGCGTTATACCCATGACGAGAAAACGGTTGATGCACGTGCATACCTGCTTAACGGCGTCTATGCTTGGCCGACCAGTACTATTCTGGTTCCCCTGAATCCGTTGGTCAATCAGAATGCCAGTTGGGGTGAAGTCACCGGTCGTGCAGTGCTGACATGGACACCGACTGACAACAACATGTACTATGTGTCTTACTCACGTGGCTACAAAGGCGGCGGCTTCAACCCACCGTCCAGCACAGGTTTATTTAAGGACACGTTTGATCCCGAGTTCATCAACTCTTATGAAATCGGCTCTAAAAACACCTTCGCTGATGGCACTCTTCAGGCCAATCTCACGGCCTTCTACTATGACTATAAGGGCCTGCAGGTGTCGAAGATCGTTGACCGTACATCGGTTAACGAGAATATCGACGCCAAGATCTGGGGTTTTGAAGGTGAGTTCCTTTATGCGCCAAACGAAAACTGGTTGCTTAATCTGAACGCATCATACCTGAACACCAATATCAGGAATGCCTTATCGACCGATGGTCGTGATCCGACAAATGGCAGTGCTGACGTCACGTTGATAAAAGACATTGGCACCGCGGCAAATTGCGTCATCAACCATAATGGTTCGCCTGACCCAACAATGGATCCAAATCTGGCGGCACTGTTCCCGTTGGGGACAACCACTGTTCCTGGCCTTCCCGCCACAGCAGCCTGGGGCGCTTGTGGTGATGGTGTAGCTGATGTTCTCGCCGGCTATAATGCCATAGCAGGGACGAACTACACCTTATCTGGTGGCGTCGACGTAGACCTGCAAGGCAATGAAGTCCAACAAGCGCCTGACTTCACCATCAATATTGGTGTTCAGTACACCCATTATTTCGGGAATGGCATGAACATTTCGGCCCGGATGGATTACTACTATCAGACGTCCATGTTCTCTCGCATTTTCAACAAGCCCGTCGACAAAATCGATTCATGGGATGTGGTAAATGCGCAGGTAACGCTCCGGTCTGCTGATGATGATTGGTACATGCGCTTCTTCATCCAAAACATTGCGAACAGCAACCCAATCACGGGGCATTACTTCACTGACCCGTCGAGCGGTAACTTCACCAATGTGTTTATACTGGAACCACGGCGTTATGGCATTGAGATTGGTGCCAATTTCTAGGTCCGTAGTTAGCTAAGTACCAAAGCCCCGCTGGTCCACATCAGCGGGGCTTTTTTTGTGGGAGAGCATTGTGCAAATACCATCTGAAGAAAACGTTCAATCCGCCATTCAGATGCGCCGTATGCCGTTCGAATATACTGACGACATAGAACCCCATTGGCGACCGGATCAGCCCGAATGGTCGCATATGGTCAACGGCGCCTCATTGACCATGCCTTTTCTAGAACCCTTCTTGAACGTCAATATGAATGAGGCATTGCCCAATATTTCCGACCCGCAAATCCTGGCCGATGCCGTTGCGTTCATCGGCCAGGAATCCCAGCACTATCGCCAGCACCGCAAATATAATTCCCTGCTGAAAAGAAAAGGCTACCCAGAACTGGTCGACGTTGAGGGTGCAATGGACGCAAGCTTCAAACGTTTGGCTGGTAAGTCCCTGGCTTTCCGATTGGCCTATACGGCGGGCTTTGAAACCCTGACGCTGGGGGCCACTGAATGGGTCGTCACCAATCGGATGGAGATGTTCAAAAACAGCGACCTGCGGATTGCCTCATTGTTGCTGTGGCATCTGGTAGAAGAAACAGAGCACAAGACAGTTGCGTTTGATGTGTACCAGGACATCTGCGGCAGCTACTGGCAGAGAATTTACGGTCTTTTATACGCTTCCTATCACATGGTGTTTTGGACCCGGCAGGGTTACATCGCCATGTTAAAGAAAGATGGGTTATGGCGTGACCTGAAATCAAGGAGGCGCCTGTGGCGACGATCACTCGCAGCGACCGCAGCATTCGGAAAACATATTCTGCATGGCCTGATGCCCACCCATGATCCAAGGCAGATCAACGATCCCAAATGGGTCATTGACTGGATGGCACGCTACGAAGCAGGCGGATCGGGCGTTCCATTGCTCAACCAACAAACCCTTTCCAATATCGAAATCTAGGCCAATATCGAAGTCTAAGCAATTACCGGAGACCAAGAATGACTGATACGCCATCAACGCCGATACGGCGCTATCAACACCTGTTAATCGGCCACGGCGCCCTGGTGCTTTTGTTCGGTTTCATTGTTGGGTTTGGATTTGTCTTTTTTCTGTTGGGCAAAATTGCCCTGTGGCCCATACCGGGCAGCATCGATTACCAGTTGCCCGGTACCTATGACGCCTGGCGCATGGCGCATCTTGAAGGCATTTTGAATGGTTTTGCCCTGTGGATAGTCGCGGCCGTCTTGCCCTTGATGCCTTTTTCAACCAAGGGCCTTCGCAACCTGACCTGGGGATTTATATTGATCGCTTGGTTTATCGTGGTGGCATCACTGTTCGACCCGCTATTTCCCGATGCCCGTGCTCTGGAATTTGGCCGCAACGCCCTCAACACGATCGCATTTCTGATCTTCTACCCCGCCATATTTGGTGTGGTCATCGTCGTATGCGCCATTGCCTGGAAAAGCCTCTGGAAACCCGAAGGCTGAGATCAACCAGGATTGGCTACGACAGGTCGTGGGCCGAGATAGGCAGGTTACGGATACGTTTGCCTGTGATCTGATAAATCGCATTGGTCACCGCTGGCGCGATGGGCGGCGTGCCTGGTTCACCCACGCCACCAATGGCTTCACCGCTGTTGATGATGTGGACTTCGATATCAGGGGCCTGTTGCAATGTGACCATAGGATAGTCTGGGAAATTGGTCTGCACCACACAGCCATCGGCAATTTCGATATCGCCATACAAGGCCGCTGTGAGGCCATAGATGATGCCCCCTTCTATCTGGGCAACCACCGAGTCCGGGTTTACCGCCGTGCCGCAATCAATGACTGCGGTGACTTTGTGCACCGTGACGTCACCATCATCGGATACGGAAACTTCAGCAACTTCAGCCACGATAGACCCAAAGCTTTGCTCGATTGCAATACCACGAGCACGACCAGCGGGCAGAGGTTCACCCCATCCTGCCTTTTGGGCCGCAACATCTAACACCTTGCGATGACGCGGCATATCTGCAAGCAACTTTCGGCGGTACTGATAGGGGTCAATGCCAGCCTCGACAGCGAGTTCATCAACAAAAGATTCGTTGAAGAACGAATGCTGTGTGTGCCCCACACTACGCCAAGCCCCAATGGGCACAGCGCTGTCGACATCGACACCCTTGATGGACTGATTGGGGATGGCATATTGCGTCAACGGAGATTCAGCCGGCTCGTTCTGACCTGAATTAGTATAGCTGTTGGTCCAGGCTGTAGGCATGCCATCAGCATCCAGTGCAGCACTCATATGGTTGGCCACAGCCGGGCGATACATGTCGTGCTGAATGTCTTCTTCCCGGGACCATATCAACTTGATAGGCGCCCCTACCTGGCGCGACAAAGTCACCGCCTGGGTGACAAAATCAGTGGGCGTGCGGCGACCAAACCCACCACCGAGCATTCGGTTGTGGATCGTGACATTGTCGGCGTCCATACCAGCGGCCACTGCCGCTGCAGCCCGTGCCCCCAGTGGGTTTTGGTGCCCTACCCAAACATCGCATCGGTCCTTTGTGACCGACGCAGTGCAATTCAGGGGTTCCATCGCCGCGTGGGCCAGGAAAGGCACGCGGTAGCTGGCTTTGACAATTCGATCCGACTGGGCCAATGCGGCAGCCGTGTCGCCAATGTCTGCATCGTAACTGCCATCTTCTGAAAGGGCAGCTTCGGCATAGCGATCATAGATCTGTGCCGATGTCATGCTTTGGCGGTCACCACCGATGCATTGCAGCTCCATCATATCCAGGGCAATTTTGGCGCGCCAGAAATTGTCGGCAACCACTGCGATGGCCCCGTCCAGCTCAACGATATCCATGACACCACGCGACGCTCTGACTTCAGACAAATTGGTCGCCTGATATTTGGAGCCAAAAACAGGGGCGTGTTTGATCGCGGCATACAACATGCCGGGGACCTCGACATCGATGCCATATTCTGCAGACCCATCAACTTTGGAGGGAATATCAAATCGTGGCTGCGACGTCCCGATCAACGTAAACTGATCAGGCGACTTCAGCGTGGGCTGCAGGGGCACTTCCATCAAGGCGGCTTCGCTCGCCAGTTCGCCATAGGTCGCAGATTGATTGCTGGCAGCGTGTGTCACAACACTCTCGCTGGCCGTCAGGCTGCTAGCGCTGACACCCCACCGGGTTGCCGCCGCCTGCAACAGCATATGTTTTGCCGCCGCACCAGCGCTGCGCATAGCCATGTTACCCGTATATCGAACAGCCGAACTGCCGCCCGTATTCTGCACGCCGATCATGCCCGACAGTTTGAACAGAGAGTAATCCAGCAACCGGAAAATCGAATTCGGCAGGCTGACGTCGCCCAGGACAAAGCCTCTGGCCAGGTCGCTATTGGCATAAATTTCGGTCGCTGGGGCCTGCACCATCGAAACTGTGGACCAATCGGCATCCAGTTCATCAGCCAGCATCATGGGCAGACCTGTCTGGCTGCCCTGCCCCATTTCAGCGTGCGGCACGGTGACAACGACCTTGTTGTCAGGGGTGATCATGACCCATGTATTCAGCTGCGCATCAGCACTGTCTGGGTCTGCCGTATAAATTGTTAACCGATTGGGTGCAAACGCGAAACCAAGGGCCAGGCCGCCGCCGACCAAACCACCCGTTGCCATGAAAGCGCGTCGTGTAAATTTACCCATCGTCGCCTCCTATGCCTGGCTCAGTTCATCGACCGCCGCGCGCACGCGTTGGTAGGTGCCACATCGGCAAATGTTGGTGATGGTGTCATCCAGGTCAGCCCGGGTTGGATTTGGATTTTCGTCCAGCAGGGCTGCCACAGCCATGATCATGCCAGACTGGCAGTACCCACATTGTGGGACCTGCTTTTCTATCCACGCAATTTGCACGGGGTGGGCCTGATCTGCTCCCAGGCCTTCAATAGTAGTGATGTCGGCACCGTCAACAGCGCCAACAGGCAATGTGCACGTCCGCATGGCCTCGCCATCGACATGGACGGTGCATGCCCCGCAAGCCGATACGCCACAGCCGAACTTAGTCCCCTTGAGGCCTAGTTCGTCCCGCAACACCCAAAGGAGCGGCATGTCCTCTTCGATATCCAATTGATGGCTGACGCCATTTACACGCAACTCTATCGTCATGGCTTATTTTCCCTGATCACTTCGACGCCTAAGATGGGGACAGACTACACCAATTCAACCACCCATACGTCAGCTTTACTGTTGAAAATCTAATTGCGGCGAACGTCTTTGAACGGCCCAGTGTCAAAGCGGGGTTCTTTGGGCAGCCCAAGCAATCGTTCGGCAATAATATTACGTTGTATTTCGTCTGTTCCACCGGCAATAGAGACAGCAGGCACCGACACCAGGATTTCTGCAATAACCCCGTCGTGGGGGCTCTGGTCCCCTGTAAGCATGGCATCAATACCGGTGATCGCAGTGTGAACATCAGAGGCTAACCTGGCCACATTGCTGGCCGCGAGTTTGGTGATTGAGCCTTCTGGGCCTCTCGCCTTACCGGCCTTTTGCAATTCTGACAGGCGACCGGCAAACCATTGGGTTGATTGGTGCATGGTCAGCAATTTCGCGATTTCCTGCCGAATAGCGGGGTCAGATATTTTCCCCGTTTCCCGCGCCCGCTCAACCACCAGGTCCACGCGTCCTGCCCGTTGGGGGTACCAGGTATAGGGTTCATTGGCGATGGCCTGTTCTTCGCGATATTCGCCATAGATTGTGCCATTGCGGCCTTTATCTTCTTTGGCATCGCGATTGCCAGCAACTGCACGACGCTCATACGCCAAGGTCGTCATGGCAGTCTGCCAACCCTGCCCCAGCTCGCCGACCTGAAAGTGCCCGGGCACAACAGCGTCTGTAAAGAACACTTCGTTAAAAGAAGCGTGACCATTCATCTGCCTGAGTTGCCGGACTTCGACGCCTGGCTGATGCATGTCGATCACAAAAAACGACAGGCCCTGGTGTTTGGGGACGTCCCAATCGGTACGGGCCAGCAAGATTCCGTAATCTGCATGGTGTGCGCTGGTTGTCCAAACCTTCTGGCCATTGACCTTCCAACCATTGCCATTGGCCAAATCGTCGCCATTGGCATCGGCCCGCGTTGTTGAACCCGCCAGGTCAGAGCCGCTGCCCGGTTCACTGAACAATTGGCACCAGGCATCTTCCCCTGTCAGAATTCGGCGCAAAAAGCGGCGTTTTTGTTGGTCATTCCCGTGCGCCAGCAGCGTGACAGCGGCCAACATGCGCGGGCCAGACTTCATCACACCAATAGCGCCGGCTTCGGCAAACTCTTGGGCAATGGCGCTAACAGCCACCGGCGGCATATCTTTACCGAAATAGTCTTCAGGCCATTCAGGCATGCCCCAGCCGGTATCAACCAGCTTGGTGCGCCATTCAACCAAGGTCAGGTTTGGGTCCCAGTTATCTGCCAACCAGGTGCGGACTTCAGCGCGGATTGCGTCGATATTGATATCCATGACTATATCCCCATCGCCTGCAGCATGCGTTCGCGGTGGTCATTGGGTGTTCCCAAAAAGACCTCAGAGCTTTTGGCCCGTTTGAACCAAAGATGCGTGTCATTTTCCCAGGTAAAGCCGATACCGCCATGGAACTGAATGCATTCATGGGCTGCATGCCGAAAGACCTCGCTGGCGGTCGCCTTGGCCATGCTGGCAAAGGCTGTTGCATCTTTACCATCGGCCAGATGCTGTGCCGCTTGATAAGCGGTGGCCTTGGCCAGTTCAATGTCGACCATCAAGTCCGAAAAACGATGTTTAAGCCCCTGGAAAGAACCAATCTCACGACCAAATTGCACACGAAGTTTTGCGTATTCTATCGCACTATCCAACATGGCCTGCGCGCCACCGACCATTTCGTTGGCAAACGCGATCAGGACAGCATTGAAGATCGCGGCCAAATCAACACCACCCTCAACGCCCAGCAACTGTGCCGGGGCGCTGGAAAAATCAATTTCAGCCAGCTTGCGCGTTGGGTCCATGGCATTGGCAACCCGGCAGGTTACCCCTTCAGAACCGGCATTGACCGTAAACAGGGAAACGCCTGCATCAGTCCGACCAGCAACAACCAACAAATCAGCATTCTGCCCATCGACCACGAAGCGCTTGGTGCCACTCAGCACATAGTCATCGCCTGATTTAGTGGCCTGCAGTTGGATGTCATCATCGCGCCAAAGGCCTGACTGTTCAGTAATG
This sequence comes from Alphaproteobacteria bacterium, assembly GCA_004356955.1. Taxonomy (GTDB): domain Bacteria; phylum Pseudomonadota; class Alphaproteobacteria; order SMXS01; family SMXS01; genus SMXS01. The sequence continues at coordinate 6,884 of SMXS01000165.1, read as the reverse complement.
GCCAAAGTTGCGATTGTGGACCCGTCAGCAATACCCGGCAGTAACGCCCGTTTTTGGTCGTCAGTTCCCGTCTGCAGAATGGCATAACCCGCCATGACAGCGCTGGCCATAAAGGGAGAACACAAAAGTGCCCGCCCCTGTTCTTCCATGATAATCGCCAGTTCAACCGGCCCATAGCCGGTGCCACCACAATCTTCAGGCAAGTGGATACCAGCCAGGCCCTGCTCGGCACATAATTGCTGCCAGACTTCTGCGTCAAAGCCTTTGTCTGTTTCCATCAGACTACGAACGGCGCTTGCAGGCGACTTGTCGCGCATAAACCGACCAAGAACGTCGCGGAACTGATCTTGTTCCGCTGTGAAGCTGAATTCCATAATCTAACCCTAAGATGGCTCGGTGATGCCGCCGGGGAGGCAACACAAAGTGATCAATACTATACCGCGCGGTCAGAAAAAATCACGATGCCTATTCCACCATTTTGCCTATTCAACCATTTTAAACGCGTCTGATTCCGCATCCAGCAAATAGAGTTGACCATCTGTGATATCGAAATAGGCGCCATGGACGGTCAACCTGCCATCCTTCAAGCGTTCGCTTAAAAATGGAAACTGTTCCAGATTGGACAGCGATTCCCTGATCGCTGCCAACTCCAAATCCGTCTGCAATTGCCCTTCAATAGGGCCGTCATATCCGGTCAGCATCTTTTCGGCCACAGGATTTAGGATCGATAGCCACTTATCCAAAAAAGTACCTGCTTTGGTGCCTTGAACAAAATTCTCAGCACAGGCGTGAATACCCCCACATTGGCTGTGGCCAAGAATGACAACCAGTCCGACATCCAGATAGTTGACCGCAAATTCCAGCGCTGCACTAGTGCCGTGATATGACTGATCTTCTTCATAAGGCGGCACAAGATTGGCAACATTGCGGACGATAAACAGATCGCCGGGTTCCACATTGAAAATTTGGGACGGAATGACACGAGAATCAGAACAGCTGATGACCATGATCTTTGGGGACTGGCCTTCTGCCAGCCCGCTATAACGATACTGCCCCCCCGGCTTTTGACCTTTGGAAAACTCTTTATAGCCGCTAACGAGTTTCAGCAATTCGTTCATCTAGTCACTTCCCAAATCTGAGCTAAACACCTCTCAGGCTTTTATAAAATTCAAACGCTTTGGGAAAGGGGTTTCTATCAAGCCTTTCTGATTATGGGTTATTTTCTTGCTCTCCATGCCATCGCATGTCACCATTTTTGATCCGACTGCGCTTATGAGTATATTTGCGAAGGGAGAATATCAGATGAAGAAATTATCATTCATTTGCATTGTGTTGGCGATGGGTATGACCCCAGCACTATCATCAGAAATTCAGGTTAATGACGAACAAGCCAGCACTCTGTTTGCAGGCAAGGCCTATTCGCCTTATGTGAACCGGGCATTCCCAAGCCACGTCTATTGGGGAGACAGCCACCTTCATACGGGCCTGTCCCTTGATGCCGGTCTGTTTGGCAATACTGTTGGGCTGGATGAAGCCTGGCGCTTTGCCAAAGGCGAACAGATCACCTCATCCACAGGGTTGCCGGTGAAATTAAGCAGGCCCCTCGATTGGATGGTTCTAACAGATCACACAGACCTTATGGGCTTCGCAACTGACCTCAAGGCCGGCGCACCACACATCCTGGCCAACAAAAAGGGCAAGGAATGGTACGACGGATATAATGCAGGCGGTGTCGAGGCCGGCAAAGCCGCTTTCGACCTGATCATGCATTTCGCCCAGATGAAAATACCCAAAGAATTGGTTGAAGCCTATAGCCCCGGCGCAGACGTCTTTGAGGGCGTTTGGCATGACATCGTTGACGCCGCAGAAAGACACAACGACCCCGGCCGTTTTACAGCCTTTATTGGGTTCGAGTGGACATCCGTTCCCAAAGGCTTCAACCTGCATCGCAATGTCATCCTGCGGGGCAATGCCGACAAAGCCAAGCAGGTGCTGCCGTTGACCACACTGCCACCCCTGGGGTCAACGGACCCACTAGATCTGTATGATTGGCTAGAAGCCTACGTCGCCAAAACAGGCGACAAAGCTTTCGCGCTTTCCCATAATGGCAATCTGTCGAATGGGTGGATGTTCCCCACCACGAAAACTTATGCTGGCGGGAAAGTAGATAAAAACTACGTCACCTTGCGCGCCAAGTGGGAACCACAATACGAAATCACCCAGATCAAAGGCGATGGGGAAGCGCACCCTTTCCTGTCACCCGACGATGAATTTGCAGATTACGAAACCTGGGATGTCGGCAATCTGGACATTAGCCAGTTGAAGACCCCAGAAATGCTGAAGGGTGAATATGCGCGAGAAGCCTTGAAACAGGGCCTGGCGCTGGAAGCCAAATTCGGTGTGAACCCCTACAAGTTTGGCTTTGGTGGCGCGACAGACAGCCACACATCTTTGACAACAGCCGAGGAAGAAAATTTCTTCGGTAAGTCCGTCAGTGTGGAACCCTCGAAAAACCGCGTCAATCACCCGTTCATTGAAACTAAACTGGGCCGTATCGAAGGCTATAAAATAGTCGCCTCTGGTTATACCGGTGTTTGGGCAAATAAAAACACGCGGGCAGCCATCTACGACGCTATGATACGTCGTGAAACCTATGGAACGACTGGTCCCAGGATGATCGTTCGCTTTTTTGGGGGTTGGGACTATACCGAAGACGACCTGCGCAGCAGGGTACCCGCCTATCGCGGCTATGAAAAAGGCGTACCCATGGGTGGCGACCTTCGATCCGCAGACGGCCAGGCAGCCCCCAATTTCATGGTCTATGCTTTGCGCGACCCTATCGGGGCAAATTTAGACAGAATACAGATCATCAAAGGCTGGCTTGATGCGTCCGGCAAAACGCATGAGAAAGTCTATGACATTGCATGGTCTGATGATCGGCAGCCTGACAGTGACGGCAAAGTACCGGCAGTGGGCAACACAGTCGACATCGACGCCGCAAGCTGGACCAATACAATTGGCGCGTCTGAGTTGATGACGGTGTGGACCGACCCAGATTTCGACCCAAGCCAGAGCGCCTTTTATTACGCCCGAGTGTTGGAAATCCCGACACCCAGATGGGTACTGTACGACAAGCTAAGACTGGGCGCTGTCATCCCTGAAGAGGCCGAGCTGATTGGCCAGGAACGGGCCTATACATCGCCAATTTGGTACAATGTACCGAAGTAATGCGATTTATGGCACGTTCCAATCCTGGGGGCGTGCCGTTCACTAAAAGCCAGCGATGCGCTCGATGAACCAGTAAGACGCCAGCCCGCCTATGACATAAGACATGACTGCGTTACCTGTGCTCATGGGCTGTGACAAAGCGATAATCACCTGCGGCCGCACCCACATCACAGCCGCCCGTAACAGCAAGACCCCGGCCACAAACATCAATTGCCCAAGCTCGACACCCAAATTGAATGACAGCAGCGCCACGGGAATATCGTTCTGCGGCAACCCTATATCGATCAGCGCCCCGGCAAATCCAAACCCATGCAACAGACCAAATGCAAAGGCGATAACCCAGGGATAGCGCTCTGACAGCCGTTGGCCATCTTTGCGACGATGAAATATTTCGCTCGCCAAAAACATGATGGACAGGGCGATGACAGCCTCTACTGGGGGGCCTGAAACAGCCACCCAACCCAACGTGGAGGCGGCCAGTGTAATGGAATGGGCGACAGTGAATGCGGTGATCGTTCCCACCAAACGCCACCCGCTTTGGATCAGCAATAGCAGGGCAAAAACGAACAGTAGATGATCATAGCCCGCCAAAATATGGGTTGTTCCCAAGCCCAAATAGACGCGCAAGACCCCCCACGTCCCTAACTCCAAGGGCACAATAAAAGTGTAATTGTCAGGCGTCAGGCGCTGCGTCTGTCCTTCTCCGGGCACCAGTTCATAGCGCACCAACACATCCGTATTCGTGCGTTCCAGGCCGATGATCTGAATGGACTTACCGGCCAGACCTTCCGGACAATGCACCAACCAGGTCACAGGCCATGCAGTCCCATCGAACAAAGGCATTGGCGCCAATGGTTGATCGCAGTTTTCTGGTAGTTGCGCCCTGATCTTCATCGGGCTGCCCTTGACGTCAGGCACCCGCCAATGGGCACGCCAACTCAGTTGCCCCAAGGACTGCAGTTCAAGATAACCTGGTTGCAAAGCATGTGCAGGCACCTCAGAGGGTATCAGGGCTGTGCCAACCAGACAGATCAGGCCAAATAGGACAGCCTTCATGGTTGCGCCATCACCGTCTGGTCAGGTCGAACGATATTGTATTGTTCCAGAACCTTCTGAAAATACGCCTGCTCCAATATCTCCGCCTGGCTTTCGAGCCACTGCCGTTGCACGGCGGCTTTCACAGTCGTTAATTCTGGCACGTACCCCGGCTGTTTTTGATCTATATGAACGAGATGATAGCCGTATCCCGATCGCAGGGGCTCGGACCAAATACCGACTTCGATGGCCAGCAGCGACTGGTAAAAGCCACGGCCAAAAGTGTTGTCCACGGTGGCACGGGCTGAAAGAGGCAGAGAAGACGGCATCAGTGTCCGAACGCCAAGCGTCCCCGGATCCTGACCTTTTTCCAAAGCCTGCATGATCGCCTGAGTGCTGGCATCATCCGGCGAAGGTCCCAAAAACACCTGTACCAGTGCCAGACTTCCCTCGACAAAAAAGTCGTCTTTGTTTTCTGCGTAATAAGCCCCAAGAACATCGTCGGTCGGTACACTCGCACCAACGGCAGCAGAGGCCAAAAATTCCATCTTCTGGCGAAGGCGATTTCTGATGACGGTGTCATTACGGTCCAACCCCAGTGCGAGCGCCTCGCGCACCAATACTTCTTCGCGCACAAAGTTATCTATCAGACCGTCCATTTCCTCCGCATTGGGCGCGCGCCGCCAGACCCTTTCAAAATTTTCGGCAAGACGGTCAGCGGTCTGGATTGAGACAATAATATCTGTCGTTCCGACATCCGGGGGCGTGTCATCCATCAGGTCAAAAATCAGAAAAATTGCCAATCCGATAAGGGCAAAATGAACCAACGGCTCGCGGGTGACCCGCACGATGAAGGACTTCATCGTGGCAATACAGCCACAACGGGACATTTTGCCAAAAAACGCCAATTACTGAAAATTGCTAACCCCTTGTACAAAAACTGAACTTTACACCACTCAGTCACTTCATTTCCCCCACGATCTATTTGAAATTCAGCGACACTTTAGTACAAACTAACCCCGCTTACAGCAGGGAAACATTCTCGGTGATAAGGATGAGGATGCAATCCCGTCACAAGCAACGGGTTCCCATCACCAAGGGTTTTTTGATATGATTAATTCATGCAACCAGATCCGGTACAGTCCACTATTCAGATGCGGCGCGTCCCATTTGAGTACCCTGACGACATCAACCCTCATTGGCACGCGGGCGAGCCAGAGTGGTCGCACATGGTCAACGACGCATCGCTAACCATGCCTTATCTAGAGCCCTTCCTGAACGTCAACATGAACGAAGCCCTGCCCCGCATCAAAGACCCGCAGGTGCACGCCGATGCAATTGCCTTCATCAAACAGGAATCTCAGCACTATCGCCAACACCGTAAATACAACGCACTGTTGAAGAACCAAGGCTATCCCGAACTCGTCGCTGTTGAACACGCGATGGATACCAGCTTCAAAAAGCTCGCCGACAAGTCACTCGCCTTCCGCTTGGCGTATACCGTGGGGTTCGAGACCCTGACCCTCGGGGCAACCGAATGGGTGGTCGGCAATCGTCGGGAAATGTTCAACGAAGCAGATCTGCGCGTGGCCTCACTTATTCTCTGGCACCTCGTCGAGGAAACCGAACACAAAACTGCGGCCTTTGACGTCTATAGGGATGTCTGTGGCGGATACTTCCAGCGTGTCTATGGCCTGCTCTATGCCTCATTTCACATGGTGTACTGGAGCCGACAAGGCTATATCGCCATGCTCAAGAAAGATGGCCTGTGGAACAATATCCGTTCGCGGACCCGCCTGTGGCGACGCTCGGCCAGAGCCCTTATGGCATTTGGCAAACACATTGCCCTCGGCATGATGCCTGGTCACGACCCCCGTCATGTCAAAGATCCGACCTGGGTCAGTGACTGGATGGAACGATATGACGCAGGCGGGGACGGTGTACCACTATTGAACACCGTCACTCTCGTCGACATGAAAGCCACCTGATACATCCGCCGACAGACCTTGCAGGAGAACACGCATGAACGAGACAACATCCACCTCGATGCGCCGGTACCAGCACTTGCTGGTCGGCCATGGTGCCCTGGTCTTGCTTTTTGGCTTTATAGTCGGGTTCGGTTTTCTCTTTTTCCTGTTGGGGAAAATCGCCTTGTGGCCGATCCCCGGCAGTATCGAGATCCAGCTGCCCGGCACCTATGACGCCTGGCGCATGGCCCATTTGGAAGGGATTCTAAACGGTTTCGCCCTGTGGATTGTCGCTGCAGTCCTGCCCCTGATACCTTTTGAAGCCAAGGGCATTCGTAACCTGACATGGGGATTCATTTTCATCGCATGGACGATCGTGATTGCCTCGTTGATAGACCCGCTTTTCCCTGATGCCAGAGCATTGGAAATGGGCCGTAACATGATGAATACAATTGCGTTCCTGACATTCTACCCCGCCATCATCGGCGTTGTGGTCGTCGTCTGCGCTATTGGCTTCAAAAGCCTGAAGGCTGCGAGGAAACTGTAGCCCACAGTGATATATTCGGAAAAATGGTAGCGGAGGAGAGACTTGAACTCCCGACACCCGGATTATGATTCCGGTGCTCTAACCAGCTGAGCTACTCCGCCCCAAAT
>SMXS01000164.1 GCA_004356955.1 Alphaproteobacteria bacterium | reverse complement strand
TAACCCCCCTACCGACGCCCCTCCAGATAATCATTCAATACCTCGTGGAAACGCCGAACCCGGCTTTCCTGGCCAGACAATTTTGCGTCTTTGTAACCCCGTGAATGAAAACCTTTCTGCTGCCCAACAGCAACCGTCAGGTCCTGGGTCAGGAACGACCCTTCCAGGTCTGGCAGGGGTATACCCGACCCATAGTCATACCGTTCTTGTTCTGCCGCCGCGATGGGACGATCGCCGGCAATGGTTTCGACAGTCTCCACGCCTTCGACGGGCATAGCGAAATACCAATATTCAAATGTGCACTTCTCAGGATCAGTCGGGTGCGGTTCTGTCCGGAAAATGCTGAACCCGTCGGCAGCAGCCGTCAGGGTCACATTGGGGAACAGCGTATGATGGTGCGGGTCGGTTAACTCGGAATCATTGAGAACGTCGTAATGGTGGTATCCGCGTTCTGGGCCAAGCTTGCGCATTTGTTTGCGCAAAGCTATCCGCCCGTCACGAGCCCTGCCCTTAAAGTCCTCAGGGTCCAGGTCCCATTGTTGCAGCATATGGGCCCACGCCGGCTCTACCTCGTTGGGGTTTTGCGCCCGCATCGAGGGTTGCCCTTGTTCAATCATCCGATTATGGCCGTTGGGATACATCTCGAAAATTGTGTTCTTGTAGTCTTCGTCGATGTTTTGGGTCAGTTGTGGGTGAACTGTCGGCAGATGGTAAGACTCGTTGAAATTGTCCGAGGCAAACTTCCAGTTGGCATCCATCTCGAAGGTCTTCCACAACACCCGTTCCATCTTGTGGTAATCCCGCTTGTCCAACAGGTCGGGGATCGGGTCGAGATATTCCAACAAAGGCGGTGCGCCATCATCCATATTGTACCAAACAAAAGGCCCCCATATGTCGCAGCGCAATTCCACCAGGGTGACATAGTCGCACGGATTGCCATCGGCAAAGTCGTCCGGGTCCTGGACGTGCTCCAGCTTGCCGTCGGGGCCGTAATGCCAGCCGTGATACGAACAGGTAAAACCGTTGCCAGAACCCGCATGGCCCCAGGCCAATCGGTTGCTACGATGCTGGCACGTATTATAGAACGCGCGGACGGAGCCATCATTCTGGCGCACCAAAACGACCGATTCTTGACGGAAATGGTGCAGCACATAGTCGCCCGGTTGTTCCAGCTCCTTCAACAGCGCGCCGATATGCCAGATGCGGGTCCACATGTGGTCCCACTCTTTTTCCATGAACTCCTTGGAATAATAGCGATCACCCGTGATGGGATCGCCGCGCAGATCGCGCGCATGCGCCCCGTCCAACGGGTCTGCTTTTCGTCGTGTTGCCATGTTGTTACCCTTGATTTGAGCAATAGTGTCTGCAAATATAACCTAAGATTGGTCACACGACCAATGTTTTACGTTTTTCACGGGATACAGCGCTGTTGATCTATGCACTGCCAGTGACTTGCCTGTTACGAGTGAACCGACTAAATGAAGCGCTAAGTTTAATAAAAGACACCCTCACACTTATAGATTGGTAACCCGTTGAAAGCTGCCCAGACAAACCGCAAAGCTGACCCGAAAACAAAGGACAAAATTATAGATGCCGCCGAGGTTCTGTTTTCGGGCAAGGGTTATTATGGCACAACGACGCGTGAAATCACGCGCCAGGCTGGCGTGCCTCTGGGTTTGATGAGCTATTATTTCGGCACCAAGGCCGACTTGTATTCTGAAGTCATCATCCGCCGGTCCAAAGAACATGTTGCGGCCATTTCGGCATCCATCAAGCAGGCAAAAGCCGTACGGGGCGAAGCATCGCCCACAGCGGGCGACCTGGTCCGTGCTTATTTTGCACCCCTGGTGAAACGCTCTCTGCACAGCGGCCCCGGCTGGAAGGCTTATATCCATTTGCTGTCCCGTGCTGCCAACACCCCGCGCAGTGAACCCTATGTCGGTGCCTTCAACGAAACCTATGCATCCGTCAATGACGAGTTCATTGCGTTGTTGAAGGAATATTTTCCTGATGCCGCAGAAGAAGACATCTATTGGTCGTTCTATTTTCTATCATCAGCCATCATCCATATTCTGGTTGAAAGCGGATCGATCGACGAAACGTCGAAGAACACCCTACACTCATCGGATCTGGAAACAATCCTCGACAAAATGGGACCGTTCTTCGAAGCCGGCATCTCTCGACTGGCGAATGGCCACAAAAAAGGCGGCTGATCAACCAGCCGCCTTCCCGATTTTGTGCCCCGAGGCCTATTTGTCAGACCTATTGGTCAGACTGGATACGCGTCCCCCGCGATACCAGTTCATGGCGCGTAATCTTCCATTCGCCATCAATCTTTTTCATATCGGATTTATAGGTCGCCCACAGCGTCAGTGTCGTTTTCGGGGCATCGATCAAATAGTGATGCGCCTGCACGTCAGTGCGGGTATGCGCCACGTCACCATCGATCTTGGCAAACATTGGGCCAAGCATGTGCTGGGTGGGGCCATAGGCTTTCAGCGCCTCGGTCACATATTCGGTCCAGACGTCGCCACCGTGGAATACTTCCTCGCCAAAGCCCACGACTTCAACGTCATCGGCAAAACAATTGCGGTATTGCACCATGTCGCGTTCATCGACTGCGCAAGTATAGTTCAGCAGGACATCCTGGACCGCAAATCGGTCAGCCGCATTTTGTTCAGACATATCTTTCCCCATCTTCGTGATAATTGGTGCCAGTCCATTCCCATTGAACGGCCAGCTTGCCCTACACTTTAATGGGTTAAGGGGCGGAATCCAGCCATAAGTCACCCGATCTGACTGGCATTTCTGATAGGTGCACGAAATCTTTGTGACCGCTACAAGGTTTGCCTTCCACCGCCCGGCCAATCATGGTTAATTACCGCCTTGACCGACCGGAAGACCAATCACATGGGCTCGACCGACCAAGCCCCAACACAAACACCGGCACAAACAGGAGACAATAATGACACAAGCAACCGACCACGAATCCGTATCCATTTACCAGTTTAGCGACGAGGAAATCGCCGCCCTGATGACCAATGCAGGCGAGTGCGTCCTGAACTGGGGCACCAAAGACGGTTGGCCAATGGGCGTTATCCATTCCTTCGTTTGGGCCAAGGGGAAAATCTGGATCACCTTCGCGTCGCATCGTCACCGGGCCTCTGCCATCCGCCGCGACCCACGCGTATCAGTCGTCGTTTCCAGCTCATCCAACCGCGACCCAGAAGCTGGCCCGAACGGTCAGGCCTGTTGCAAAGGGCGCGCCGAATTCCATGATGACCGTGAAACCCTGACCTGGATGTATCGCCAGCTCGCCGACAAAGTCGGCAACGGCGACAAGGAAATTGCCGACGATTTCTACAACCTGCTGGATTCACCTTTGCGCACGTGCATTTCAGTGACTGCTGAAAAGTGGATCACGTTCAACAGCTTTAAATCCGCGGCCCATCGTGCTGGCACACTGGACGAAAGCGAATTGAGCGCACCCTTGAGCTCGGACACCGAACGCATGCCTGCTGAAATGGAAAAGCGCGGCATCAAGGCCGACTAAGCCAAACGAGACGCGGTCTATATTAACGCCCGTTACCCTTTGCAGGGTGGCGGGCGTTTTTATTGAGGTAGTGTTTCAAAGCGGCGCCTCAGATGTTAATTTGGCCGTTAAGGGGAGAGGGCCTATGAAAATCACAATCGACTCAGATCTGTGTCAGGGACGCAGCCGCTGTTATAATCTGTACACCAATCTGTTCCACGCAGGCCCGGATAGCAAAGGCGTCGTCACAATCACCGGCGAGCTGGACGACGAAGACCAGATCGTTGATGCCGGGTCTGCGGCCAATGCTTGCCCCCTGGGGGCGATCAAGTTGGACTACGGGTAACCCATTGTCGACACGCACAATGGTCGATGCTTTCATACAACTTTTGATATAGCCTGAACCAATGAGACAAAACGTGCGTGATACCATCAGTCAGGCTGAACGGATTGCTGCAGAAACCAACGAGCGCCTGAAATCGTTAGTTGAAGTCGTTGCCGACTATTATTGGGAACTGGACGAAGATTCCAATGTCAGCTGGGTCTCGCCAAATTTCACAACATTATTAGTGGAAATGGACATCGACTTCATGGGGGTTCCCATCGCCAATGTTGTCGCAGACCTGGAGGTCAACAGCGCAGTTTCCGGCGGATGGGACAAGGTCCTTGGCCTGATAGAAGCCCAAAAGGCCTATAACGATATCCGCGTATTCATCCAATATGAGGGCATGGATCGGGTCGACTGGTCCTGTAGCAGCGCGCCCATCTACAATGACGCAGGCAAATACAAAGGCATGCGCGGCGCTGCCATCGACATCAGCCAGCGCATGGCGGATGAACGCACCCTACACATGCAATCCGTCGTGCTACAGGGCATGGAAGACGGTGTTGTTATCATGGGAACTGACGGGCAGATCATCGACGTCAACCCGGCTTATTGCAAGATATTTGGCCTGTCTGCCGACAAACTTCTTGGCATGAAAGAGGTGGACCTGGCGCAAACTGTGGGCTTTCAGGAAGAGGACCTGCGCGCCATTGTCAAGGATCTCAAGGAAGACGGTCACTGGAGGCGCGAAATGTCCATAACAGTGGACGATGGCGGCACCAAGTACATTTACGGGTTAGGATTCCAGCTAAATCCGTTGGACGAAAGCGATAATACGCGCGTCAACATCCTGCGTGACATCACCGAGCGCAAACAGGCCGAGCAAAACTTACAGCAAAGCGAACAGCGATTTCGGGATGTAGTGTCCGCATCATCTGATCTAATCTGGGAAACCGATCCAGACGACCAATTGACCTATATTTCTGACTGGTTGGAAGATGCAACAGGGCTATCGCGTCAGTCGTTGATCGGGCACACAATCGAGTCGTTCCTTGGTGAACAACGCGCCGTAATTGGGGGCCGTGAGCTGGCCGCGATTATCGAGAGCCGAAAACCGTTCAGGAACCACCTGACGTCGACAACCTATGCCAATGGCAAGACAATCCATCGATCGGCCAGTGGCGCGCCCTATTATGACGCACAGGGAAATTATGCTGGCTATCGCGGCCTGTCGCGAGACATCACCGAACAGGTGACTGCCGAAGAACATTTGCGTCAGGCCCACCGGATGGAGGCCATAGGGCAGCTGACCGGCGGTGTGGCCCACGATTTCAACAATATTCTGATGAGCATGCAGCTGAACCTTGAGTTGTTGGAGCCTCTGGTGCCCGCCGATGGTGAAGGGCCCGAATTTGTCAAGATACTAAACCGTGGCATCGGTCGGGCCGCAGACCTGACCAGTCGCCTGTTGGCCTTTTCCCGCCAACAAGTTCTGCAACCAACATTGACGAATGTGAACAGCCAGATTAACGAAGTGCTGACCATCCTGAAGCGCACAATCAGCGAAGAAATCACCATTGAAACAAACTTCACGGACGAAGTGGCCGAAGCCGTGCTGGACCCGGGTCAACTTGAAAACGCCATCATGAACCTGGCACTCAATGCCCAGTACGCTATGCCAGACGGCGGTCACATGATTGTCTCGACACAGAACGTCCACCTCAGTGTCGACGACATCCACAACCATCCCCATGTCGCCGTGGGCGACTATCTGGTGGTCGCCGTCACAGACAATGGCGTGGGCATGAGCCCAGAGGTTGCCGCCCAGGCGTTCGAACCCTTTTTCACCACCAAGGAAGTTGGCCACGGCAGCGGTCTGGGCCTGTCGATGGTTCACGGCTTTGTTGAGCAGTCCCGTGGCTATACCCATATCGACAGTGTTGAGGGCCAGGGCACCACCGTAAAGATGTTCTTTCCCCGTAATTGTTGATTTTTTCGCTGAGCCAGTCGCCGAGACATAACTTGTCCCCGTCCCTGCATCGGCGTTACCATGCAGGTATTGATGGCAACGGAGACCACTATGTTCAGGCAATTTACAGCTATTGGCCTCGGGATTGCCATCCTGACCACAGGTGCTGCGTGCGACCAACCGCAACAGGCTGATCAGCCAACCCCAATATTCAGCACCAGCGATCCCTATGCCGATGGCAATTTTGCGCGCCCCTGGACCCATCTGGACTTTACCAACGACCCGGATAATTTTCAGTTCGCCGTGATCACCGACCGCACCGGAGGTCATAGGCCCGGTGTGTTCCCTGCAATCTTGAAAAAGGTTAACCTGATGCAGCCCGAATTCGTCATGAGCGTCGGCGACTATATTGAAGGCTATACAAGAGACGAAAATAGACTTCGCAACGAATGGGCCGAAGTCGATGGTATGATCAGTGTCTTGGATGCCCCTTTGTTCTTTGTCGTTGGCAACCATGATGTCGCCAACGAGGTTATGGAGGACGTGTGGCGCGAGCGGGCAGCCAAAACGCAGTATCACTTTGTCTACAAGAACGTCCTGTTTCTGATCCTCAATACAGAAGACCCCGCCTATCCCTCGCATGAGGTTCAAGACCTGTATGCCGATGCCATGGTGTTTGTTGAAAATGGCGATTTGGCCTCTGCCATTAAACTGGGTCGGGAAAACCCGCTTCTGGCAAATTACGTTTCGGAATCCGGCAAGGTCATGATCGGTGACTCCCAGGCGGACTGGGCGATGTCTATCCTGGATGAATACAAGGACGTGCGGTGGACTTTTGTGTTTTTGCATCGGCCATTGTGGACCCGCCCAACGCCAAATTTCACGCGGATCGAGCAAGCCTTGCAGGGTAGAGGCTTTACCATGATGGCCGGCCACGTCCACAACTACACATACGAACAAAGGCAAGGTCAGGATTTTATTTCAATGGGGACCAATGGCGGGATGTGGGACACTTCGCCCAAGCCTGGCGAAATGGACCACATTACCTGGATCACCATGATGGACGATGGTCCGGTGTTCGCCAATCTGGTGGCGACAGGAATCTTGGCCAAGGATGAAATTCCGGCCGCGATTACAGGTGCCGAGCTGTGTGGCGACTTCTACGACCTGCCATGCCTGTATAATGATCGCCCCTCTGCCCCGACCGCGCCAGAATAGTCGATGCGCATCTGTGTTTTCTGCGGCTCCAGCCCCGGTCATGACAGCCAATATGTCAACGCCGCCCGCGCGCTTGGCACCTTATTGACCGACCGAAACATTGGACTGGTATACGGCGGCGCCTCGGTTGGCCTGATGGGCGCGGTGGCCGACGCGGTGCTTGACAAAGG
>SMXS01000163.1 GCA_004356955.1 Alphaproteobacteria bacterium | reverse complement strand
GCTGAGTTCGGCCTGCAAACTACGGTCACGGGCACCCCCGACGGCACACAGCGTGGGGGCGGCATGGTGTTTGAAGACGGCGTCTACACCGACATCATTGAAAGCACGATCAAGGCCGAATATGACGAAAACTACTATCAGACCGGCATGGTCGTGAACTGTCGGACCGAGAAAAAAGAATACGAGATCATCGGCAAGGTCTTGTCGCTGATCCCGCTGCGCAACCGGCGCACGTCGCCCGATGGGGAAGAATTTATGACGCGCATCACCGAAGGCATGACCGAATACACATGCAACGGCCTTGTTGGTTATGGGTTGTCAGAATTCCTGGACCAGATCGTGGATGGCAAACCTGTAGGTCTGTGACCCTCAATCACGGTAAGCCCGGGGGAAGCCTGTGAAGATCGCGACCAGTCAGTTTCAAATGTCCAAAGACATGGCCGCCAATGCCAGGATCATGTCTGACCACATGGTGTTGGCCTCGCAGGCCGATGCGAAAGTCATCCATTTCCCCGAGACGGCTCTTTCGGGCTATGTCGGCCCGCACCATCGCAACCTCAAAGACTTTGACTGGTTCAATCTTGCGGCCCACCAACGAGAACTATGCCGACTGGCCCGGAAATTGAGAATCTGGGTGGTTTTTGGGTCTACCAGGGTCGTAACTGACGAGCTGCCGAGAAACTGCATCCACGTCATTTCAAAGGATGGTGATGTCGTCGGCACCTATGACAAACGGCACCTTTACAAGGATGAGCCGCTGCATTACGGCCTCGGCGACACCCCGCTGGTGATCGACATAGAGGGCATCAGATGCGGCTTCCTCATCTGTTATGATTCATGTTTTCCCGAGTTGTATTCAGACTATCGGGATCAGGGCGTCAGCGTGTTGTTTCATTCCAACTATACTGCCAACAGCAGTCGGGGACATGACAGCCTGGATGACCTGGTTATCGCGCAATTACGAACACGGGCAGCCGATAATCTGATGTGGATTTCTGCGAGCAATTCATCAGAGCCACATTCCAAACTGGCCGCATGCATCGTACGGCCTGACGGATCGGTCACCGCATCAGACCGCCACAAGCCGGGCATCGTCGTCGACGATACCTCAATAGCCGAATTGGGCTGGACCTACGACAACCGCATCAGCTGATTAACTGTTTTCATCCAGCCAGGTCTGGGAACATCGCTCTTAGACTATCTGCGTTGGGCTGCGCGATCCCGCGTTCGGTCACCAGACCGGTCACCAGACGCGCAGGGGTCACATCAAAAGCGTCATTGCGAATAGGAGTCTGGTCGGGGGAAATGGCGACCGAGACAATTTCGCCATCTTTAGTGCGACCGGCGACTTTGCCGATCTCGTCGCCATGGCGTTGTTCGATCGGGATGTCCCGCAGGCCGTCGCTGGCCGTCCAGTCAATGGTCGTCGATGGCAGGGCAACATAGAACGGCACATTATTGTCATGGGCCGCCAGCGCCTTTAGATAGGTGCCGATCTTGTTGCACACATCGCCGGTATAGGTGGTGCGGTCGGTGCCGACGATACACATATCGACCAGGCCGTGTTGCATCAGATGCCCGCCAGCATTGTCGGTGATAAGGGTATGGGGGACGCCGTGATTGCCCAGCTCCCACGATGTCAGGGCCGCGCCCTGGTTACGAGGCCGCGTTTCGTCGACCCAGACATGCACGTCGATACCAGCCTCAAAAGCCATATAGATGGGCGCAGTCGCCGTGCCCCAATCGACCGTGGCCAGCCAGCCCGCGTTGCAATGGGTCAAAATATTAACCGGTTGCCCGGCTGGCTTGTTTTGCGCCAGGGCCTTGATCAGCTCCAACCCGTGTTCGCCAATTTGGCGGCATATTTCGACATCGTCATCGCAGATATTTGCAGCCTTTGCGTAGGCAGCAACAGCTCGGTCTGCCGGTGCAAGCGGCGACAGCACCTGACCCATTTCGTCAAGCGCCCAACGCAGATTGACCGCTGTGGGCCGGGTCGCCATCAATTGATCTGACGCTGCCTGCAGATTGGTGTCAGACGGGTCCTCCCGCATGGCCAGACACAGGCCGTAGGCCGCCGTTGCCCCGATCAGCGGCGCGCCCCGCACCAACATATCGCTGATGGCCGTTGCCGCCTGTTCAACCGACTGCAACAGGACGGTTTCAAAGGCATGGGGTAATAATGTCTGGTCGATAATGCCTATTGACCAACCATCGTCGTCCACCCAGATCGTGCGATGAGGCTGTCCCGCTACTTGCATTTAACTCTGCTCCGGCATTTAACTCTGCTCCGGCATTTAGTCTT
Source organism: Alphaproteobacteria bacterium (assembly GCA_004356955.1). Lineage (GTDB taxonomy): Bacteria > Pseudomonadota > Alphaproteobacteria > SMXS01 > SMXS01 > SMXS01. The sequence goes on along the minus strand of SMXS01000163.1, from coordinate 5,560 downwards.
GCTCCGGCTGTTTGCCATAGGATTTGAACTTCTCCAGCACCACTTTCATTTCGTCGGCTGATAACAGCACCGGTTCGCCAGCCTGCCGCGCCAACAAATACTGATGGCAGAGCGCTTCGACTTCGCGGGCCAAAGCAAAGGCCTGCGCCACATTACGACCCAGGGCCACATGGCCATGATTGGCCATCAGACACGCCTGGCGGCCGCCCAATCCTGCCAGCACGGCATCAGAAAGCGCTTGGCTGCCAAATGTCGCATAATCTGCACAACGGATGTCATCACCCCCGGCAATGGCAACCATGTAATGAAAAGCCGGAAGGCCCTCACCCAGGCACGCCAGTGCTGTGGCATGGGCGGAATGGCAATGCACGACCGCCCCTGCATCTGGCCGCTGCGCATAGATATCGCGGTGGAACCGCCATTCGCTCGACGGCACCCACTGACCTTCAAAATTGCCATCCATGGCCACTGTGACAAGGCGGTCGGGCACCAGGTCTTCATAGGCAACGCCAGATGGCGTGATCAAAAACCCGCCGTCCACCCGGGCCGAAACATTGCCAGACGTCCCAACGCCCAGGCCAGCGCCAGACATTGCGCGGGCATGGCCGATGATGTCCTGCGCCAGATCAGCCATCAATCAGAACGATGTCATCGCCAGTTTTGACAATACCCGGCTGCACCACAGAGGCATAAACACCTAGATCGCCGCCAGTTTCCTGCACAACAGAGCGCATGATCTTTGGGTCTTTTGGCAGGTCTTTAAAGCCATGGGTCGTCATGATGCAGCGCGGGCAAGTGACGCCCAGCTGCACCACGAGGTCACCCATCTGCAGCCTCTTACCCGCCCAGTCGGCCTCGGCATGTCCCGGCCTGCCATCAAGCGTCTCGATCAGAAAATTGGGCCGAAACCGCCGCACGTCGACCTGCGAGTCCGTCGCCCTGGCCTGTACGCCATCCAAACCGGACTGCGTCATCATCATCAGTGGAAATGCGTCAAAATGCGTCCCCAGCGGTGAACTGAATTCCATAATCTCGGCAGGGAACACAGACATATCCGGCAACGGCTCGTCTGGCGTGCGTGCAAACATAGCGCGCAGGTCGTCTTCGCCGAATTCGGCATTGGGATCACGACGGTAGTAGTCCAATTGGTCTGCTGGCATAACAGGTAAAAGCGCCAGGTCGACGCCCAGCACCGCCGATATCTGTTGCCCGGCAGACGGGTCATCTGTGGCAACGACCGTGCCGTCCGGCAATGTGATTTCAGCCCGTGCGGCCCGATGTTCCAACGTGGGATCAGCTGTAAACTTTGCATCAAACTGCATCAGTCCCGCATACTGTTTTGCGCCCGAGATACCGCCGCCACTTTGGTCGTACATCGTCCAGACCCGGTCGCCCAACACGCCTGTCTGGTCAACGAAGCTTTGGTCAATCTCTTCGCCGCCCATGCTTTTGACGGGATAGCGGTAAATGCTTTTAATCGTTCCGACTTTCATACTTGTCTCCATGCCTTGACGCTTCCTAGGCCAGTGTTCACCGAATTGGCGACCCACGCAAGGCTTGCCTTTTAGCGTTAATGCCATAGGCTAACTTTACCGCCTGGTAACCTTATCTCGAGGAATATTTTTCATGAGCACCGCAGTTGAAACCACCTATAATTACAACGATATCGCCGATTCCGCGACCTATACGGACCAGGACAATCTGGATGCCATCTTTACCGATATGCGGGCCAAAAATCCCATTGCATGGATCGATCACAAAGATTTTCGCCCCTTCTGGGCCATTTCCAAACACGCCGATATTATCGAGATTGAGCGACTGAACGAGCAGTTCATTAACGACCCGCGCGCCGTGCTGGAAGACATCAAGACCGAACAGGCGACGCTGGAATATACCGGCGGCAGCCACCTGTTGCTGCGCACGCTCATCCATATGGACAACCCGGATCACAAGACCTATCGGGGCCTGACACAAAACTGGTTCCTGCCGGGCAGCATGCGAGAGTGGGAGCCTAAAATACGGGAACTCGCCAAGATGTTTGTCGACCGCATGGCCAATATGGATGGCGAATGTGACTTCGCCCAGGACGTCGCCATTTGGTACCCCTTGCGCGTGATCATGATGATCATGGGTGTGCCAGAAGAAGACGAAGGCCGTATGCTGCGTTTAACGCAAGAGCTGTTCGGCGCTCAGGATGACGAGCTGCAGCGTCAAAATGAAACCCAGGACGATTCCGACACAATCACAGACTTTTTCATGTATTTCACGGCGCTGACCGAAGATCGCCGCGCCAACCCAAAAGATGACGCCGCATCCCTGATCGCCAATGCCATGATTGATGGTGAGCCCATCGGCCATCTGGAGGCCATGTCTTACTACATGATTATTGCCACCGCTGGCCATGACACCACCAGTTCGTCCACCTCTGGCGGCCTGTTGGCGTTGATTGAAAACCCAGCAGAAATGGCCAAATTGAAAGCCGACCCATCGTTGATAGGCTCAGCCGTTGACGAGATGATCCGCTGGACCACACCGGTCAAGCACTTCATGCGCACCGCGACCGAAGACTATGAAATCCGGGGGCAGACCATCAAAAAAGGCGACGCGGTGATGTTGCTGTATCCGTCGGCCAATCGCGATGAAGAGGCCTTTGATGACCCCTTTGCTTTCAAGGTCGATCGCAAACACAACAAACATGTCGCCTTTGGTTATGGCGCGCATTTGTGCCTGGGACAGTATCTCGCCAAAATGGAAATCAGGATGCTGTTTGAAGAGCTGATCCCCCGCCTCGACGAAATTGAACTGGCTGGCGACCCCGAGTTGATCAAGGCCAGCTTTGTCAGCGGCCTCAAGCATTTGCCGATCAAATACAAGATGCGCTAGGGCTGGACTACAGGTCGCATCCCGCCACCACCATCACGTCATGTGGCGGTGTCGACCACTTCGTAATCGTGCGTAATATCGGCGGTTTTGGACAACATGGCCGAGGCAGAACAGTACTTCTCGGCGGAAAGCTCGACAGCCCTTGCCACTTTCTTTTCGTTCAGGCCCTGGCCCACAACCTTGAAATGCAGATGGATTTTGGTGAAGACCTTGGGATCTTCATCAGCACGAACAGAGGTGATTTCTACATCGCAATCCGAAATGTTTTCGCGACCGCGTTCCAGAATATGAATCAGATCATAGGTGGCACACCCGCCTAGCCCCAACAGGATCATCTCCATCGGGCTGGCACCCACAGCATCCTTGCCTTCGGATGACCCGGCCATCACCACGGCATGGCCCGAGCCCGTTTCACCCAAAAAGGTCCGACCTTCAATCCACTTTACACGCGCTTCCATATATCCATTCCTGCATAAAAATAGGGGCGGAGCATAGACCGCACCGCCCCCACTTCAACACTAAATCTGTTACTCGTCTTCTATGATGCTAATGGCACCCATGGGGCACATCATGGCGGCAGAGCGGGCCGCGCGCTGGATATCGAAATCGTCGTCCGATACGACCGCCGTCTTGGCCACACCCTTTCCGTCGGGGCCTTCATCAAACACCTCGAAGGCGTTTTCAAAACAACGGCCATGGGCCTCGCACACTTCGTAATCGATGACAATCTTCATGCTGGTCTCTTTCACGGATATCCCGCAAACACCTTAAGAGTGATCTGCACAGGGTGCCAGCAAAACAAGGCAATCCGATCCATCCTCGGCGATTATGGATTTGGTCGCTCCTTCTTGCACAGGATTATCGAGGGCATAATAGTCGACCCAGCTGTGCCAACGATGCAGCCCCAGTTCGTTCTTACCAAAGGTGAAGTCATCGTTGCGGCCGGTCTTGATACCCTTTTGGATGTCAAAAACCATGGCATAGTCTTCGTCCCGCACGGCGACCTTCAAGATTTCCACGCCCGCATCAGCCATGGCCTTTTCCTCGGCAGACTCGGGCAATTTGGCCATCAGATGGTTTTGGATCGTCCGCGAAGTGTCTGGTGTGACGCCTGGGATCAGTTGCGAGATCATGCCACCCGTTGGGCCAATAGCAATTGACGTGTTTGGAAACAGCGTGCGCACAATGCTGACTTTTTCCTGGGTTTCCCATTCGTTCTGTGGCTTGGCTTTCAGCTCTTCAATGCCATGCATCGGGAAGCCGATCCGCTGATGCGGCCCATAGGCATCAAAGATCATCGTATTATTCATGGTGTTGACGAATATCGTCTCGGGGTGTGTCGCCTGAAAGTGATATCCCTCGACATAACCATCATGGGTCAGCTTCCAGTTCGCACTATCGAGTTCGTTCTGGGCGTACATTTCCCATTGCGCAAATCCCAGCGATTCCAATTCTGGCAGCATGTCACCCAGATAGTCCTCCAGATCAATCGTCAGATTGGGGTCCAACACGACAAAGATCAGACCGGCCTTTTCGTCGCAAGGCAGCTCGGTTAGTCCCATCGTGCTTTTATCCACATCACCAAATTTCTGCGGGTCGGCGATACCAACGAGGTCACCAGTAAGGTTGAAGGTCCACGCATGGTAGGGACAGGAAAAGCGGGCGCAATTGCCTTTGCCTTCTTTGGCGACAAAGGCCCCTCGATGCGTGCACGCGTTCAGGAATGCTCGCACCTTCTTGTCCTTTCCCCGGACCATCAAAATGGGAAATTCGGCAACTTCCATCACCTTGTAATCACCCACGTTGCGCATTTCGGCTGTCATCGCCAACATCAGCGGCAAACGACGGAAGATGTTCTTCATTTCGGTGTGCCAAAGATCTTCATCCAGATAATAAGAAACCGGCACCTGGTGCACATCTGGGGCCGATTCTGTTGTGTTGTTTTCCACGTGATCAGGCAGGCGTTCTGCCATGCCAATATATTCTGAACGTCGCATCAAAGTCTCCCGCGCTGTCTAACGTCTATTGTTCTTCAGGGTGAAGACTAGGCAGCGCGGCGACCAGATGCTTTGACTCGGATCAATAGAAAGCACCAACAAATCCGATGGGGGGGCAACATCGCCACGCCAAAAGTTCTGCAATATAAGAGTTTTATCAGAATGATAACCATGGGTTATAGTGGTCCGAGCCTATGGGACTTTGAAGGATGACTCTATTGAACACGGAAGTTGAAATGGTCAAGGACCCGGTCTGCGGCATGGACGTCGACCCCGAGACGACGTCGCACCACCATGACCACGGCGGCACCACCCACTATTTTTGTGGGCCGGGCTGTAAAACCAAATTCAAAGCCGACCCCGAAGGCTACTTGTCGGGCGATATTCAACGCGCCAAGGCTGCTGCTGGCGCCGCCATGCCCGCCGACGCTGAATATACCTGCCCCATGCATCCCGAAATCGTCCAGATTGGCCCCGGCACCTGCCCCAAATGCGGCATGGCGCTGGAACCCATGATGGTGTCGCTGGATGACGGTCCCAACCCGGAATATGTCGACTTCAAACGGCGCATGTTTGTCGGATTAATATTCACCGTCCCCTTGTTTCTGTTGGCGATGGGCGAGGTGATCCCTGCGCTCAATATCGCAGCCCTGGTGCCACCCCTTTGGTCTGGTTGGGTG
>SMXS01000162.1 GCA_004356955.1 Alphaproteobacteria bacterium | reverse complement strand
GCTGATGGCCCGCCTGGATCAGGATGCTGTCGATTAGCGCGTCCCGCGTTTCGGCATTGTCCGAAAAACACGCCACCGTAAAGGCCGTATCGCTGGCTTCGAACAATTTACGCAGGCTGCTTTTTGCGGCCAGTTCCCCGGCGCTGACAACAATAAATCCATCACCGGGTAAATCATCAAGAAAGGTCGCGAAGTTTTTTGTCAATCGGTCACCGGCACCGGTGATGCGGACAACGCGCCGTCCACCCATCATAGAAATAGCGGCGGCCTCGTCGGCCAGACGGGCGGGGTCATCCAATATGGTTGCCATATCCATCTCGACAACGCGAAACGGGTCACGGGGATCCTCCGCAATGGCTGTCACCAGTGTTTTGGCGCGTTCGCGTACCAATCCTTCATCGGGCCCATAAATCAGGGCCGCCCGAATGGCGGGGTCTTGCGACTTTTGAAATCGGGTTAGTTGCGAATTGGAATATTTCATGCTGCCCTGAGCATGCCACAGAGGTCCATGATGGCACTAGCCAAAGCTGCTCGTCGCGCCAAAAAAAGACCTATTGGTCGCGGCCGAAATAGATCGCCAAACGATTGCGGATCTCTAACGCAATGTCCCGGGACAGCCGATCTTGTGCGGCGCGTTCCGCAATCAAGGTAGAATAGTCTGACATAACAATGTCATAGGCCGTCGCCGCCCAAGTATTACCGTCGACCAGCACCGTTTCGCTGGCGGTTTCTTCCAACCGAAAATGGGCCAGCAGGCGATAATTTGCCCGTGTGCTCGAGGCGTCTTGGCGCAGGCCAACGTCCTCGCGTTCTTCAACCAGGCGCACGGTCAGTCGATAAAGCGGGCTGGTGGGTTCGCCGGTGGGCGTGATGATATCCAATAGCTCGTTATGCACTTTTTGCCCCAGGCGATCGGGGATCGGGTCAATGGATATGGCATCGAGGGATGTCGAGATCGTGGCGTTCTCGGCGTCCGCCCGATACATCGGTTGAAACCCGCAGGCACCCAGCAGGCTGGCCAAAACTGTTATGACGATCAGGTGGCGCATATTAAACAACAATATTGACGATACGATTGGGCACAACAATTACCTTGCGAATGTCTTTGCCATGGACGGCGGCTCGGATTTTTGCATCTGCAAAAGCTGTGGCCTCTGTGTCTTCTTTTGATGCGTCGAGTGGCATGGTGATGGTTGTGCGCACTTTACCATTGATTTGCACCGCCATGGTGACTGTGTCTTCAACCGTCAGCGAGCGATCTGCGACCGGCCAGGATGTTTCGCTCAGGGGCGTTATATGACCCAGTGTTTCCCACAATTCTTCGGCGACGTGGGGCATCATCGGGCCGGTAAGCTGGGCCAGGACCTCGAGGCCTTCGCGGACAGCCCACACGTCGTCGGGTTCCATGCCCTTGAAGCTGGCCAACGCATTGGTCAATTCATACATTTGCGCAACTGCGGTGTTGAACCGGATGGCCTCGATACCCGCAGTGACGCCTTCAATGGCTTTATGCACGGTTCGGCGTAGTTCTAAAGCCGCTTCGCCAAAGTTGTCGGGCGCCGCAGCGTGGACGGCTGGCAGCGTATCAAGGCGTTCCGTGGTGATGCGCCAAATCCGTTGTGTGTGCCGCCAAGCGCCTTCGATGCCGTCTTCGGACCATTCCAGATCGCGATCTGGGGGGCTGTCGGACATCATGTACCAACGCGCTGTGTCGGCACCAAATGTGTCGATAATACTTGCCGGGTCGACGGTGTTTTTCTTGGATTTGCTCATTTTTTCAGAGCGACCAATCTTGACGGGCCGGCCTGCGCGGTCGGTGATGGCATCACCGTCACGGATCAACTCTTCCGGGCTTAGCCATTTGCCATCGGCGTCCTGGTAGGTCTCGTGACAGACCATGCCCTGGGTAAACAGTCCCTTGAAGGGTTCTTTGAAGTCGACATAGCCACATTTGTGCAACGCGTGTGTGAAAAAGCGGGCGTAGAGCAGGTGCAAAACCGCGTGTTCCACCCCGCCAATATACTGGTCGGCTGGCATCCATCTGCTGGCGGCCTCTCGGTCGATGGGTACATCGGCGTTGGGGGCCGTGTATCGAATGGCGTACCAGGACGAATCGACAAAGGTATCGAACGTATCTGTTTCGCGTATGGCCGCTTTGCCACAGCTTGGGCAGTCGACATGCTTCCAGGTGGCGTGGCGTTCCAGCGGGTTGCCCGGTGTGTCGAATTCGACATCTTCGGGCAGCACAACGGGCAGGTCTGCAGCCGGTACAGGGACGATGCCACAATCTCCACAGTGGATGATCGGGATGGGGCAACCCCAATAGCGTTGGCGCGAAATGCCCCAGTCACGCAGCCGATAATTAATCATGCGCTCGCCTGCATTCAGTTCGGTCAATCGGTCGATGGCGGTGCGGATGCCCTCAATGACGGATAATCCATCCAAGAAGTCAGAATTCCGCAAGGTACCGGGTCCAGTATAAGCCTTTGTTCCCACTGTGAAATTCTCGTCTGCATTGTCGGGAAAGACGACAGCGGTGACCGGTAAGTCATATTTGTGGGCAAAGTCCAAATCGCGTTGATCGTGGGCGGGGCAGCCAAAAATTGCGCCTGTGCCATAATCCATCAAGACAAAATTCGCGAGATAGACCTTTAGTGTATGTCCTTCTATGAACGGATGCTTGACCTCCAGGCCAGTATCGAACCCTCTCTTTTCAGCCGTTTCGATCGCTTCTTCACTGGTGCCCAATTGCTGGCACTCTTCAATAAAGGTGGCGGCCGCGTTGTCTTGGGCGGCGATTTCCTTGGCGATGGGATGGTCGATGGCCAGGGCGCAAAAACTGGCGCCGAACAACGTGTCGGGCCGAGTGGTATAGACTTCGATCCGCTCGGCGGACACACGGTCATTATCGACGATATTGAAGAAAACGCGCGCGCCTTCGGACCGACCAATCCAGTTCTGCTGCATGACCCGGACTTTTTCAGGCCAGCGATCCAAATGGTCCAACTCGGCCAGTAATTCATCTGCAAAGTCGGTGATTTTCAGGAACCACTGGTTCAGGGTTCGGCGCTCTACCGGGGCACCGGAACGCCAGCCTTTGCCGTCGATGACTTGTTCGTTGGCCAGCACCGTATGGTCTACGGGGTCCCAATTCACGCTGGACTGGCGGCGTTCCACCAGACCATTTTCAAAGAACGACAAAAAGAGGGCCTGCTCATGCTGGTAATAGTCAGGATCGCAAGTGGCGAATTCCCGGCTCCAGTCGGCAGCCAAGCCCAAGGCTTTGAACTGATCGCGCATGGCAGGAATATTGTCCCTGGTCCAACAGCCTGGATGCACGCCTTTTTCCATCGCGGCATTTTCTGCCGGCAGGCCAAAGGCATCCCAACCCATCGGGTGCAAAACGTTGAAGCCACAGGCCCGTTTGTAGCGCGCGATGACGTCACTCAGGGTGTAGTTGCGGACATGGCCCATATGCAGACGTCCCGACGGATAGGGGAACATCGACAGGATATAATATTTTTCGCCATCGGCATGGTCATCGGCGACAAAGGTATTTTTGTCCTGCCAGATTTTCTGCCATTTGGCTTCGGTGGTTTTTGCGTTGTAACGGTTCATGGATTATCGCTTGCGGTCGGAAATGAATATGTTCCGACCTGCTGGGGCTTCGGCACTTTGCCCTTGCTGGGGGCGTTTTGCCGAAGGGCCTCGCAGGCCGAATGAGGGGCGTGTGCCCTACTCTTCTGCTGGTGTCGTCACTGAACGAATACGAAGCTGACGCGCCCGTACCAGGATGGCGTCTTCCAGATTTGCAACAGTCGCCTGTTGTACGGGGACATTAATCCAGTCACCACTCTGGTTCAGCAATTGGCGCGTTACGGCAACATCTAGCGCATCAGCCCGCAATCGAGAGTCTCGAATGGTCACCTGAATGCGGCTGCGGTCACCCTGTGCGCGTGGATTTGTATACCAATCCGTTAAGATGACGCCGCCGGTCGCATCTGTTGAGGACAGCGACATAAAGTCCAACGTGTCGAGCGAGGCCTGCCACAGATAGCCATTGATGGTCAGCGTTTCGGCGTCTTCCATCGATAGTGGCTCGTACCTTGCAACGAGTTCGTCACTGCCGCCGCCGCATGCTGTGAGCGTCAGGCAAGCCAAAAAAGCCGCGGCCATGGTCGTAAATTTGTTGGGCATAGGAGGGTGCCTTTTCCGTGCTGTAGATCGAGCGATAGTATATAGGGGGTTGCCCGCCGATTGTCTTGGTTTCCCGCTTTTATACAAGGGCAATAAGACTCAGAACAGGTCAAATTGTGGTGCGGCGGTAAAATTCAGCACTTATGTTGAAGCGCTGCACAAGCAGAAGAACATAAGTCGCTTGATTTCAAGGTCGAATCGTAGCGTAATACAGGGTCCATAAGTCAGAGTCGCCCGCCTTGGGCTAAAAAGATGTGGCATGCGACGAAAGTCTGATATTTGGTGATGGGAGAATGGGCTCCGATGAGGTAAATCCTCGCGGTCAACTATTGGAAATATTAGGTTCATGAATCGGTTTGGAATCACAGTCTTGTCGGCCATTGGGACCGTTGCGCTTGGCGCGGCAGCCAGCGCCGAAGATTCTGTCAAACTGTTCGATACTTCTGACCTGAATTATTACACCAATGCGCCCACTGTGCAGATCGGACCATCCACCACGTCCCTAAAGCTGGAACAGAACTATCTTGGGAAAGAAGTAAGACTGTCCAATTCAATCGTCAGCCTGACCGCGCCAAAAACAACCCCGACGGGCTTTAGTTTTGGTGTCGAAATCAGCCTTGATGATACTGAGACCATCCAGTTGCAGGATACCAACCGACTTTATATCGAGGGGTCCTTTGGCCGCATCGATATGTTCGAATCGCTGGCTGCGCAATCTGGAGCGGGCATGCTGCCGAGTATTTTCAGCAGTGATATTGGCGTCAGTTCCATTTCGCTATTGTCCCGCGCTGCATCGTTGAATGTGGATTCTGTTCAATTGGCTTTATCGACCAGCAACCCGGGCATCATGACACCCAGCTATGCTGGTGTCAGTGTTGGCTATAGTACGGGCAGCCGATCTTTTTCAGACCCCAGAGATCGGGGTT
>SMXS01000161.1 GCA_004356955.1 Alphaproteobacteria bacterium | reverse complement strand
TTTCGGTCACGATATCCAGCGTCTTTGGTGCCAGAATCGATCCTTTTTGTTCTTTGACCATGGCGATCAACGCATCTGCATCAAGGGTGGCACCTGGCTTGGGGACAACGACGGCTTTCACGGCCTCGCCCCATTTTTCATCGGGCACACCAATGACGGCTGCCTGGCCGACATCGGGATGGCTGGTTAATACGTCTTCAACTTCCTTTGGATAGACGTTGAAGCCGCCGGATATGATCATGTCCTTTTTGCGGTCGACGATATACACAAAGCCCTCGATATCGACGCGGCCCATGTCACCGGTGTGCAGCCAACCGCCCTTCAGGGCCTCGGCTGTTTCCTCTGGGCGCTTCCAATAGCCTTCCATGACCAATTGGCCGCGCACACAAATTTCACCGACTTCGCCTTGTGGGACTTCCATGCAGTCTTCATCCAGCACGGCGACCTGTACGCCGATCTGCGGCTGCCCGCACGATGCCAGGCGCTCTGGCCGTGACAGATCATGATCAGCGGTATTGAGGGTCGTGATATTCATCGGCGCTTCGGTCTGCGCATAGATCTGCATGAAGACCTGGCCAAAACGCTCGATGGCTTCTCTCAACCGGGTGGGGGACATGGGGGACGCGCCATAGACCACCAGTTCCAGACTGGACGTATCAGTGGCCGCCAGTTTGGGGTGGTCCAACAACACATAGATCATGGTGGGGACCAGCCAGAGGACGGTGATTTTGTCTTTCTCAATGGCGCGCAACACCTTTTCTGCGTCAAATCCATCATGAATATAGACCGTCCCACCCTGCACCAGCGTCGGCAGGATCAGCGTGCCTGCGGCATGGGACAAGGGCGTCACGCACAAGGTCCTGATTTCCTTGGGCCAATCCCATTCGGCCACGGACATCAGGACGTTTGCCAAAGATGTATGGTGGCGTTGGATCGCGCCTTTTGATCGGCCGGTCGTTCCGCCGGTATAGGTGAGGTTGCAGATATCCGCCGGGTTGGATTCAACCCATGGGTCGCGCACGTCAAAGGTTTCTGCGATGGCCAGAATGTCAGTACCGTATTCGCTGGGGCCCATGGTCAGGGCGTGTTTAAGCCTGGGTGCGGCAGCCTGCAATGTCGGGATGCGCTCGGCATATTTTGTGTCGGTAATGACGGCCCTGGCTTCGCAATTATCGACGATATAGGCGTGATCATCGGCCGATCCCATGGGGTTCAGCGGCGTATAGCGCAGGCCCAAAAGATTGGTCGCCAGGCGCGTCATGAACACTTCGGGCTTGTTGGCGGACAGCATACAGATGCCGTCGCCCTTCTTTAGACCCTCATTCTTCAGGGCCTGCATGATGCGGGCAATGAATTGCCCCATCTCGTCATAGGTATAGGTGCCAGGGCCAGTACCAGTGTCATTGACAAAGGCGATTTTGTTGCGATAGCGGCGGATGGCCCGGATGATCAGCTTGCCCGTTGTCGGACCGTCATGCAATTTGCTGGGTGGTGGTGCGACACCCTGTTGTGCCCGTTCTTCCAAAGTCGTCACGGTATCAGCACTCCCCGCCATATTAAAAAACCCAAAGTGCGGGTGCACATTGGCATCCTCACTTTGGGTCATCTTGGTTCTCTTGGCCTTATTTAGCCCAGTTCAGCACCCGCTGCGGCGAAGTCAGCAGGGGTCGGCGCATGGCCCATATCGGCACCGCCATTCACCTGGATATTCTGTGCGGTGATGAAGGCTTCATCGCTGCCCAGGAACACACATGTGTTGGCGATGTCGTCGATCGTACCCAGACGCGGCAGGCGGGTTTCGATTTCAAACGCCTTGGCAATGGCGGGCATGCCAGCAAACACGCCTTCGGTCATTTCAGACCGCACCAGACCCGGTGTGATCGAGTTCACCCGCACGTTCATCTTGCCATATTCGCTTGCGGCGATACGGACGATATTGTCGACACCAGCTTTGGTGCCTGCATAGGCAGCCATGCCACCAGAACCCAGCACGGCGGTCAGTGTGGAGGCCGTAATGATCGATCCACCACCGCGGCTGGCCATGGTGTTGGCCATATGCTTGAGGAACAGGATGGACCCGACGAAGTGAATGTCGATGGCATCTTTCATACTCTCGGCGGTGATCTCGGCAATCGGACCCTGCACATTGATACCGGCAAAATTAACGGCGATATCAAGGCCGCCATAGGTGTCGACAGCGCATTTGGCGACCGCTTCTACCTGTGCTTCATCAGAAATGTCGCAGGCAATGGCGGTGCCGCCAATGTCGGCGGCCAGGGCATCGAGCGGTTCTTTGCGGCGAGCGGCGACAACAACTTTGGCGCCTTCTTCTGCCATGCGGCGGGCGGTTTGCTGCCCCATGCTACCGGCACCTGATGCACCGATGATGACGGCGACTTTACCTTCTAAACGTCCCATTATTATTCCCCTTTTATGGTGTGATTCGGTTTACGTGACGCGCACTCTAACAGCTAAGGTGCAAAGCTGGAACGGGCTTGGACGCCCCATTTTCCATTTTCTTTGGTGACAATATACAATGAGCGATACGTGGCGAGTTCTGTGCCGTCTTGCCGGTATCGTTTGAACGTGACGTCTACATGTACTTTGTCGGGCCCTGCTGCAATGATCGTCCGGTCGTGCCACGCTGAATGATCCCAGCCAGTGGCCGCCAGCAGGTCAAACAGGTTAGTACGTTGTTGTCCAGGCGTGTCCAGCACAACAACCCGGCCACTGGCAAACCGTATATGGGGAAAGTTAAAAGTGGCTTCCCACGCGGCCATATCGCGCGTGTTGAACGCGACCATGAACTGGTCAAGGACAACAATCGCCGCAGATTGTGGCGTGTCTTCCGAATTCATTTGGGCAGATGAAGAAAGCGGCCACCCTGCAAGCAGGACAGCCGCCATCAACCATATCGGTGCGAAACGCTTCATCAATTAGCTGTCAAGCCACTTTGCACAATTGCTTGCCGAGGTTCTTGCCTTCGAACAGGCGCAGGAAGGTTTGCGGCACGTTGTCGAACCCTTCTTGCACATCAACCGTGAACTTCAACTTGCCTTCGCCAACCCACTGGCCCAACTCCATGGCAGCTTGGCCAAGCTTGGGACCAAACTGGCCCAACAAGAACCCTTCCATGGTCGAACTGGTCAGGACCAATTGCATATAATTGCGGGGGCCCGGTGGCAGTTCTTCTTCGTTATAGCCAACGATGCCCCCGCAAATAACGACCCGCGCGTTCGTCGCGATGTTGTCGAGCGCGGCCTCAAGAATTTTGCCACCAACATTGTCAAAGAAGATGTTGATGCCGTCCGGGCACAATTCTTTAAGCCTCTCGGAGACATTTTCGGATTTGTAGTCGACCGCGCCATCAAAGCCCAACTCGTCGATCAACCATTGGCATTTTTCCGGTCCACCAGCGATGCCGATAACCCGACAGCCTTTGATTTTTGCAATCTGCCCGGCAATGTTGCCGGTGGCACCCGCGGCGCCAGAAACAACGACCGTGTCGCCCTCTTGGGGCTTGCCGATTTCCAGCATGCCACCCCAGGCGGTCAGGCCGGTGATGCCGAGAACACTGAGCGCCATTTCAGGTGAAACACCTTCGGGCAGTACCTGGATGGGGAACATGGACGCGGAAGGTTCAAGGGTGGAAAATTCCTGCCAACCAAAGAAGCCAGAGACGACATCGCCTTCTTTATAGGCGTCGTTCTTGGATTCGATGACTTCACCAACAGACTGGGCGCGCATGACTTCGCCAATCTCGACGCCTTTGACGTAACTGTCGCCTTCGTTAATCCAACCACGCATGGCGGGCTCAAACGCAATATGGGTGACCTTGACGGTAATTTCACCATCTTTGGCTTCGCCGATCTGGGATTCTACCTGTTCAAAGTCGGTTGTCTTGACCATGCCGACAGGGCGCTTGGCCAGCACCCACTGATTGTTCACATCATTTTTCATAATCTGTTCCTGATTCGCTTTTTGATTCGCTTTTGATTCGCTGGGATGAATTGTGGCGCGCATCTTTGCAATTGGCAGCCTATAGGTAAAGGACATTAGGCGGGTAAAGTACAATAGGATGGTATCTATGAAGAACTGAAAGTTTGCGCCGTCAATGCTTCGACCTGGTCGCGACTGTTCCGGAAATAGCGCATCCCCCGCCAGATGATCAGCACAGCGACCGGTGCTACCAGGCAGTTCACAATAGCCAGCGATTCTCCAATACGCATCTCATCGGCAAAGACTTCCTGGGTCAGCCAGGCGACCAGGGCCGCGCCGATTGTGACGCCGATCAAATTGGAGAAAAACAAATAGAATGAGCTGATCTTTGCCCGCATTTCGTTGGGGGTGATGGTCATCATGGCCGTGCCGGCAAGCCCGGCAGGCACTGACCCGAAAAACTGCCAGGGAATAAACCACAACACGGCTTCCATGCCGGTATCAGCCAGAATAAATGTACCGAAAGCGGCCGGTGCCAGGGGCAATGTACACAGCATTGTTGCCCGAAAGGGGGCGTCGCGGTACCCGCGCCGGGCCAGGAAATTAGAAAACCAGCCGCCAAAAAAAGCGCCGGACGTGCCGGCAAAAAGCACAATCATGCCGTAATTGACACCGGCTTCGGCGATGTCCCAGCCAAAAGTGCGTCGGAAGAAGGTCGGCATCCAGGCAAAGTTGGCATAGGCCATCAGTACCAATAACGTGAAGCTGCCGATCAATGTGGAAAAGGCTTTCCAGTGTTGACGGTAAAATTGCGCAAACCGGATCAGGCTTTGTAAGGCAGGTTCAGATTGGGCTTCAAGATTCAGGAGGCCTCGGCGCGCTGGTTCGCGCAAGGACAGCACCAACAGGGCCAACCCTATGCCCGGCAACCCGACAAAGAAAAAGGTCAGTTGCCACGGAAAAATATCGCCAAACAGCGGCAGGGTGATGGCATCAAACTGGGCGACATAAAGCGCGATCGGCCCCCCCAGGATCATGGCGACGCCAACGCCGGTCAGATTACCCATGGTAAATACAGCCATGGGCATGGCCA
>SMXS01000160.1 GCA_004356955.1 Alphaproteobacteria bacterium | reverse complement strand
ATTGCGGATCAACTGCACCAGCGGAATATCCGACATCTCTTTGGCGCGCCGCAATGTTGCCGGGTCAAAACTCTGGAAAAACGTTGGGCGCTCAATCGTGCCAAAACCATGATCGGTCAGCTGGGCAAAGGCAGCGGGCAGAAAGTCAAACCCCAGGGCCAGCATCTCGGGGGCATGTTTAATTTCGGGGCAAACGCCGATAGGTTGACTGCGTGCACTGGCCTGATGGTCGATGATCTGCAACAATTCTTCAAAGGTCAGGACCTCATATTGATCGTTGTGGCTTTGGTCGCGGTTGGGCCATGCCTGTCGGCAGCGCAGGGTCTTTAATTCGGCCAGCGAAAAATCTTCGGCATACCATTGGGGGATCAGATTGCCCGGTTTACGAACGCGACGGTCGGCAAATTCTGGCAGGTCGGCAATGTTGGTCGTCGTGCCTAAATACCGGTCATGACGGCAGATCAGGTGCCCGTCTTTGGAAAAAACCAGGTCGGGTTCGATGAAATCAACCCCCATGTCGATGGCATTTTCATAAGCGGGGGCTGAGTGCTCTGGCCAATATCCGCTGGCCCCCCGATGGGCAATAATGATGGGTTTTTTATCAGTCATTTGATGCGTTTATCTCTATCCCTGATCGAAGCCTAGAGCATTCCGCGACGGCTTGGAACCGCCAGAAAAACATCGGTTTTAGGTAATACTTGACAAAATCGGTCCAGATTGGGCAAAAGGCCCCCTGAAAAGGCCATTCAGGGCTGGACGATTCATACTAGACTATTTTAGTATGGTATGAATATATATCCCTTTTGATGCAATGAGGCGAGTTCAATGATCCGACTGACACGATTGGCAGATTATGCGGTCCTGCTGATGACCCACATGGCGCAAGAATGGCGCAGGAACCCTGTGCGCGTCATGAACGCGGCGGACCTGGCGCGGGAAACGCATATTCCAGTCCCGACGGTTAGCAAAATCCTAGGGGCCATGTCGCGGGGTGACCTGTTGACGTCCCATCGTGGTCATGCCGGTGGTTATGCTTTATCGCGTGCACCAGAAGATATTTCGGCCGCCGATATTATCAGCATCATCGAAGGGCCCATCGCCCTGACAGAATGCCTTGATGAAAGAACCGATGATTGCGAAATCGAATCCCTGTGTGGTGTTCGGGCATCCTGGACCCGGATCAATGACGCCATCACCATGGCGCTCGAAGGCATCAGCCTGGCGCAGATGGCCCATGATCAGTTGGCCGTCTTTGGGATCGCAGACCTGACCACCACGACCTTGCCCACGACCGTCCCGCTGGAGATTCAGTAATGTCCTCAATCGAAACACAAAAGACCATTGAAGAAGCCAGCGGCGACTATAAGTATGGCTTTGTCACCGATATCGAAATGGACATGGCACCCAAAGGGCTGAACGAAGATATCGTCCGCTTTATCTCGGCCAAAAAGAACGAGCCTGAATGGATGCTTGAATACCGTCTCAAGGCATATCGTGCCTGGTTGAAGGCAGAAGACCCTGAATGGGCGCGTGTCGACTATCCTGAAATTGATTTTCAGGACATCCACTATTACGCAGCCCCCAAGACCGACGCGGACAACCCCAAAAGCCTGGACGAGATCGACCCGGATATTCTGGCGACCTATGAAAAGCTGGGTATCCCCCTCAGGGAACAAGAAGTGCTGGCCGGTATTGTCGGGTCGCCCAATGTGGCCGTGGATGCCGTGTTTGATTCAGTATCGGTGGCAACAACCTACAAGGCCAAGCTGGAAGAAATAGGTGTCATCTTCTGTTCGTTCTCTGAGGCGGTGCTTGAACATCCAGAGTTGATAAAGAAATATCTGGGCTCTGTCGTGCCGGCCGGGGATAATTTCTATGCCACGCTAAACGCTGCAGTGTTCAGTGATGGTACCTTTGTCTACATCCCCAAGGGGGTGCGATGCCCGATGGAATTGTCGACCTATTTCCGCATCAACACGGCCAATACGGGCCAGTTTGAACGCACGCTGATCATTGCTGACGAAGGCTCGCATGTGTCTTACCTCGAAGGCTGCACCGCACCGATGCGCGACGAAAACCAGCTGCATGCCGCTGTGGTAGAGCTGATCGCGCTCGATGATGCCGAGATCAAATATTCAACGGTGCAGAATTGGTACCCTGGCAACAAAGACGGCGTCGGTGGCATCTATAATTTTGTCACCAAGCGCGGTGTGTGCCGCGGCAAAAACTCCAAGATTTCCTGGACCCAGGTCGAGACCGGCTCTGCCATTACCTGGAAGTACCCCAGCTGCATCCTGCAGGGCGATGGTTCTGTTGGTGAGTTTTATTCCGTCGCGATCACCAATAATTACCAGCAGGCGGATACGGGCACCAAGATGATCCATATCGGCAAGAACACGACCAGCAAGATCATCTCGAAAGGTATTTCTGCAGGCTTTGCCCAGAACACCTATCGCGGCATGGTCAAAATTATGCCCGGGGCCGAGAACGCGCGCAACTTCACCCAGTGTGATTCATTGCTGATGGGTGACCAATGCGGGGCGCATACGGTGCCGTATATAGAGGTCAGGAACCCGACAGCACAGGTGGAGCACGAAGCCACCACATCGAAAATCAGCGAAGACCAGATGTTCTATTGCCTGCAGCGCGGGTTAGAACCCGAAGAGGCGATCTCGATGATCGTCAATGGTTTTTGCCGGGAAGTGATGCAACAGCTTCCCATGGAATTTGCCGTCGAGGCACAGAAACTTCTGGGCATCAGCCTGGAAGGCAGTGTCGGCTAGAGATCGAATATGGAACGGGCAGGAAATAAACATGCTTGAAATCAAAAACATACACGCCACCGTCGGTGGTAATGCCATCCTCAAGGGCATCAATCTGACGGTTAATGGCGGCGAGGTGCATGCCATCATGGGCCCCAATGGCGCTGGCAAAAGCACGCTTGGCAATGTGCTGGCCGGGCGCGACGGCTATGACGTCACGGCAGGCAGCGTGACCTATCGGGGCCAGGACCTGTTGGATATGGCACCGGACGCACGCGCCCGAGACGGTCTCTTTATGGGCTTTCAATATCCCGTCGAGTTGCCCGGCGTAAACGGCATGACTTTCCTGCGCATGGCCGCCAATGCGGTGCGTGGCCATCGCGGGCTTGAGCCGTTGGATGGCATGGATTTTTTGAAACTGCTGAAAACAAAGATGGCAGAGTTGGAAATGGATGACGCGTTGTTGAAGCGGTCGGTCAATGTTGGCTTTTCCGGCGGCGAGAAAAAGCGCAACGAAATTATCCAGATGGCGATCATGGACCCCCATCTGATGATCCTGGACGAAACTGATTCTGGCCTTGATATCGATGCGCTGAAATTGGTCTCTCAGGGCATCAATCTAATGCGCGGCGAAGACAAAGCCATTGTGATGATCACCCATTACCAACGGCTGTTGGATTATGTAAAGCCAGACTTTGTGCATGTACTGGTCGATGGCCGATTTGTCGATTCTGGTGGGCCAGAATTGGCCCTGAAGCTGGAACGCGAAGGCTATGCGGCTTATGGCGTGCACGAGGCTGCGTAGGAAAAACCATGAACGTTGAATCCCCCCTTTTTGCAGAACAGTTTGAAGCAATGAAGCCGTCATTGCCGGGTGGTGATGCATCGTGGCGCCAAATGGCGTTTGATCGCTTTGCAGCCCTTGGATTGCCCAGCCGCAAACGTGAAGCCTGGCGCCATACGTCCCTGTCGGCGCTCAAAGGCGACCTGACGGGCCAGCCACTGGATATGGAAGGCATCACATCGGCACTGGAAAACCAAAAGATCGTGGGCGCGTTGCACCTGGTGTTCGTTGGCGGTCACTTTGTGCCAGAACTGTCGTCAGCGCTGGATGGCGTCGACGGTTTGACGTTGCGGACCCTTGGATCATCGGTAGAAGATGAAGACGCGCTTGTTGACCAGATTGTGCTGAATGGTGGTGAAAATCCCGACGAAGCGCTGGTGGCGCTTAATGGTGCCCTGGTTAGTGATGGCGCGGTCATCAAATTGGCCGATGGCGCCCAGATGAAACAGCCGATCCAGCTGATTTATGCCGGTAACCCCACCGGTCTGGTGAATATTCGCAATATCATCAGCCTGGGCAAGGGCGCAACGGCCACATTGGTTGAGATTGCCCAAGACGCCACGGCCACCAATGGCTGGTTAAATATCGTCAATCAAATAGACGTCGAAGACGGCGCGCGGCTCGATCATTTGCGGGTCATGGCAGATGGCGCAGACGCCAACCATATCAGCCAGTCGCGGGTCAGCCTGGCGGCCGATGCGCGGTATGAAAGTTTTGCCCTGTTGTCTGGTGGTGCGCTGGCACGGCACGAAGTGCAGGCTGTTTTCACTGGTACTGGCGGCCATTGCGGCCTGTCCGGCATTGGCCTGGGTGCCGGCAAAGCCGTGCGCGACGTGATCACCCATATCGATCACGCGCTGCCCGATTGCACCAGTGCCCAAATTTTCAAGAATGTGATGGATGATCATGCGTCTTCCGTGTTTCAGGGCAAAGTGACGGTACAGCAAGATGCCCAGCGAACCGACGCGATCCAGTCGAACCATAACATCCTGTTGGCCCGCACTGCGACAGCCAATTCCAAGCCGGAATTGGTCATTTTTGCCGACGATGTGAAATGCGCCCATGGCGCAACAGTGGGCGAGTTGGATGCCAACCAGTTGTTCTATATGCGGACGCGTGGATTGGATGAAGCCACAGCCAGGCAATTGCTGGTCGAAGGCTTTATCGCCGATGTGTTTGACGTGATTGAAGACCCCGCATTGCGCGACTATGTCCGCGCCCATGCCAGCGCGTGGTTGGGGGTGTCATGAACGAAACCACCCCAATCATCACCAAAAGCTTTGATGTTCAGGCGATCCGCAAGGATTTCCCGATTCTGGACGACCTCATGCCGGGCGGCAAACGCCTGACGTTCCTCGATACTGCCGCCAGCGCGCAAAAGCCGCAGGTCGTCATCGATGCCATGTCGCGGGTCTATGGCCATGAATACGCCAATATCCATCGTGGCGTTTATCATTTGTCGCAATTGGCCACCGACCATTTTGAGGCCGCGCGTCGCAAGGTGCAGGGCTTTTTGGGTGCAAAATTTGACCGCGAAATCATCTTCACGCGCAACGCCACCGAGGCCATCAATCTGGTGGCTACAAGCTGGGGCCACGCCAATCTGAAGGCGGGTGACCAGATTATCCTGTCCGAGATGGAGCATCACGCCAATATTGTCCCGTGGCAATTGCTGCGTGATCAGATCGGCATTGAATTGGTGGTTGCGCCTATTGATGACGATGGTGTGTTGATCTTGGACGCCTATCAGAAATGCTTTACGCCCAAGACCAAGATGGTCGCCATGACCCATGTGTCAAACGCGTTGGGGACGATCACACCGATCGCCGACATCATCCAGACTGCCCACGACCATGGTGCCCTGGTGCTGGTCGATGGCAGCCAGGCCGTGCCGCATATGCATGTCGATGTCGTGGCGCTGGATGCGGATTTCTATGTTTTCACGGGCCACAAACTGTATGGCCCGTCTGGCATTGGTGTATTATATGGCAAAGAAGATTTGTTGAATGCCATGCCCCCGTATCAGGGTGGCGGCGAGATGATTGCCACAGTGACATTCGAAAAAACAACCTATGCCGATCTGCCGCACAAGTTTGAGGCAGGCACCCCGAATATTGTTGGGGCCATTGGACTGGGTGCGGCGATTGATTATCTTGATACCATCGATCGCGATGCGGCCCACGCCCATGAAATGGCATTGTTGGCGTATACCGTTGAGCAGCTTACCGCGATGAACGACGTTCGCATCTACGGCACAGCACCAGAGAAAACGGGCCTTGTGTCGTTTACTATCGATGCGGTGCACCCGCATGATGTCGGCACAATTCTGGACCATGATGGCATTGCCGTACGGGCTGGGCATCATTGCGCCCAACCGGTGATGGACCATTTTGGGGTGCCGGCAACAACGCGGGCGTCATTTGGTCTGCATAGTGATTTTGATGATGTCGACGCCCTGGTCGCCGGCATCAAACAGGTACAGGAGATTTTTTGCTGATGAGCGATTTACGCGAGCTTTATCAGGAGGTTATCCTTGATCATGGCAAGAACCCACGCAATTTCGGGCCCCTGCCAGAGGCCAATCGACAAGCGCATGGGCACAACCCCTTGTGTGGCGACAAGATTACCCTGCGCCTGGTGGTCAAGGATGGCGTGGTAGAAGATTTGTCATTTGAAGGGGCTGGTTGCGCCATCTCTGTGGCCAGCACATCTTTGATGACGGGGGCGCTCAAAGGTCAGACAGAGGCCGATGCGCGCGCCTTGTTCGAAGACTTCCACGGCATGTTGACCTCTGCCGATCCGACCCCGGATCAATTGGAGGCATTGGATAAATTGGCCGTATTCTCAGGGGTTCGTGATTATCCCCTGCGGGTTAAATGCGCTACTCTAGGGTGGCATACGCTAAACGCAGCGCTTGATGAAAGCGACGAAATGGTGGTGACAGAATGAGCGATACTTATATGGAGAAATTTGTCGAAGGGTCTGACAATCCGGCCCCAGGCGACGAAAATACTGGTGCCAATACCATCAGGGATCGAGCAATTGATGTCCTGAAGGAAATCTACGACCCCGAAATCCCTGTGAATATTTACGAGTTGGGCTTGATCTATGGCGTCGACACCGACGAAGACACAGGCAAAATCGACATTACCATGACGCTGACCTCGCCCATGTGCCCGGTCGCCGATTCCATGCCGGGCGAAATCGAAGAAAAACTTCGGGCCATGGATGGCGTCAACGATGTCACGGTCGATTTGGTTTGGGAGCCCGCCTGGGACATGAGCCTGCTGTCGGACGCGGCCAAGCTTGAAATGGGGATGTTGTAATGGCCGGTGAAATTCTGACATTGACTGAGAGCGCTACCAATCGGGTTGCCGAGCTGATGGCCGCGCATCCTGACAAAGCGGGTCTGCGTGTTTGGATCAAAGAGGGCGGCTGCAACGGCCTGACCTATCAGGTTGACATGGCTGACGAAGCGACACCCGGCGATGATGTTGTCGAAACACCTGCGGGCAAGATTTTCTTGGACCCTAAAAGCCTGATGTATATTCTGGGTGCTGAAATGGACTTTTTCCAGGACAGCTTCTATTCAGGATTTTTGTTCAAAAATCCCAATGAATCCGGCCAGTGCGGCTGTGGTGAAAGTTTCTCGGTAGACTAGGCCCCCGGTAGACTAGGCCCTCGCTCGACTAAGCATGTGCCTCGCCCAATGCGTTGATCTCTTTGCGCAGGGTTTCAATCAAGTCTTTTGAACGGGTCAAATGTTTGGCTTCGGCATCAAGGATGATGTTGAAGGCCTTTTTCTTCATCGCGTCGACATCGATATCGAGATCAGCAGCCGATGTTTTGGCCGCGTCATAGACAATATCGATTAGTCGGTCTGCCGCGTGCAGGCGTCCCCAAAGATAGTCGTTTTCGCGGTCTTCGCGCCGGAAGAAGGCGCCGAAATTTCCCAATTTGACGCCCTGCAGCACCTCTGGACCTGTATCGCGGATGGCGGTGCAATCCTGTGGGCTGAGGCGCGACACCTTGATTTTGTCCATTGCGCCCTGTTGGCGCCACGACCCAACCGAAAAGGTCAGCGTATCCCAATAGGGAAAGCCCAAATATTGCGTCAGCAATGCGCGCCGGACAATGCCACCTGCGCCGGAATATTCCATCGATGAAAAGACGTCGTCAGTGCGGAAATTCATGGTTTCCAGTTTCAGGTCACGGGACAGCGCCTCGATTATGGTATCCAGGTCCACCCCGTGGTTGCGACCAAAGTCGGCGCCATCTCCTGGGACCATTGTTTTTTCGCCCAGGATGGGTTGAAACAGCGCCAATATGTGATTGCGTGCGTCGTGGCTGATAATGGCTGACTTTTCCCGCTCCCGAAGATCACCGAGCACCTTATAGAATCGACCCTTCAAATAATCGAGGCGATAGGCACTAAGATCTGCAAATTCCGGTTCATCCAGCCTTGTATAAAGATGGTTCAGATGCTTGATCACGAAATGGATGCGGCGCTGGCGAAAATCCAGATCGAACCCGCGCAACATCCGCAGCCATGCAGGTTCCGCAGACTTAAAGCCGCCAGTTTCCAACTTGGAAAAATCTTCGGGATAGGCCTCGCGCATATGGGCCCATTCGTTCACGGCCTGGCGAATAAAACTGGCATCGGGCGATGCAATGTTCACGTCGCAGATGTCGGCGAGGATGCGCGTGATCTTGATGATGACTGAGTTCAGTTTCAGGTGCAGATAGCCTTTGTAGGCAAACCCGGCGCTGTCAGCGACGCCCTCATTGGCATCTTTGCGCCAACGGGATATCTGGTCAGTGCTGATATGAAATTTTGTGGCGCGCCGACCGATCAGCTTGTCGACCAAATGTTCAATATCCGGGCGGGCAGCCTCGACAATGGCTTCGGTTTGCGTGACCTCGTAATTATTCTCGCGAATCCACATCAGATCATCGTAGATCGGCTCGTGCCGGGGCAGATCGGACAGGCTGGATTTGAGAGCCTCCAACATGCCGGGGGTCTGGGCCGCATGGGCTGGCGGTGTGTCGACCGGGTTCGGGTTGATATACAAAAGGCGTCGGTCGACATTGCGATAGGCTGGCTTTTTCTGGATCGCCTGAATGGCCGAATCCAGCGGTTTGTTGTTCAACACACTTCCGTCGACAAAGGCCGACAGTTCAGGGTCTGCGCCGCCGCGTTCATAATCTTTGAATTTAGACGACAAAAATTGCTGCTTGTTGGTCCAAATTCTGTTTTGGCGCTTCAAGACATTGTCGACTTCTGACATTTGGGCTGCGGGAAACAGGCCGGGAAAGCTCGATGTTGCCCGTGCCGCAAAGGCCAGAGCCGGAATGCCGTCCGTATCGAAGTCAGACATTTCCCCGCCAGTGGGCCACCGGTTGTAATTGAACTCCAACACATGGCGGTGTTCTTGTTCTTCGATAATCGGCGGGTCGTAGATCGGCATTTTACGCGAATAGCCGTAAAAATCTGTCAAGGTGACAAACAGGTCCAGTTGATGACCATGGGGCAATAGGGATGGGTGATTGGGTCCGGCCTCACCCATTTTTTCCATGGTCTCGATCAGGGACGCCACCAGTCGCTCGCCATCAAAGGGGGCGTGCAAACGGGCGATCTGCAACATCGACACCAATTTGCCAATGGTTTCGGCGTCATCCTTCAACTCGCCCAATTTACTGCCGGCGATCCATCTGACAATCGGGCGCATTAACTTGTCGGACCAGCTAGGCTTGTCCTTTTTGGCCACGAGCGCCCGCACGTCTGACCGATCCAGCCACATGGTGCGCAATTCTTCATAGGGCAGGTCGTGGGCCAGCGCCCGTGCTAGAAAAATGCCATTGATCCCCCCTGCACTGGCGCCAGCGATGACATCGATGATGACCCGCAGGTCGACATGGCCGCCGACCATTTGCAGTAACTCGTAGTAAACTTCTTCCGTGTCCATCACCTGACCAGGCGGCGGTTTGATTTGGCTGAAGGGGCGGGCCTGTTTTTCGTCGATGTCGGGCACGGCGTGGTAAAACCGCGATGCACGGGTCAGCTTCAACAGTTCCCGCGTCAGGCCATGCATATAGACGGCCAGCGACAGGCCGCCGCTGCAAACGATTGCTAGTCTGAGTTCTTTTTCCTGCATTATCTTGTGGTGACCGTGCTGCCGTCCTGGACGTCTTCGGACGGGTGCAGGATCACTCTGTCATCTGTGGACAGGCCGGCCAAAACCTCGCCAAAGTCTCGATTGCGCTGGCCGATTTCGACGATCTGCAACCGCGCTTCGCCATTGTCGTAAACAAAGACCGCGCGATCATTACCGTGGCGGAACAGGGCTGACAGGGGCACTTGCACGGCGTCCGGGCTGCGCCAGACAACGATCCGTGGTTCGACCCGATAGGCGTCTTGCAAGCCTTGCCAGCCATCCGCTGCATTGGCGAGATCAAGGATAACGTTGACCCGTTGTTCTTCAACGCCAAGGGCAGAAATCTTTGTAAAACCAGAGGGCTCGACCAGGCGAACCCGGGCGATGATCGGTGTATCGCCGCCCCAGTTTTCAATATAGGCCTTGGCCCCTGCGCGCACCTTGACGGCATCTTGGGACAACAGGTCGACCACGACTTCCAGCAGGTCCGGCTGGCCGATTTCCATGATGGCTGTACCCGCTGACATCACCCGTTCGCTCTTCTCGACGATCCGCAAAATCTGGCCATCGATTGGCGACGTCAGGGTGACACAGCACCCGGCTTCACCCTTTTTGGAGGTGCGGTTGCTGCCTTTGGGCGCTATCAACGCTGCTTGGGCGGCCCGGCGCTCGGCCAATGCAGCCTGGTAGGCTGCCTCGGTAGTGTCGCGATTAGACCGGGCCAGGTCGACATTTTTTTGTGTAACCGTGCGGCCCAGTTCCATCCCGGACACGCGGTCATATTCTTTTGCTGCATATTGGCGTTCGGCGCGGGCGCGGACGACACGGGCATCTGCCTGGCTTAGCCGGGCTTTGGCCTGGGCCATGGTCCGTTCATCCAGAAAGCCCGGTTCCACCGGCTCGAAAATTGCGACGATGGTTTCGTTGGCGATTACCTGGTCACCGGCATCATGGGTGATGCGCAAGACCCGCCCGCTAACCGGGGCTGATACTGCATAAATATCGTGAATGCGCGTGCGCCCTTCGGCGGTCACGGTGACTTCCATGGCACCTTGTGTGATGGCGCCCGTGTCGACCAACATGGGGGACGGGGCAAAGGTCAGAAATAGCAGCACGGCAACACCGGCACCACCCAAGGCCCATTTTACCCAGCGACCCCGCATCCAACTTTGTTTTTGTTCAGCCAACGATGTTACTCCCGCGATTTCAACACGCCAATAAGGTCCAGCCGGTCTAGCCGACGCCGCACTGCCAGGGCAGAGATAGCCCCGGCAACCAGGATAACCAGCCCACCCATGCCATAGGTTTCCGGATCAATAATCAGGGGGATTCGGAACAGTTCTGTATCCAGGCTTACGACAATGGCAGCGGCCAATCCATAGCCCATTAAATAGCCTATGGGGATGGCTGCAAAGATCAAAATGCTGAGTTCCCCCAATAAGATGGCCGAAATTTCCCGGCGGGAAAAACCCAGCACGCGCATCGATGCCAGCTCGCGCGCCCGTTCAGACAGGCTGATGCGGGCGCTGTTATATACCACACCAAAGGCGATAAGCGCCGCAAACCCAACATTAGCGATGGTCATCTGCACAATATTTTCGGCCAACAGGTTTTTGAAACTATCCATGGCGGCTTTACGGATCGACAGGCCTGCAATGGACGGTGTTTTGCGGACGGCTCGATAGAACTCTGGCAAGGCGGCTTCGTCGACTTTCAGCCAGGCGCCGCTGACGCTGGGGCCTTCCTGCATCAGGGCGTTTAGGGCGGACAGGTCCATATAGGCCCCAGTGCCCAAATA
Source organism: Alphaproteobacteria bacterium (assembly GCA_004356955.1). GTDB lineage: Bacteria > Pseudomonadota > Alphaproteobacteria > SMXS01 > SMXS01 > SMXS01. Next base: position 9,132 of record SMXS01000160.1, on the reverse strand, counting down.
TTGTTGTACCACAGCAGACACATAAACATTTCGGATGGGGCGACGGCCTTCGAGGGCCTCAAAGGTCAACAGATCGCCTACCGTAACCTGCAAATTGCGCGCCAGGTTTTCAGAGATAACAATGCCGTCTTTTGGGAGGGGAACCGGCGTCAATTCTGTATCGAGCGTGCGGTGCATGTCGCCATTTGCCTGCATGCCCAAGATCGCAATGCGTTCGGTCCGGTGGCCAAATTTCAGCTTTACCGGGACAGACCGATAGGGCTCGGCCTGCATCACACCGGGCATATTCGCCAGATCAAGGAAGGCCTGTCGGTCCCCGGCTTCCACAAGGGTCAACCCAATGTCTTCGCGTTCGGCCTGGTTGAACTGAACATCAAGAATATAGTCGAGGGAATCGATGGTAAATGCCGCGCCGATTAGCACACCCAGGGACGCGGCAATACCAACGCTGGTGGCGATAGACCGTTTGGCCCGACGTTCCAGCTGGCGAAAGATCATTCGTCCTGCCGGCGAGAGTAACCGTGTCAGCCCCAGCCGCTCGATCAATACCGGCTTGAATTTGGGGGGTGGTTCAGACCGCATCGCCTCGGCTGGGGGAAGCTTCATGACGGCGCGCACCGTTTTGATGGCACCAACCAAGGCGCCACCCAGGCTGATGAGGGTGGCGAGGGCAAAGACCTCTGTCGACATGACAAATTGCAGCGATGGAAAGCGGAAGAATTCTATATAAAGCGCGGCCATCCAGCTGCCGAACCACAATCCCATGGCAACACCGATGACCAGGCCAATGGCGGCAATGATCAAGGCAAGCTTGGCGTAATAAAGACCAATTTCAAATCCGGTGAACCCCAGGGCTTTCAAGACGCCGATCTGGCCACGCTCCAGATTGACCAGGCGGGACAGCACCATATGCAACAACAAGCCCGCTATGGCCAAAAAGATGACGGGGACGACATAGGTCATGGCCCGCAATTGGTCCAATTCGTTGCGTACAAACATGTCGGACACATGATGTTCGCGGCCATAGGCGCCAAGTCCGCCATAAGGCTTGGTCAACGTGTCGATAATGCGGATGATCTCATCTTCTTGGGCGCCCCTGGCAATTTTGATGACGGCATCGTTGAAAGCCCCATCCATGTCGTGGGCGGCCTCCAGCGCATCGCGGCCCATCCACATGACGCCAAAACGGGCATTGTCGGGCATCAGTGCGCCGGGCGGGATCATGTAGACAAATTCGGGTGACAGGGCGACGCCAACGACTTCCAGCGTCCGTTGGTGGCCGCTGATGATGGCCGATAGGGTGTCGCCTTCGCGCAGATTATTGGCGTCGGCAAAACTGTCGGCAATGATTACTTCGTTTTCACGGTAAGGCTCGACCAGCCGACCACTGCGCAGATGCAGGGCATTCAGGTCCGGTTGTTGCCCCTCGGGGATCGACACCAGCATCGCGGTGGCTGGTTCTGCCAGGCCGGGCACATCAAGGGTCGCACCGACAATGACGCGGGTCATGACCCGGTCCACCCCAGGGATGGCTTCGAACTGCCGGGCCAATGTCTCCGGCGCGCGTTTCACGCCGACAAAAATATCAGCGAACCGATATTCGTCGTAATAGACCCGCCGTGTTTCCTCCAACGAATTGATGACGCCAAAACTCATCACGAACGTGGCAACGCCAGCGGCCATGACCATGGCAATGGCCAGGACCTGCATCTTCATGGAGCCCAATTCGCGCAGCAGTTTTTTGTCCAGATTCCGTATGGTCACCAACTGATCTCGGACGGGTCGACCCGATGATCATTGGCCTCTATCCGGTCGATGTTACCGTCGGCAAAATAGATAACCCGGTCAGCCATGGCGGCAATGGCTGCATTATGAGTGATTACAACGGTCAGGGTTCCCAGTGTTTCATTGACCCGTTTTAAGGCCTCGAGCACCACTATGCCCGTCTTAATATCAAGCGCCCCTGTTGGCTCATCACACAACAAAACATCCGGGCGCTTGGCGACGGCGCGGGCAATGGCGACCCGTTGCTGTTCGCCCCCAGACATCTGTGCGGGAAAGTGCCCACTACGGTCGGTTAAATTGACAATATCGAGGGCTTCCTCGGCCGTCATGGGATCGATGGCAATTTCGGTCACCAGCGCGACGTTTTCCAGCGCGGTCAGGCTGGGGATCAGATTATAGAATTGGAACACAAAGCCGACATGGTTACGCCGGAATTTGGTGAGGGCGCTTTCATCCTCGTCAGTCAGATCTTCGCCCCTGAAGTTCACTGAACCGGCGGTGGCGTTGTCCAGCCCGCCCAGAATATTCACCAGGGTCGATTTGCCACTGCCGGACGGCCCCAACAGCACCACAAATTCGCCCTCATACAGATCAAGAGTTACGCCGCGCAGGGCGTGCACCAGCACGTCACCCATTTCATAGACCTTGGTCAGGCCTTCAATGTGGAACGCCAGAGACGCGCCTGAGTGTTCCTGCGGCGCGCTCATGGCAGATCTTCCACCAGCATGTAGTGGGTCAGATATCCAGACCTGGCGGCCGACCAGCGTTCAATGTCGAACTGGAAAATGGCGACAGCTGATGGGGGAAAAGCGCGCAATGCCATGAGTGCAATGTCGCTGTTGGACCCGTCGTTCAGTTCCAGGGCCAGATCGGCAATGCCAGGGTTGTGCCCCACCACCATCAGATTGTCGATGGTGGACTCGGTGCCATGAATGACGTTGAGTATCTGGGATGAGGACGCAAGATAAAGGGCTTCAAGACCCAGGGTCATAGGCTGGGGATCCAGATAATCGCACAGCCCAAAGGCAGTTTCGGTAGTGCGCTTGGCATTGGAATGAATGATCAGACTAGATCGGTGGCCCTCGGCCTGCAAATGCGCCCCAACTTTATTGACTGCAGCAATGCCTTTGCGATGTAGGGGGCGGCCCTTGTCCGTGTCGTTGTCGCCGTGGCGTTGGGCCTTGGCATGGCGCATCAGAATCAGCTTCTTCATGTCAAATGGCCTTGGCCCTGGCCCTGGTCCGGGGCGTGGCGTGGCGTGTCATTGTCGAACGGGATGCGCAACAGGCGCCACGGTGATCGCCATTCTGGCCCGCGATAGGTGGGCAGGCCGATGGTCATGGCGTCATGGCCATCAACAGGCTGGTCCTGATAGGTGCCAAACATCCGGTCCCACCAGGGCAAATTAAAGCCGAAATTATGGTTGTATTCAGCTGTGTGGACTGAATGGTGCACCCGGTGCATGTCGGGCGTCACCACAAACAGGCGCAACACACGATCAAGTGACGGCGGCAGGGCCATATTGGCGTGGTTGAACATTGACGTTGCATTCAGCACGATCTCAAAGATCAGCACCGTGAAGGGGTTGACGCCAAACATCAGGATCACTGCAAATTTGAAGGCCATGGAGACCAGAATTTCCAACGGGTGAAAGCGCAACCCGGTGGTGACATCGATATCGGTGTCTGCATGGTGCATTCGGTGTAGCCGCCACAAGACAGGCACTTTGTGCAACACCAGATGTTGGCCATAAACCGCGCCATCAAGGATCAGGAAACCCAACAACAGGCCCAAGACTTGCGGCAAATTTATTTGGTGTAGCAGGCCAAACTGGTTGGCCTCGATAAAGGCCGAAAAACCGACGGCGGTCAGGCCGACAATCGCAAAGACCAGGCGCAGCAGTACAGCATTGCCAATTTGGATGGACAGATTGCCAAACCAGCGAGACAATTTTGGGCTCGTGAGGCTTTTGCGTGGCCACAACACCTCGAACACTCCAAAAATTACAAACAGCCCAAAAAACAGTGATAGACGGATCACCGACTCTGCGTTCTGGACGACGGATTCCATAATAGGGACCGGTTCCTATACCATGCCGGGATGCATCAAGCGCCCCATGGCTTGTTGAGGGCACCGACGCCGCGCTCAATGCCGGCTGCCGTCAGCCGATCAAGGTTCAGCGCTTGCCGGATCATTTCCAGCACCCGCAGTTCTTCGGGCGACAAAGAGCCGTCGATCACGGCGATCTGGCAGGCCAGGGCATAGGCCGTGTCGGCAAGCTCGGTTGGTAACAGGTCGGCAGCCAGGGCAAGAACGGTCTCCAGACCATTATCTTCGGCCAGCAACGCGGCGCAGGTTTCGGCGGTGGCAGGCAGCATGGCCTCGTCAAAGGTGGCGAAGACGGGCAATTGGCGCACGGCCCGGCCGATGGATTTCAGTTCGGTATCTGTCATCTCGGAATCTGACGCAGAAACCAACACCATCAGGTGGATCAGTGCAGAGTGGTGGGATAATGCGTTGTCGTTCATATACTTCTCTTGAATAGTGCTAGCCCAGAATTTCACCGGAACAGTGCCGCAGCGCGACCCGTAACCTTCAAGATAGGGGGCCTGTGCAATGCCTTCAACTGCTAATGCTGGCAGGGGCTTGGTCGAAAAACTGGCGCGTCATCTCGACAGCATCCTTCAGGCCAATGCGGTCGACACTGACGCCGGGTGGAAAGGCCGTCAGCAGACGGCTGGGAGTCGCAGAATCCAGCATCACGAAAATGCCTTTGTCGTCGGCGCGTCGTACCAGACGCCCAAAGGCCTGTTTCAGTCGCAATCGGGCAATCATGTCATCGTAGTCGCGGTCGCCAAAGGCGTTACGGCGGGCGCGGTGAATGATCGTCGGGCGTGGCCAGGGCACCCGGTCAAAGACAATCAGGCGCAAGGCATCACCAGGCACGTCAACGCCGTCACGCACCGCGTCGGTGCCTAACAGGCAGGCGTCCAGATCTGCGCGGAAGATGTCGACCAGGGTTCCCGGGTCCAGGGCATCAACATGTTGGGCATAAAGGGGAATAGCAGCCTCGGCCAGGGGTTCAACCAGCGCGCCATAGACGCCGCGAAGGCGTGCGATGGCGGTGAAAAGTCCCAGTGCCCCGCCACCCGACGCCGTAAACAGCGCACGATAGGCAGCCGCCACCTGGGCCGGGTCGTTCTTGTTCACATCATTGACGATGATCACTTTGGTGTGGTCGATGTAGTTAAAAGGCGACGCGACACTCGATCGCCTCGCGGGTAAGGCCAAATGGTTAAATCCTGTGCGCATTTCGGCGCGGGACCAGTCACTTTCTTCATCCTCTGGGCTATTGTGGACTTCATCACGCAATGTGGCAGAGGTGACAACGACGCCGTGGGAGGCCTCTAGCACTGTACGGGCAAAGGGTTCTGTCGGATCGATCCAATGGCGGTGCAAGCCGCAATCCATCTCGCGATTGCCTGCACGAGACAAGGCAAACCAGTCGACAAAGCCTTCCTCGGGTCCCTGTTGCAGCGAATGCAACATCGATATCCACGGCAGCACCATGGCCTGGACACGCCACAACACGCCTTCGCTGGCAGCATCGAGCCGGATCTTTGACGACGAATCCAGGGTCTCGGCATGGTCGGCGATATGCTTTTTCAACAATCGCGCCAGCTCCTGCAAAGGCTTGCAGATGGCCTGCAAGGCGCGCTCAAATTCCTCTGCTGTTTCCAGCAATATGTCTGCCGGATCATTTGTTGGGGCCTCGAGCGAATAATTGTCTGACCCATTGGCCGATCGGGCGTGCACATGCGCGCGCAAAGCCCCCAGAAACTTTTCAGCCGGGCCGATGGGGTTGTTTTCGGCGAGCCGCGACAACCAGCCATCGCCCGGCAATTGCGCTGCGGCGCGGACGGCTTGCATCATGGCATCATTGGCCTGTTCATGGTCACCGACCAGGTCACCCACCCGTGTTTCCAGCCCGCGGGCGCGGCTGCGGCGGCTGCTTTCACCCCCCCGGATCCAACGCCGCAACTCTGATGTCTCAAGGCCCGTCAGGTGTGACGAAAAGGCGCTGTCAGCGGCGTCAAAAATATGGTGCCCTTCATCGAACACATAGCGCGTGGGCATGCCGTCTTCATGGCCATACCGGGCGGCGCGAACCATCACCAGGGCGTGGTTGGCGACCACCAAATCGGCATAGCGAGCTTTGCGGCTTGAGTGTTCGATGAAGCATTTGCGCCAATGGGTACACCCCGCATAAACACATTCGCCGCGCCGGTCTGTCAGGCCCGATGCCCGCGCAGTGCCCAGTCGTTGCAGCAACCAGCCTGGCAGGTCGCCGCCGACCATGTCGCCATCACGGGTATAGCGCGCCCAGCGCGCGACCAGCCCCAGGCGCACCAGATTGTCCGGCACCATCTGGGCACGCGCAACGGCTTCTTCCAGGTTCAACAGGCACAAATAGTTTTCCCGCCCCTTGCGAATAACCACTTTTTTAGCTTTTTCATCGCGGTCGGGATAGCGCCGATCCAGTTCCTGATCGATCTGCCGTTGCAGGTTCTTGGTATAGGTCGACAGCCACACGGGCGCGCCGTTTTTCTCGGCCCACAAGGTCGCCGACGCCACATAACCCAGCGTCTTGCCCACGCCTGTGCCAGCCTCGGCCAGTACCGCGTTGGGGGCACTGGCCACTTCGCGGGGCTGAAACGCACGGGCGACGTCCGCTGCATATTGGCGCTGGGGTTCGCGGTCCTCGGCACCCTCGCCCAACAACGATGTCAGGCGCTCCAAGGCCTCGCCCTCTTTGACGGGTTGGTCATCGGGGGGTGGTAGCGGGGCTTCGTCTTCCCACTCCGGCAAGTGCTGCCAGACGTTCAAGCCCGTGCGGCCGCCGGGGTTTTTGGCGGTAACGGCTTCACCCGATAGCGCAAAAACCACATCAGGGCCCCAGGCCCAACCGGCACGGGCCATGGTCTGGGCAATCAACAAAGTGTCCTGCTTGTCTGGGTAAGCGTCCTCGGCCAGTTGGTCCAGCATCGTCTTGGTCGCCAGAATAAGTGTGGCGGCCTGGTCGGCAGGGTCAAACCCAGGCGGCGACAGCGTCAGCGCTTCGGCTAGCCCCTGGGGCGTTGGCAGGCAAAACTGCGCCGGGTGGACAAAGGCAAACAAGTCCAGCACATCCAGTTGCCCGACCACGGCCTTTTGACGCAGATGGTTGGCTGTGCCCGGTTCATGGCAAATCAGATGTGTGCCTGTGGCCAGCCGGGCCTTGGCATCGGCCAGTGACAATGTGTCAACTTCGCCTTCACCCGTCAGCACCAGGGCCTCAAACGGGCCAACAATGATGGCGGCGCAGTCGCGCGCAAAGGGAGTGGATGGCAGGCTCATAGGGCTATTCTAAGCACTCAGAATCCCGTTGCAATCAAAAGCAATTGGTTGACGGGGGCGGGCGGAACCCTATACATCCTGCGCCACGTCATGCGCTGACAAAAATGTGGTAGAAAAGACCGTGGAAAACATACGCGATATCGCTGAAAACTCGAATGCCTGGCCCTTTGCCGAAGCCCGTAACCTGATCAAGCGGCTCGACAAAATAGGTAAACCGGCAGACGAGGCGGTCGTCTTCCAGACCGGCTATGGCCCGTCGGGGCCGCCACATATTGGTACCTTTGGCGAGGTCGCGCGCACAACCATGGTGCGCCAGGCGTTTCACGTGCTGTCCGACCGGCCGACACGGCTGATTTCATTCTCTGACGACATGGACGGCTTCCGCAAGGTTGCGCCCAATCTGCCAAATCAGGAAATGCTGATCGCGTCCCTTGGCCTGCCCCTGACCCAGGTGCCAGACCCTTGGGGCAGCAATGAAAGCTTTGGCGCGGTCAATAACGCACGCCTGCGCGCCTTTTTGGACCAGTTTGGCTTTGACTATGAGTTTCTCAGCTCGACCGAATGCTACAAATCGGGTCAATTTGATGAAACGCTGTTGAAGGTGTTGGCGCGCTATGACGCCATCATCAATGTCATCTTGCCGACATTGGGCATCGAGCGCCGCAAGACCTACAGCCCCTTCCTGCCGATCTGCCCCAAGACAGGTCATGTGCTGCAAGTGCCCGTGGTGGACCGCAATTTGGACGCGGGCACCATCACTTATGAGGAAGAAGACGGCAGCCAGACCGAAGTGCCCGTCACCGGCGGTCATTGCAAGCTGCAGTGGAAGGTCGATTGGGCCATGCGCTGGGTTGCGTTGGGCGTTGACTATGAAATGGCGGGCAAGGACCTGATCGATTCCGTGAACCTGTCGGGCAAAATCACGCGCGTGCTGGGCGAAGTCCCCCCCGCGGGCTTTAGCTACGAAATGTTCCTCGACGAACAGGGCGCCAAAATTTCCAAAACCAAAGGTAACGGCATCGCTATTGAAGATTGGCTGAAATATGCCGCGCCCGAAAGCCTGTCGCTCTATATGTTCCAGTCGCCCCGCAAGGCCAAGCGTCTGTATTTCGATGTGATCCCCAAGGCCGTGGATGAATATATCAAGTTCCTTGACGCCTATGAGGGCCAGGAACCCGACAAGCAGATCGGTAACCCGGTCTGGCACATCCATAATGGCAACCCGCCGTCAGAAGATATGCCCATCACCTTTGGTCTGTTGCTGAACCTGGTGGGTGCCAGCCACGCTGACAGTCCAGAAGTGCTGTGGAGCTTTATCAGTAAATACGCGCCCGGCGCGACACCGGCAAACCACCCGCTACTGGACCGGCTGGTTGGCTTTGCCATTGCCTATTACAAAGATTTTGTCGCCCCGACCAAAAGCTTCCGCGCGCCCGAGGGCAAAGAAGTTGCCGCCATCGAAGACCTGTTGGCGGTGTTGGAAGACATGGATGCGAACGCGTCCGCCGAAGACATCATGACCGAGATATACGAGATCGGAAAGAAGCACGAATTCGACCCACTGCGCGACTGGTTCAAGGCGTTGTACGAGACCTTGTTGGGCCAATCCCAAGGTCCGCGCATGGGGTCTTTCATCGCGCTTTATGGCATTGAAAATTCAAAAGCGCTGATTGCCCAGGCCTTGAAGGGGGCGCTGGTTTAAATCCAACCATACCACCCATCATCGTCACCCCGGACCACGATCCGGGGTCCATACCGCAGCGCAATATGACAGCCGTTTCTCATGGTGCGCGATCGATCCCGCATCAAGTGCGGGATGACAAAGTCTTATTGGATGGTTGCAACTTTTACCCAAACAGCTGGTCAACCGTGCGGTATGGGTCGTTGCCGTCCCAATTGTTGCCCAGTTCTTTGATCCGGGCAAACATCATCGCGGCCATATCATTGCGT
>SMXS01000159.1 GCA_004356955.1 Alphaproteobacteria bacterium | reverse complement strand
TGCCCAACATGGCCAGCTTTGTGGTGATTGTTGGTCGCAAGCGCATTTCATCCAACCGCCTTATTGCGCGTGCTGCGGCATACCGTTCGAATTTGACTAGGGGGTAGACGCGATCTGTCTTGTTTGTCTGACAAACAAGCCCATATATAAAACGGCCCGCGCGGCCATGATTTATAACGATATCGCCCGTACGCTGGTGCTGTCGTTCAAGCACGGTGACCGGTTGGACCCGGCAGCGTCCTACGCCCAGATGATGGTGCGTGCAGGTGGCAAACTGGTCGAGTCAGCGGACCTTATTGTCCCCGTGCCCCTGCACTGGACCCGCCTGTTCAAACGCCGCTACAACCAGTCGGCCATTCTTGCCCAACACATTGCAGTGCTGGCAAACAAGACGCATTTGCCCGACGGCTTGGTCCGCAACAAGCGCACCCGGCCCCAGGGATTTATGAAGCGGGCGGAGCGTTTGCGCAATGTTCGCAACGCCTTTAATGTGCATCCAAAACATGCCGATGCCATCAGGGGAAAAACCGTCCTTGTCATCGACGATGTGCTGACAACGGGCGCAACGGTGGATAACTGCGCCGAGAGCCTTTACAAGGCGGGTGCTGATACAGTTAATGTGCTGATTCTGGCGCGGGCCCGATTACCCGGTGCGAATACGCGATAACCAGAGAGGCTCAGGAGAGCGACGTGGTCAAAGTAGAAATATACAGTTCCATGATGTGTGGTTTTTGCCACCGAGCCAAGCAATTGCTGGGCCATAAGGGCGTGGACTTTGTTGAGATTCCTGTCGACATGGATATCGAGGCCCGCGCCACAATGCGCAGCCGATCAGGCGGGTCGAACTCTGTGCCACAGATCTTTATCGACGGCGACCATGTCGGTGGCTGTGACGAGCTGTATATGCTGGAAGAAAAGGGCGCGTTGGACGTCCTGTTGGCTGGCTGATGTCTAACCTGTTCAAGGTCGCCTGCGTTCAGACGAACTCGGGCAATGAAATTGGACCCAATGTAAAAATTGTTAGCGAGATGATCCGCGCAGCCCACGCAGACGGCGCGGATTTTATCTTGTTGCCCGAAGTGGTGTCGCTGTTGGAAAGCGGCTCCAAGATTATGTTCGCGCGGGTACAAACCCAAAAAGACGACCCAGCGTTGAAGGCATTTCAGGCCTTGGCAGTCGAGCTGGGCATTTGGTTGCATACTGGGTCATTGCCGCTGAAATTGTCGGGTAAAAAAATTGCTAATCGTTCATTTGTGGTCGATCCACAGGGCGACATCAAGGCCTGGTACGACAAGATTCACATGTTTGATGTGGACCTGCCGGGGGGTGAAAGCTACCGGGAATCAAAGAACTACCAGGCAGGCGACCGGGCGGTGGTGGCCGAGCTGCCCTGGGGCAAGCTGGGGATGTCGATTTGCTATGATCTGCGTTTCCCCCATCTGTATCGGGCCCTCGCGCAGGCTGGTGCGGACTTTTTGTGTGTGCCATCTGCGTTTACAAAGGTGACCGGCAGGGCCCATTGGCACAGCCTTTTGCGCGCCCGGGCAATCGAGAACACCTGTTATGTTTTTGCCCCTGCACAGACGGGTACCCATCAGGATGGCCGCAAAACTTATGGTCATTCGCTGATCATCGATCCGTGGGGTGAAATTCTGGCGGATGCGGGCACAGATGTTGGCTATATCGTCGCCGACATTGATTTGGCCAATGTTGCCAAGGCCCGGTCACGGGTGCCGTCAATCCAACATGATCGTGGCTTTAGCTTCGATTGATTGCGACAATCTTTTGCTTCACCGCTGGCTTGTCATCGTCTTCTAATCCTTGTTCAAAGGCGACGATATCCAGCCGTTTGCAGACGTCTTTCAGTTCGTTTGGTTGCAGCAGAAAATCAGGATTGGCCGGCCGTCCATATGCCTCGTTCCCTGCCATGAAAGTCTCATAGATCAACACGCCACCTGGGGCCAGGGCGCCAACGATGTGGGGGAAAAGTGGACGATGCAGATAGTTGGTGACGATGATGCCGTCGAACTGCGCATTGCCCAGGGGCCAAAATCCTTCTTCCAGATCGGTCTCCATGACAGCCAGATTGGTGCGATCCAATAGGTCTTCTACACCTGTCAAATTGATATCAATCGCCATCACACGAAAGCCCTGATCCAGAGCAAACCTGGTGTGCCGACCATTGCCACAGGCCAGATCCAGCACGTCGCCCTTGGGGGCAATTGAAGCAGCATGGGTAACGACCCACTTGAAAGGTTCCATTTATCGCTATTCTCATGTAAATATGTTGCGTTAAGTGATTGTAATATGGCCAGGATAATAACGTAACTGCGTAATTTGAGTAGGCTGCATGGAATATTAAGCAGTCGGGAAAACGCAAGAAAATGATCAAGTACCAATTGAAGTGTGGCAATTGCTCTCATCAGTTTGAAGGGTGGTTCGCCGATAGCGCAGGCTATGACAAACAGGCTGCGGCAAAGGTCATTGATTGTCCTGGCTGTGCGAGTTCAGATATTTCCAAGGCTATCATGGCCCCCAATATTGCCCGTCGCCGTGGCGAGGACGACAGCTCGATGACGGCGGCCCAAAGCGGTGCCAAGGTTCGTGCGGCCATGCGTGAAATCCGCCGCGAGGCTATTGCCAACAGTGACAATGTTGGCGAGGCGTTCCCCGAAGAGGCGCGCAAGATCCACTATGGCGAAGTCGAAGAACGCTCTATCCATGGCGAGGCAACGGTCAGCGAAACCAAGGATCTGGTGGAAGAGGGCATCGAGATATTGCCGCTGCCATCGGAATCTGACGCCTGAACCTGCTTAGTTCAAGGCCACAAATATATAATTGATGTCGGTATCTGTGCTGGTGCGCCATTCACCCTTAAGGGGGTTGTAGGTCACCCCCTGGATTGTCTGGAGGCCCAACCCTGCATCGCGCAGGGATCGCGTTGTTTCTGCCGGGGTCAGGAACTTGTCCCAGTCATGGGTCCCGACCGGCAGCCATCGCAAAATGTATTCGACACCAATTTTGGCAAGGGCCAGACTTTTGAGGGTGCGGTTCAGTGTCGCGCCAATGAAGATACCGCCCGGCTTTAAAATCTTGGCGCAGGCTTGCATGAACGACGAAACATCTGCGACATGCTCCAACACTTCCATCGCCAGCACGACATCGAATGTCTGTCCGGCCTCGGCCAGTGCCTCGACACTGGTCTGCAGATAATTGATGCCTAGCCCCATCTGTCTGGCATGCAGGCTGGCAACCGAAATGTTTTTATCTGACGGGTCGACCCCGGTTATATTGGCACCCAGGCGCGAGATTGGCTCGCACAATAGTCCCCCACCACAGCCGATATCGGCAATGTCCAGTCCCGCCAGTGGTTTTGGGTCGGTGGCCACGCGACCCAGGTGTGCGCAAATTTGATTGCGAATATAGCCAACCCGCACTGGATTGAACTCGTGCAACGGTTTGAAGGGCCCGCGCGGGTCCCACCATTCTGCTGCCAGGGCAGAGAATTGTTCGACCTCAGAGGGGTCAATACTGGGGGCGGGGTTGGAATTCACGGTCTAAGACTTCTTTCTATGGGCAAGGCACTGATATCACATCACATTCATAAGATTTGCCGGTTTGCTTGCAAGATCAGCATCTAACGCGTATTTAGGGGCCGCAGAAACAAGGGCAAGCAGCAATTTAAGAACGTGAGGACGCCATGGTATCATCCTGGCGTGTCGGTGTGGACTGTTTATGGCACGAGTGGTCAAAAAATTTGGCGGCACTTCGGTGGCCGATCTGGACCGTATCAGGGCCATTGCCACCAAGGTAAAGGCCGCCGTTGATGCGGGTGACCAGGTCGTCGTCGTCGTGTCGGCCATGTCTGGGGTGACCAATAAGCTGGTTGGTTATGTGCAGGACGCATCGCCGCTATATGACCTGCGTGAATATGACGCCGTGGTCGCGGCCGGCGAACAGGTGACGGCAGGCCTGACGGCGATTGTGCTGCAAGAAATGGGCGTGGACGCGCGATCGTGGCTGGGTTGGCAATTGCCGGTACACACCACCGACGCGCACGGGTTAGCCCGGATTGAAGACATCGATACCGAATTGTTGGAAGAACGCCTCAATCAGGGTCAAGTAGCGGTTATCGCGGGTTTCCAGGGTATTGGACCGGACAATCGCATCACGACGCTGGGCCGGGGCGGGTCTGATACAACGGCAGTAGCGTTTGCGGCGGCCCTTAAGGCCGATCGCTGTGATATCTATACAGATGTGGACGGGGTTTACACCACCGATCCACGCATAGTTTCGCAAGCCAGAAAGCTGGACTATATTACCTATGAAGAAATGCTGGAAATGGCATCGCTGGGTGCGAAAGTTTTGCAGACCCGGTCTGTCGAGCTGGCCATGCGGTATCGCGTGCCCTTGCAAGTGCTGTCCAGCTTCAGCGACGAACCAGGCACGATGGTCGTAGATGAGGAAGATATTGTGGAACAAGCAGAAATCAGTGGCATTGCCTATTCGAGCGATGAAGCCAAGATTACTATCGAACACGTGCCAGACCGCCCCGGTGTGTCGGCCGCCATTTTTGGACCGTTGGCGGACGCCAATATCAATGTTGATATGATCGTGCAGAATGTCGGGCCCGAAGGCGATTCGACCGATGTTACCTTTACAGTGCCGCGCATAGATATGGACCGGTCGGTAAAGGTCATCAAAGGTCTGGAAGATGAACTTGGGTACAGGGCCGTCAAGTTTGACGACCATGTGGTCAAGGTTTCGGTAATCGGTGTGGGCATGCGAAGCCACGCAGGGATTGCCAGCAAAATGTTTGCAACGCTTGCAGACAAAGGCATCAATATACAAGTGATCTCGACTTCGGAAATCAAAGTCAGTGTGCTGATCGCCGACGAATATACTGAACTGGCCGTGCGGGCCTTGCACACCGCTTATAAATTGGACGCAGCATAAACATGACAACTGCAATGAATGACGATCTAGGGCGTAAACGCCTCAACGAATTATGGGCCAGGGGACGCGAATTCTTGGGCACCGAGCACGCGATCCTGGCTGGTGCCATGTCGTGGGTGTCAGAACGCAATTTTGTGTCTGCCATATCCAATGCTGGTGGTTTTGGGGTTATTGCCTGCGGGTCTATGCAACCAGATATGCTGGCAGATGAAATCAAGGCAACGGTCGCCATGACCGACAAGCCTTTTGGCGTCAATCTGATCACCATGCATCCCGACTTGGATGATCTGGTGCAGGTATGCCGCGATCAGGACGTGTCCCATGTGGTGCTGGCCGGTGGCCTGCCGCCGAGCAAAACCATTGGGGTCATCAAGGACTTTGGTGCCAAGCTTATCTGTTTTGCGCCCGCTTTGGTGATGGCTAAAAAGCTGGTGCGCAGCGGCGTTGATGCGCTGGTTATAGAGGGCTCAGAGGCCGGTGGGCATATTGGCCCTGTCAGCACCCAGGTTCTGGCACAGGAAATCTTGCCAAATATTGACGCTGTGCCCATATTTGTTGCCGGTGGCATTGGTCGTGGCGAGGCCATTACCCAGTTTTTGCGCATGGGTGCCAGCGGTTGCCAATTGGGCACCCGCTTTGTTTGTGCTGAAGAAAGCATCGCCCATCCCAATTTCAAGAAAGCGTTTATTCGGGCCAATGCCCGAGATGCACAAGCATCTGTGCAGCTGGACCGTCAATTCCCCGTCATCCCTGTTCGGGCATTGAACAACGCGGCTGCTATCGAATTCATGGATGTCCAAAAGGACGTGATCGTGCGCTATCAGGCGGGCGAGATAGACCAGGAAGCCGCCCAACTGGAAATCGAGCGGTTTTGGGTGGGCGCTTTGCGCGCGGGTGTCATGGATGGTGATGTGGAGGCCGGGTCCCTGATGGCCGGGCAAAGCGTGGGTATGGTCAAAAAAGAACAGCCCATGCAGGAAATTATCGACGAACTTGTAGATCAGGCAGTACAAGCTCTCAACGACTAACAGGCAAATTATGCCCCTTAACGCGTCAGGTCCCAGGCTGATACTGAAGCGGTTGCGCCAGGTTATGGCGTCACCGCAATCAGCACAAGAACGCCTGGACGACATCGTGCAGGTAATTGCCACCAATATGGTGGCCGAGGTTTGCTCGGTTTATCTGGTGCGGGCTGGCGACCTTTTAGAGCTGTTTTCGACTGTTGGCCTCAATCAGGCATCGGTGCACAAGACCAGTCTGCGTGTCGGTGAAGGCCTGATTGGCGAAATTGCCGCCCGAGGTGTGCCGCTGAATTTGTCGGACGCGCAGTCGCACCCAAATTTTGCCTATCGGCCCGAAACGGGCGAGGAAATCTATCATTCGCTGATGGGTGTACCCATTTTGCGGAGTGGCCGGGTGGTGGGTGTACTGGCCGTGCAAAACGAAACCCAGCGCCATTATATCGACGAAGAAGTCGAAGCGCTTGAAACAGTGGCCATGGTGTTGGCCGAGCTGGTGGGATCGGGCGAATTGATCGACTCCCATGAGGTGCATGAAGGCACCTTTGCCCAGGGTATCCCGCCGCAGCTCGACGGGCTGACCTTTGCCGATGGCATCGCGATTGGCCATGTTGTTCTGCATGAGCCCCGGTTGGAAGTTACCCAGCTGCTTAGCGACGACGAAGAACTTGAAACATCGAGACTGGACGAAGCGATCGATTCATTGCGCATGTCGATCGACAATCTGATCGAAAGTCCGGCCATGGGTGTCGAGGGCGAACATCTGGAGGTCCTTGAGACGTATCGCATGTTTGCCCATGATCGCGGTTGGGTGCGGCGTATCCGCGAGGCCATCGAAACGGGCCTGACTGCCGAGGCTGCTGTGCAACGGGTGCAAGTTGCCAACCGGACGCGCATGGCCAGAATATCTGACGCCTATCTGCGCGAACGGCTGGCCGACCTTGACGATCTTTCCCATCGTCTGATCCGCCATCTGATGGGGCGGGAATCAAATAACAGCGTCGTGTTGCCGGATGACGCGATTATCGTGGCGCGTAATTTGGGCCCTGCCGAGATGATGGACTATGACCGTGACAAAATTCGCGGCGTTGTCCTGGCCGAAGGCTCGCCCAGTTCGCATATGGTGATTGTTGCCAAGGCGTTAGGCGTGCCAGTTATTGGCCACGTTGCCAGTATTGTGGGCATTGTTGACCCCGGTGACCGCATCATCATCGATGGCCATGAAGGCGAAGTTTATCTATTACCGACCTCAGATGTGGTGCAGGCCTATGAAGAACGGGTCAAGGCCCAAGAGCTGTTGGAACAGTCTTACGCAGATCATCGCGAGCTGCCGGCGGTGACCAAAGACGGTATCGAGATCAGCCTGAACATGAATGCAGGCCTGTTGGTCGATATGGACAATCTGGGACGAACTGGCGCAGATGGTGTTGGCCTGTTTCGTACTGAATTGCCCTTTATGGTCAGCGAAACCTTCCCGCGCCTGACAGCGCAAAAAGAGCTGTATGAAGGCGTGTTGAATGCGGCCAATGGTAAAGAGGTCGTCTTTCGAACCCTGGACATAGGCAGCGACAAAGTCGTCCCCTTTATCGATTTACCTAAGGAAGAAAACCCGGCGATGGGCTGGCGCGCGATCCGTCTGAGCCTCGATCGCCCTGCCTTGTTGCGCTATCAGCTGAGAGCGTTGATCCAGGCATCTGGCGGCCAGTCGCTGAATATCATGTTCCCCATGATTGCCGATGTGACAGAGTTTCTGCGCGCAAAGGAAATATTTGATCGGGAGATCCTGCGGCACGAACGCCTGAATTATGAAATGCCCAGTGAAATCCGCCTGGGGACCATGTTGGAAGTACCTGCACTGGCCTGGCAGTTGGAAACATTGCTGCCGCATGTCGATTTTGTATCGGTCGGCAGTAACGATCTGATGCAGTTCTTGTTCGCCAGTGATCGTTCCAATACGCTTTTGAGTGGCCGTTACGATATCCTGTCGCCGGCAGCCCTGTCCTTCTTCAAGATGATCATTGATACATGTGATGCTGTGGGCAAGCCGCTGTCGGTCTGTGGCGAGGCTGCCAGCAGCCCGTTAGAAGCGTTTAGCCTGATCGCACTGGGGATGCGTAGCCTGTCGATGGCCCCATCGGCCATTGGCCCCGTGAAAGAAATGGTGCGTAGCCTGAATCTTGCTCAGGCCACCGAATATGTCGAGTCGCTGTTGCATTCGCCCGACCATAGCTTGCGGACAAAATTAGAGGGTTATGCCCGCGATCACGGCATCGAAATCTAATAAACAAGAAATTTTGATGATGAGCAACGTGACAATTGTTCACTATTGGGAATAGTAGCCTGAAACCAACTGGCTGGATGTTTCGAATTTCAGGTAATTGCGGTATTCAAAATGATTGAACTTTGTTGGCCTTTGATGTTTACTTTTATATAGCAACGAATCATCTTGACTGTGGTTTTTACACAACACGGGACTTGCCCCTGACCGCAATCCGCAGAAACAAGGGCGCGTTGGTGGAAACTAGCGGATCCTGGGCCCATTTATGCCGACACAACAGAATCACGAATCGAAATCTGACCTCTTGTTTGTAGAGGATATCGAGGTTGGACAAGGCGTATTGCCTGTCGATGTTCCGCAACCTGCGCAAATCAACCCGTCGGCTGAAGATGCTGCAGCGGTACCGCATCTTGCCGATGGTCATGTCAATGGCCAGATCAGCGGCCAGATCAGCGGCCAGATCAACGATCTGTGTTCAGTAACTTTGGGGGATCGCCTCAAACAGGCTCGGCGAAACCGAGGCCTGTCTGTTGCCGATGTGGCCCAAACTCTGAACTTCCAGACCACGATTGTTCAGTCCATTGAAAGTGGGGACCTGAAGGCTTTGCCAATGTCCTACGAAGTCGGATTCTTCAGGACCTACGCCATATTTGTTGGCGAGGATGGCTTGGGTGTCTCCATCAAAGACGCGGTAGATGCCATTCGCGGCGACTTCAAACCCGTGGCACCTTTGGCAAGTGGCATCATGATTGGCCATGTCGATGAGGTATCCCGCCGCGGCAGGTGGATCAAGATAGCCCTGACTGTCTTTTTGACCGCTGGTTTGATTGCTTGGCTCGCGTGGCCAGAAGGCATGGCCCGTCAAACCACGACTTTGGGGGCCAACGACGTGCCCATCCAATATACCTTCAATTTTCAGGCCGACAATTAGCCTGCTACTATGTTCGTCTGCTGACGAATGCTTCCATTTCGTATATAAGCGGCCCAAGAAACAGCAGCAAGTGCAGGATCAAGTCTATGAGCGTTCGCGCATATCGCGATATTGAACGACGCAAGTCACGCCAGATAATGGTAGGCGACGTTGCCGTTGGCGGCGACGCGCCCATCAGCGTGCAGTCTATGACCAACACGCTGACCAGCGACGCGGGTGCGACCATCGAACAAATTCGTCAGTTGGAAGAAGCGGGTGCCGACATCGTGCGCGTATCGTGTCCTGATGAGGCGTCTACGGCGGCCCTGAGCACCATCGTGCAGGCGTCTAATGTACCGATTATCGCTGATATCCATTTTCACTATAAGCGGGCCATCGAGGCCGCCGAGGCGGGGGCCGCTTGTCTGCGCATCAACCCAGGTAATATTGGCAGTGCCAATCGGGTGCGCGAGGTCGTCAAAGCGGCCAAAGACCATGGCTGTTCCATGCGCATAGGCGTCAACGCCGGCTCGCTGGAAAAGGAATTGCTGGAACGCTATGGCGAACCCTGCCCCGAAGCCATGGTTGAAAGCGCCCTGAACCACGCGCGCATCCTCGAGGATAACGACTTTTACGAATTCAAGATCAGCGTCAAGGCATCAGACGTGTTTTTGGCAGTTGCTGCCTACCAGGGCCTGGCCGACGCCTGCGATTATCCACTGCATCTGGGCATTACCGAGGCAGGGGCGTTGCGCGGCGGCACGGTGAAATCGTCGATTGGCATGGGCATGCTGTTGTGGGCCGGTATTGGCGACACGATCAGGGTGTCCCTGTCTGCCGATCCGGTGGAGGAAATCCACGCTGGGTATGAAATTTTGAAAAGCCTTGGCCTGCGCCATCGTGGCGTCTCCATCATTTCCTGCCCGTCTTGTGCGCGACAGGGTTTCGACGTGATCAATACGGTGGAAATTCTTGAAGAACGTCTGGCCCATATTCACACAAATATGAGCCTTTCTGTTCTGGGCTGTGTCGTGAATGGCCCAGGTGAAGCGCGAGAAACCGATATCGGCCTTACCGGCGGTGGCAATGGCAGCCACATGGTCTATTTGTCTGGCGTAACAGATCATAAGATCAGTGACGAAAAGATGATTGACCACATCGTTGAACTTGTAGAAAACAAGGCCGCAGAAATTGAAGCTGCTGAATCAGAAGCGCTTCTGACCCAAACTTCTTAGCGATCCACTCGAAAGGCTGATGATGGCCAAGTTACAACCCGTTCGGGGTACACATGATCTATTGCCTGCTGACGCGCGTCGGCATCAGCATATTATTGCCGTTTTCCGGGACATCGCCGAACGGTACAATTTCGGTCAGATAGAAACCCCGATCTTCGAATTTACCGACGTGTTCGATCGCAGCCTGGGTGAAACCACCGACGTGGTCACCAAGGAAATGTATACATTCATCGACCGCTCGGGCGACAGTCTGACATTGCGCCCCGAACAGACGGCGGGCATTGCGCGGGCCTTTATTTCCAATGGTTTGGCGCAAAACCTGCCGCTAAAGTTTTACTCCCACGGGCCGATGTTCCGGCACGAGCGCCCACAAAAGGGCCGCCAACGCCAGTTCCACCAACTGGACGTCGAAATTCTGGGCGTCGCTGAACCGCAAGCTGATATCGAAGTTATTGCCCTGGGGTCGCATTTGATGGAAAGCCTGGGCCTTACGGACAAAGTGATGCTAGAACTTAATACGCTGGGCGACACAGACAGCCGCAAGGCATATCGCGATGTGCTGGTCGAGTATTTTTCGGACCACAAGGCCGATCTCAGCGAAGAAGCGCAAGATCGGCTGGGACGGAACCCGCTGCGCATTCTCGATTCCAAAGACAAAAATGACCGCGCCGTGGTTGCAGGGGCCCCGGCTATGTCGGCGTATCTGAACGCCGCGTCGACAGACTTTTTTGCCTCTGTCGTCGATGGCCTGGATGCCCTGGGCATTGCCTATCAGCGCAACGAACAATTGGTGCGCGGGTTTGATTATTACACGCATACGGCTTTTGAATTCACCACAGAGCTGTTGGGTGCGCAAAGTGCCGTCCTGGCAGGGGGGCGTTATGATGGCCTGATCGAATCGATGGGGGGCCAACCGACGCCCGGGATCGGTTGGGGATCTGGGATCGAGCGCCTGGCGATGCTGCTTGAATTTGTGCCAGAGGCTAACCGTCCAGTGGTGATCGTGCCTATTGGGGACGCTGCTGCCAAACAGGGGCTGCTGTTGTTGCAGGAGCTACGCCATGCTGGCGTGACGGCGGACATGGGTGCCAAGGGCAATGTGGGCAAACGCATGAAACAGGCCAACAAAGCCAATGCAAATTACGCTATCCTGTTGGGGGATGATGAAATCGCGGGTGGTGTGGTCACCCTGCGTGATCTGGATGGCGGCGAACAGACAGAAGTCGCCCGCGATGTGATTGTCAGCCAATTGTCGAACAGGGCTTAAGACCATGATTGCAGATGACAAATTACATCAACTGATCCGGCGGTTTGAAGAGATGGAGGCCCGCATGGCCGGGTCCGGTGACCTGTCAGGCGACGACATTGCCAGATTATCGAAGGAATATTCGGATCTGACGCCCATCGTCGAGATTGGCCGCGATATTCTGCAAAAACGCTACGAGATGGGTGACCTGGCTGAATTAATTGCCGATGCCGAAACAGACGCGGACATGCGCGCCCTGGCCGAAGAAGAATTCCGCGAGCTCAAGGATCTGTTGCCTCAGTTGGAACAAAAAATCCAGATTGCCTTATTGCCCAAAGACGCCGCCGACGAAAAGAATGCGATCTTAGAAATTCGCGCCGGTACGGGCGGGGACGAGGCAGCCCTGTTTGGCGGTGATTTGTTTCGGATGTATCAACGCCTTTGCGATCAGAACGGCTGGAAGATAGAGATCATCTCGGCCAGTGGTTCAAGCGCGGGTGGCTACAAGGAAGTCATCGCCAGTGTGAATGGCCGAGGGGCATTTTCACGCCTGAAATATGAATCAGGGGTGCACCGCGTGCAACGTATCCCCGAGACAGAATCCGGCGGCCGCATTCATACATCAGCGGCCACCGTCGCCGTGCTGCCAGAAGCCGAAGAAGTGGACATCCAGATCGACGAGAAAGATCTGCGGATCGATGTGTACCGCGCCAGTGGTGCAGGCGGTCAGCACGTTAACAAGACCGAAAGTGCCGTGCGGATTACCCATATCCCGACAGGCACGGTGGTTGCCCAGCAGGATGAAACGTCGCAGCACAAGAACAAAGCCAAGGCCATGACCATCCTGCGGGCGCGGCTATACGAAGCCGAGCGGAATCGCATTGCAGCGGAACGGTCAGACACACGCAAAAGCCAGGTTGGCTCGGGCGATCGGTCAGAACGTATTCGGACCTACAATTTCCCGCAGAATCGCGTTACCGACCATCGCATCAATCTGACCATCCACAAATTAGACCAGATATTGCAAGGCATTGGCCTGGACGAAATTATCGACGCGCTGGCAGCAGAAGAGCAAGCCGCGCTGCTGGCCGAAGCCGAAGCCCAGGTATAATGACCCCAGCGGTCCAGGCGCTGTGGCAACAAGGGCGGCAAACCCTGCGCGACGCGGGCATCGACAATGCCAATCTGGATGCGCGACTTTTGCTGCAAGAGGCCCTGTCATGGACCCAGGCACAATTGATGTCTGGTGGCGACGACACTGTCGATGCTGATACTGCCAACCAATACCAATTATTGTTAAACCGCCGGGCCGGGCACGAGCCTGTCTCGCGGATCGTCGGCTGTCGAGAATTCTGGAGCCTCGACTTCCAGATCACGCCAGCCGTTCTGGACCCAAGGCCCGATACCGAGACTCTGGTGCAGGCTGTGTTGGACGATCTGTCAGACAAAAAGGCGCCCCTGACCATTGTCGACCTGGGAACCGGAACCGGCTGTATCTTGATTGCCTTGTTGACAGAACTGCCTGCCGCCACCGGCATTGCGGTCGACCAAAGTGCCGATGCATTAGACGTCGCCCGGGGCAACGCGACGTCGCTGGGTGTGTCAGATCGGATGACATTTATCCAAAGCAACTGGGGCCAGATGCTGGAGAGTGATTGCGCCGATATTGTAGTGTCAAACCCGCCCTATATTGACAGCAATGACATGCAGCAGTTGATGCCTGAAGTTGCCCTGTTTGACCCCCCAGAGGCCCTTGATGGGGGCGAAAAAGGCATGGACGACTACAGAAAAGTGATGGCCGATCTGTCCCGCATTCTGAGGCCCAATGGCCGTTTTTACCTAGAGGTCGGTATCGGACAGTCAGGCCAAATTATTGAATTAATTGAAGAAATAACAGTAATGTCAATTTCGATAGTCCAGGATTTAGCTGGCGTTGATCGTGTGGTCGCTAGCGCAATCTGACAATCTGGCATTTTGGTGCATTTAGTAGTTGGCAATCCGGTCAGCACGGTCTAGGGTCCAAACCGAAGACGCGATGACAGCGATATAGCTGCACGCAGCTTCAAATCCTGAAGAGCTACAGGAAGCCGTAACTTAGACCGTTACGGGAATAGGTGAGCTGTTTGCGCAGCACATCGGATACTGAAAATTGCAGTATCGCAGGCTGAAGAAAAATAGAGCCCGACCAAACCAATCAACTGTAAACAGACATGATGTGGCGCTGATATGAGGCAAGGTAACAACAACAATAGACAACGTTCGCGTGGGCGCTCTGGTCGTAGTAAAGGCCAGGGACAGAATAACCCAAATCGCGCGTATGACAGCAACGGCCCTACGGGTCGTCTGCGTGGCACCGCTGTGCAATTGGCGGAAAAATATGCAACTTTGGCCCAGGATGCCCGGTCCAACAAAGACCGCGTGATTGTTGAAGGCTTGTTGCAGCATGCCGAACATTACATGCGCATCGTAAGCGAAGCCAACGAGGCCCAGGCCAAGCAACGAGAACAGAGTGAAGCCAATCGCCGTCAAAATAACGAGCAGATGGCCGACCGCAATGACGCGCCTCAGGTTAATGGTGCCGATACCGCTGTAGAACAGCCTGTTAGTGCCAATGTCAGTGCCAATGTCAATGTTAGTGCAGAACAACCAGATATTGACGCTGCTGGTGCCGGTGACCAGCCAGGTGTGGATGAAAGCGTGCCCGTACAGGAAACGCCAACCCCTGTGCGCCGTCAGCGTCGGTCGACAGGACAGCGCCGAAGCCGTGTGGCTGCCAAGACAGCAGACAAAGCCGAGGCCATGGAGAAGGCTCCAGCGCCAGCTCCCGAAGCGCCAGCCGAGGAACCAGCCGAGATACCAGCCGAGATACCAGTGGCAACTGAGCCATCTGAATAGGCATATACCCCCGCCAAAATATCGTCATCCCACCTCTTGTGTGGCCGTTTAGCCACACCATATAGGGCATATACCGGGTCGCTTTTTAAAGGGCCCGGGCTTGGAAATGCTCGCAAAGAGGTGACCTAAATGGATATCGAAAAGTTTTCGGATCGATCGAAAGGCTTTGTGCAATCTGCGCAGATGCTGGCCCAACGGTCCAATCATCAACAATTCACGCCAGACCACCTGCTGAAGGTTCTGATCGAAGACGAGGAAGGCCTGGCCGGTAATCTGATTGCCAGTGCTGGTGGCAATCCACAAATGATTTTGCCTGACGTCGAAGCCGCCTTGGCAAAACTGCCACAGGTGGAAGGCGACGGCGCAAGCTCGGTGTACCTGTCGAACGAAAACGCACGCCTGCTCGATAGCGCTCAGCAGATCGCCGACAAAGCCGGAGACAGCTATGTCACCGTTGAACGTCTGTTGCAGGCCTTCACATTGGCATCCGGCACTGAATCCGCAGACATATTGAAAAAGGCTGGTTTGACCCCGCAAGCCCTGAATGATGCCATCAACAAATTGCGCCAGGGGCGCACGGCCGACAGTGCCACCGCAGAAAATGCCTATGATGCGCTAAAGAAATACGCTCAGGACCTGACGGAAGATGCCCGTGAGGGACGCCTGGACCCGGTCATTGGCCGCGACGAGGAAATCCGCCGCACGATGCAGGTATTGTCACGCCGGACCAAAAACAACCCGGTGCTGATCGGGGAACCGGGCGTTGGTAAAACCGCCATTGCCGAGGGGCTTGCCCTGCGGATTGCCAATGGTGATGTGCCCGACAGTCTGCTGCACAAGAAAGTGCTGGCGCTTGATATGGGGGCGCTGATCGCGGGCGCGAAATTCCGTGGTGAATTTGAAGAGCGCCTGAAGTCTGTGCTGGAAGAAGTGCAGGCCGCCGACGGGCAGATTATCCTGTTCATCGACGAGATGCATACCATTGTCGGGGCAGGGGCTGCAGAAGGCTCGATGGATGCCTCTAACCTGTTAAAGCCGGCATTGGCGAGGGGCAAGTTGCACTGTATCGGCGCAACCACACTGGACGAATATCGCAAGTACATCGAAAAAGACGCCGCTCTCGAGCGCCGGTTCCAGCCTGTGCTGATCGAAGAACCTACGGTCGAGGACACAATATCGATTTTGCGTGGACTGAAAGAAAAATACGAACTGCACCATGGCATTCGCATTACCGATGGTGCCATCGTTGCGGCAGCCACGTTGTCCAACCGCTATATTTCTGACAGGTTTTTGCCAGACAAAGCCATCGATCTGATGGATGAAGCCGCCAGTCGCCTGCGCATGGAAGTGGACTCTAAGCCGGAGGAAATTGACGAGCTTGATCGCCGGATCATTCAGCTGAAAATTGAGCGCGAAGCGTTGAAGAAAGAAAGTGACAAAGGCTCGAAAGACCGGCTGGTAAAGCTGGAGGAAGAGCTGATGGGCCTGGAGGAAAAATCTGGCGTGTTGACCGCCCAATGGCAGGCCGAGAAGGACAAATTGTCAGGCCAACAAAAGCTGAAGGAAGAACTGGATACCGCGCGTCTGGCGCTGGAACATGCCCAGCGCGATGGCGACCTCGCCAAAGCGGGTGAGCTGACCTATGGCTTGATCCCGGAGTTAGAACAAAAAGTTGCTGATGCAGTGGCCGAAAGCGAAGGTCACGTTCTGAAAGAGGAAGTCTCTGACCAGGATATTGCCTTCATCGTAGCGCGGTGGACCGGCATTCCGGTTGATAAGCTGATGGCGGGCGAACGCGAAAAACTGCTGCGTATGGAGGCTGAGCTGGGCAAACGCGTGATTGGCCAGGCCGAAGCCGTCAAGGTCGTCTCTGACGCCGTCAGGCGGGCCCGTGCAGGCCTGCAGGACATGGCGCGGCCCATTGGGTCATTCCTGTTCCTGGGGCCCACAGGCGTGGGCAAGACCGAGCTGACCAAGGCCCTGGCAAACTTTTTGTTTGATGACGAACACGCCATGACGCGGATCGACATGTCGGAATTCATGGAAAAGCACGCGGTCTCACGCCTGATTGGCGCACCCCCTGGCTATGTTGGCTATGAAGAGGGCGGCGTGCTGACGGAATCTGTCCGCCGCCGGCCGTTCCAGATCATCCTGTTTGACGAGGTCGAAAAAGCGCATCCAGACGTCTTCAACGTCTTGTTACAGGTGCTTGATGATGGCCGTCTGACGGACGGGCAGGGTCGTACGGTGGACTTCAGCAATACGCTGATTATCCTGACGTCTAATCTGGGTAGTGATGTGCTGGCCGGACAGGTCGATGGCGCAGATCCAGAGCTTGTCCGCGATCAGGTGATGGATATTGTCCGCGTGGCCTTCAGGCCCGAATTCCTGAACCGGCTGGACGAAACCATCCTGTTCCACCGCCTGTCGCGCGACAATATGACAGGGATTGTGGATATCCAACTTAGCTCGCTAGAAGCCTTGTTGGCGGCCCGCGGTATCTCGCTGTCGCTGGATGAGGCCGCAAAAGTATGGCTCGGTGATGCCGGCTACGACCCGGTCTATGGCGCGCGTCCGCTGAAACGGGTTATTCAGCGGTCATTGCAGAACCCGCTGGCGGAAATGATCTTGCAGGGCGATATCTCGGATGGTGATGTAGTCAACGTGAGCGCGGCAGACGGCAAACTGGTCGTCAACGGCCAGCAGATCGCCGCGCAGGCAGCCT
>SMXS01000158.1 GCA_004356955.1 Alphaproteobacteria bacterium | reverse complement strand
TTCTGCCCAAAATGTAGCGCCCCAACGCTCATCAAGCAGGAAGGCTGCGATACCTGCGTGTCGTGCGGCTATTCTAAGTGTGGCTAACCAAACACCAATTCATGCACGCTGTGTAACGGCCCGTCTGTGATGCCCAATTCGTCCAGATGGTCGACGGTGCTGGCCAGATAGTCTGTGTTGATGCCGGAATGGCCGACCCCAAAGCGGATGATTTCTGCCTGGTCCTCAAAGGGCAGCTTGCCTGCGTATTGTGGGTGGCTGCGGTCTGCAATGTAAGTGCGGGCCAACACCTTACCTTGGGCGGTGCGAATGGGTGAAATGATCGGCCGGTAAACCGCCGTGACCATTTCGCGGGCGTCCAGATAGGCGATCACGTCCTTCGCATCGGTGCCCGCAATGCGGTAGGCCTGGCCGATGCAGGACCCACCCTGGTCCAGCCCCACCACAAGGCCGGGGGCGTCTTCGCTACCGCGGTGATACCAGGAATAGACGCAAAAGGCCCTGTGATACCCAAATAGTCGGGCCGGGCGTGACTCCAGATAATCGAATCCGGGTCGCCACATCAACGAACCATAGCCAAATACCCACAAATCATCAGTCATAACTTGGTGTTTCCTACATGGTTGCCCTGGTCATGGGGACATCCTAATGTGCCGCCAACAAAGAGCAATCGAGGATCACGGACGTGACAAAGGTAATCACATTTTTTACAGGGATCGCATTAACTGTTGGCATCTATGCGTGGTGGTGGAATGGCGAGGTCGATGCCGTCGCCGAACGCTTTGACGCCGCCTTTGCGCAATGGCTGCCTGTGGGGTCGGTCGTCAGCTATCGCGTGGAAGACAGTGGCGGGTTCCCCTACCGGATCAGTCATAAATTGACCGATGTTTCTGTCGCCATCCCAGAATATGGCGCGTTTGAAATTTCGTCGCTGGAGTTGATCCACCAACCCTGGACCAAAGGCCATATGGTCATCCATTTCGAAGGCGAGGTGCATCGTTTTGACAGCCAACATCTGCTCGTCTGGACGTTGCTGGCGAACAAGAACCTGGCCAGTCTGGTTGGCTATACCAGCGACCGTGCCTCATTCGACATAGATATGCGAGGGATTGAGCTGCGATCCAACCAGGGCACTATGGACGTGCCGGAACTGCAATATCACGCGCGGACCCAGGGTCGTTTTGGTGATGAAAGCACCGAGATCAGCATTGTGACCAAGACAGAAGGCGTGCCATCCTTATTCTAGGCACTTTTCTAGGCCCTGTTCTAGGCACTATTCTAGTCTTCGGTCTCTGATCCGTGCGGGCGGCCAAAATCTGGCGCTTCGGTTTCCTGGCCCGCGTCGATAATCTCGCGCCGGATTTCGCGCGTGTGGGAAAACAGTTTGAACAGGGCATCGCCATCGTCCCATCGGATCGCCCGTTGCAGGGCCGACAGGTCTTCGTTAAACCGCCCCAACATTTCCAACACGGCTTCCTTGTTGTTCAAAAACACGTCGCGCCACATGGTCGGGTCGCTGGCAGCAATTCGGGTAAAGTCGCGAAAACCACCGGCTGAAAACTTGATGACTTCGCTCTCGGTTACGGTTTCCAGATCAGCCGCCGTGCCAACGATGTTGTAGGCAATCAGATGCGGCACATGGCTGGTGATGGCCAACACCAGGTCATGGTGCCGGGGCGTCATAATTTCGACCCGACTGCCAAGCGCTTGCCAAAAGTCTTGCAATTTGGTGGTTGCAGTGGCGTCTGTGCCCTCGGGCGGTGTCAGGATGCACCAGCGGTCTTCAAACAATTCGGCAAACCCCGATTCAGGACCCGAATTCTCGGTCCCCGCCACCGGATGGCCCGGCACCAGGTGCACACCATCGGCCAGATGCGGTGCAACGGCTTTGATCACTGCTTGTTTGACCGAACCGACATCGGTAACGATGGCGCCGGGTGCGATGTGGGGGCCAATTTCTTTTGCCACGGCCTCAAAGGCGCCAACCGGGGTGCAGATGATAATCAGGTCTGCGCCCGCCACGGCCTCTGGGCCCGTCTCATAAACCGAATCAACGATGCCCTGGTCTGCCACAATCGTGCGGGTGGCCTCGGACCGGGCAGTGGCAGCGATGTGTTTGACCAGGCCATGCTTGCGGGCACCATGGGCAATAGACGATCCGATTAGCCCCACGCCGATCAGCGCCATGCGCTCAAACAAGGGCTGTTTACTCATCAGATGCGTCCCAATTGGGGCGTGTGATGAAGCTGTGCAGGGCAGCAATTACGCCCTCATTCTCATCAACCGGGCCGATGGAAAGGCGCAAATGGTCGGGGAACCCGTATTCATCCATCCGCCGGAGGAAAAAGCCTTTGTCCTGCAGGAACAGATCACAAGCGTGGGCGTGCTCCTCGCTGTCAAACTTGATCAACAGAAAATTAGCGACGCTTGGCACGACGAACAGTCCCATATC
Source organism: Alphaproteobacteria bacterium (assembly GCA_004356955.1). Taxonomy (GTDB): domain Bacteria; phylum Pseudomonadota; class Alphaproteobacteria; order SMXS01; family SMXS01; genus SMXS01. The sequence goes on along the minus strand of SMXS01000158.1, from coordinate 24,292 downwards.
AGTGATCTGCTGGGTCAGCCACGCTAGATATTTACTGTTATGTGCAACCGCAGCTGCGACAAACTCTGTGTCACCAAGGGCGGCAACGCCCGCTGCCTGAGAGGGTGCTGCGACATTGAACGGGCCGCGAATACGGTTGATCACATCCATGATCTGCCTCGATCCATAGCCCCAACCCAGACGCAGGCCCGCCAGGCCATATATCTTGGAGAAGGTCCGCGTCATCAAGACGTTATCGGCGTTGCGCGCCAGCTCCAGGCCGCAATCAAAGTCTTCTGCTGTGACGAATTCGGCATAGGCACCGTCAATCACCAGGGCAACACTGTTCGGCAACCCCGCATGCAGACGGGCAAGCTCGTCACCTGTGATGTAGGTACCGGTTGGATTGCTGGGGTTGGTGACAAAAACGACTTTCGTCTTCGGTGTCACGGCCGCCAGTAAATTATCCACCTGTTGATGATAGTCTCGCTCACACACTGCTATTGGCGTGGCGCCGACGGACATGGCTGCAATCGGGTACACCAAAAAGCCGTTTTCACTGTACAGCACCTCATCGCCCGGGCCTGCATAGGCGCGGCAGATCATGGTCAGCAGATCGTCAGACCCCGACACACAGACAATGCGGTTGGCCTCGATATCGTATTCTGCAGCCAATGCTTCGCGCAGGGTGATAGACCCGCCATCGGGATAGCGGTGCAGCGTGGCCGCAGCCTCTGAATAGGCAGCGACCGCAGCCGGGCTGGTGCCCAGGGCCGATTCATTTGACGACAATTTGCCTTTGAAGCTGGTGTCTTTTGATTGACCCCCAACATAGGGCGTAATGTCCATGATTCCCGGGCGCGGCGTTAGTTTTGCCATCTATGCCTCCGCGTCTACGATGATCGGGTTAGCAAAACCGCCAACCGGCGTGACTTTTTTCACGGCTTCGAAATTTTTCAGCGCGTTCCAATTGTTGTCGTCTGCGGCGAGATAGCGCCCAATGCCGACCAGAAATTGCGTTCCAATTTGGTCAATGATGAATATTCCAGGTACGTTTAACTCCTCAGACGAACATTCCACGATTGCCAGGGAGACGTCGTCCCCGGTGTCTTCACGGTCCAGTGCCCCTACACTGACAGCGATGATGGTGTCGTCTTTGTGCCGAACAAAAGGCAGGCAGCCGATGATTTTCAGGGAAGCGTTGGCTTCCGACAAAAGGGCTGTCCACCAAGTGTTTCCCGGCGTTGCGGGCAGAACAGCGATGGTGTCGCGGTTGTTGCGCGCTTGTTCCAATGCGGCGTCGGGTGTGTCGCAGGTGATATAAGGCGTCAGGTCGCCATATTGCGCGCGGGCCTGCGCTGGGATGTCGTCGTCCCCAACAGAAAAGAGGGCGACCCGAAAATCACCCTCTACCCGCAGATTTGCATTGATCAGCTCTCGCCAGATTCGTGCCACAACGGGAAAGGCCAGGGGGCCCTGATGACGAGCAAACAGATCGCGCAAAATGGCCGCCTCGCGCCCTGGGCGCATGCGCGCTTTACCGGCAGCCGCCTGGTCTTTCGCGATTGCCATTTCTTCGGCCAGGGCGACCCGGCGCATCAACATGTCGTGTACGGCGACATCAATACCGTCAATCTCTTTGCGGATGCGCGCAATTTCGTTTTCATTCGTCATGCCGCCATTACTAGTGGTCGCGCCCTGCAAAATCAAAGAAAACATTGACACTCAAGGGGCTTGAAGCCTAGTCAGAGCGAATTTTTCGGGCGCAAATTGTTACGATCTGTTACGTTTTCCCTCAAATGGATGGAGTGATTGTGACCACACAGGGCGACACAAAAAATGGCAGCCAATCCGCCGCACAGGTAAGCCTGTTGCGCGACGTGCCGTTTCGCCTCGAGAACGGGGCTGCCCTTGATGAAGTCGAAATAGCCTGGCAGGACTATGGCACCTTGAATGCCGACAAATCCAATGTCGTGCTGTTGTGTCATGCGCTGACCATGGACCAATATGCGGCGGGTACGCATCCGGTGACCGGCAAAGCTGGGTGGTGGGCCAATATGGTTGGCCCGGGCAAGGTCATTGATACGGACCGGTTCTATGTGCTGTGCCTCAATGTGTTGGGGTCGTGCCTGGGGTCCACCGGCCCTCTGACGATCGACCCCAAGACGAATAAACCAATGGGCATCAATTTCCCGGTGATTACCATTGGCGACATGGTGCGGGTGCAGGCTGCCTTTCTCGATCAAATTGGTATTGACCAATTGTTCTGTGTGGTTGGCGGGTCTATGGGCGGCATGCAGGTGTTGGACTGGACTGCGCGTTTTCCCGAACGGGTCTATTCGGCCATCCCCATTGCCACGGCAGCCCGCCATTCTGCCCAAAATATTGCGTTTGACGAGGTTGGCAGGCAGGCGATTATGGCCGACCCTAATTGGCAGGGTGGGGCCTATTACGGCACGGGTAAACGCCCGGACGCGGGGCTGTCGGTTGCGCGCATGGCGGCCCACATCACCTATCTGTCCGAGGCCGGTCTGCACGACAAGTTTGGGCGGGAATTGCAGGACCGCGAGGCGGTGACCTATGGCTTTGACGCTGACTTTCAGGTGGAATCTTATCTGCGTTACCAGGGCAATACTTTTGTCGACCGGTTTGACGCCAATTCTTATCTCTATATCACCCGGGCAATGGACTATTTCGACATTGCTGCCGATCATGATGGTGTGTTGGCCAATGCATGGCGCCACACACAGACACGGTTTTGTGTCGTTTCGTTTACCTCTGATTGGTTGTTCCCGACGTCGCAAAGCCGAGACATCGTGCGGGCGCTGAATGCGGCGGCTGCCGATGTCAGCTTTGTCGAGATTGAAAGCGACAAGGGGCATGATTCCTTCTTGCTGGATGTGCCGGAATTCTTTGATATCCTGCGCGGGTTCCTGGATGCCTCGGCCCAAAGAAGGGGGATTTAGCCGTGTCTGTATCAGACAATGACAAATCCGTTGGCCTGGGTCGGGCAGGCGATATCCGCGTCGACCTGTTGGAAATCTCGAAAATGGTCGAACCAGGCAGCCGTGTCCTTGATATTGGCTGTGGCGATGGAGAATTGCTGGATATTCTGGTCAATGAACGCGGCGCCGATGCGCGCGGTCTGGAGTTGTCCCGCGAAGGTGTAAGCGCCAGTGTGGCCCGCGGCCTGTCTGTGGTGCAAGGCAACGCGGATACAGATCTGGTCGATTATCCGTCTGACGGGTTTGACTATGTGATCCTTAGCCAGACCCTTCAGGCCATGCGTGACACGCGCGAGTGTCTGCGTCAGATGCTGCGCATCGGCAAGCGTACGATCGTGTCGTTCCCAAATTTTGGGCATTGGCGGGTGCGATTGAAATTGCTGCTGGGCGGGCGCATGCCGGAAACCGAAACGCTGGACCTGCCCTGGTACAACACCCCGAACATTCATCTGTGTACCATTCGTGACTTTGTCAATTTGTGCGAAGATTTAGGCATTACCATCGAGCAATCCTATACATTTACGCATTATGGCAAATTGTCGAGCCGGTCCATGCCGCTTTGGTACACCAATCTGTTTGGAGACCAGGGACTGTTCGTGCTGTCCTACGATGATGATGGGCTGGACGAATGGATCGACGACAATCCCGCAGGCGCATAGGCCCTTCTTTTGACAGGTTGGGCGTCTGTCAAAGGCGCGCTAACCCGTTTGCGGGCCTCTACCATCCACACGCCGGGCATATTGCGCCAGATATTGCGCCCCCATGGGTCGATAATTCGCGACATGCCGACGCTGAGCGTGCTGGTGCCTGGCCAACTGTAGAACACGCCTGACAGCCGGGTGACCTCGAACAGACTATCGCGTAACAGGGCAGCCAACTGGCCGCGGCTGAAGGGCCTACCATGGCCGAAGGGTGTTTTGTCAGACAGCGCCCAAAAACTGCGGCGATTGGGCACTAACAGCATCACCCGTCCTTCTTCGCTGGTCACGCGCCACAATTCCCGCAGAAACTTCTTGGGGCTCTCCACGTGTTCCAGCGCGTGGCAAACGGCCAGTCTATCCAGGCTTTCATCGGGCAGGGGCAAGGCGGTCTCTTCGGCCAAAGCCGCCTTGTTGGGCCCGTCTTGGGGCCAGGCCGTCACCCCCATGGGGGCCGGCATGATACAGGCTTTGATATCTGTATTGGGCAACAGGCCCGACAACAGCGGCAGTGTATAGCCAAAGCCACCAACGCGCAGACCATCGAGTTCTGGCCACTCGCTCAGCAACTTATCGGCCATCACAGCCTGGCACTGTTCCCCCAGCGGGCTGTGATAAAATTCGTTAATCTGCGTAACATCTGGATACATCTGTGTTGCATCTCTTTTCAAACAGCCCGGTCTTCTCAAACGGCGCGGACCGCGCTATCTTAACGCCATGCTTGAAATACACCAGATACCGGTTCTATCCGATAATTACGTCTATCTCGCCCATGATGCGGCCAGTGGACAAACCGCCGTTGTTGACCCAGCCACCACGGACGAGGTTTTTGCGGCCCTGTCTGATAAGGGTTGGAATTTGACACATATTCTCAACACCCATCACCATATGGACCATGTGGGGGGCAATTTGGTTCTCAAAGAGGCCACGAATTGCACCATTGTGGGGCCGCGTGCCGACGCAGGGCGCATTCCCGGCATTGATATAGAGGTCGGTGACGGTGACACCTATACGTTGGGGTCCAGCACCGCCAAGGTGTTTGATGTGGCGGGCCATACCAGGGGGCATATTGCCTATTGGTTTGGCGACTCGGATGCGTTGTTCTGCGGCGATACGCTGTTTGCCCTGGGCTGTGGCCGCCTGTTTGAAGGCACGCCTGACCAGATGTGGGACTCATTATCCAAGTTCAAGAACCTGCCGGGCGAAACAAAGGTTTACTGCGCCCATGAATATACCCAGGCCAATGCAGCCTTTGCGATCACTGTCGAGCCCAACAATCAGGCCCTGATTGACCGCAAAGCCTGGATCGATGCAGCCCGCGCCGAAGGCAAAAGCACTGTGCCCTCGACCCTGGCAGAAGAATTTGCCACCAACCCCTTCATGCGGCCTGACAGCATTGACCTGCAGCGGACCCTGGGCCTGGAAGGGGCCGACCTAGTGACGGTGTTTGCCGAAACGCGTAAACGTAAAGATAATTTCTGACTATTTTTCCAGCTGAAAGTCCAACATCATGCCATTGCTAGACCGCGCTAAAATTGTGCAGGTTTGTTATGTCACTCATGACATCGAAGCCCTGTGCGTTAAACTCCACGATATCTATGGTATCGGGCCCTGGCTAACCGGGCGTGACCCGTTGCCGGCCGCAACGGTTGTTCATCGGGGCAAGCCCGCGACGGAGGACCTCGACTTTTCGCGTGCTTTTGGTCAGTCGGGCGATTTGAATATCGAGATTATCCAACCGCATTCCAAAGAACAGAACGCGTTCTGGGATTCGTTCCCACTGGGGACCCAGGGCGTGCATCACGTGGCAATTTTTGCCGATGATTACGCGGCCGAACGCCAAGCCTTCATCGATGCGGGCTATGAAATTGCAACCGAGTTTGCACTTTTGCCGGATTGTTCTGTCAGCTTTATCGATACACGCGAAGACTTGGGCCACATGATAGAGTTGTACGAAGACCATGCCTTATTGCGGATGGTCTATGAGCAGACCCGAGAAGCCGCTGAAAACTGGGACGGCAAGAACCTGATCCAGGGCGGGCTTGCCCCCATCGAGTAGGGCCCCAATCGAATGGCGCGCCAGTTAAGGCCGTTCGAAATCGTCGTAAAGGGTGCCCTTGGGCGCCCTTTTTTATGCGCCTATGACTTTTTTGATTTTGATCAATGCAACTAGGCAATTGCTGCTGCATTTTGAAGGCTGACCTCGGGGTGAAAGCCGCGATGTGATTCAGACCAGCAAGATAGGGAAGCAGAAAATGGTTGCAGTCGTCCGCGTTAAAGAAAGCGTCCAGACACCGGTGGAGCGGTCCCCGGATATAGAGATGGGTGATGAAATGATCCCCAAGGAACGCTATACATCACCAGAATTTATGCAGAAAGAATGGGACTCCATGTGGTCCAAGGCCTGGCTGGTCGGCTGCAGTGAGCAAGAAATCCCAGAGGCAGGTGACTACATCGCCACCGAGATTGGCAAGGAAAGCTTGTTGATTGTACGGGGCGATGATGGCGTTGCCCGCGTCATGTACAATAACTGCAACCACCGTGGTAACCGCGTAAAGTTCGACAAAGCCGGTAACGCCAAGTCATTGGTCTGTGCCTATCATCTGTGGACCTACGACCTTGAGGGCACATTGATCCACGTGCCGGACGAGGATGATTTTCACCAGGGTTGCCCGCAAGAAAAACTTAGCCTGCGCCAAATTCAGACAGAAACCTGGGGTGGTTTTGTGTGGTTCAACCTGAACCCTGACTGCGAGCCTTTGTCAGAATTCCTCGGCATGGTGCCCGAACATCTCGACGCCTACCGTTTCCAGGACATGGCCATGGTCATGAACCTGACGGTCGAGTGGAACTGTAACTGGAAGGCTTCGGTCGATGCCTTTAACGAGGTCTATCACGTGCAGGGTATCCATCCCGAACTGGCCTTCAGCATCGATGATGTTGACGTGCAAATCGACCTGTATGAACGTCACAATCGTTATCTGGTGCCGTTCCAGACCTATAGCCCACGCCTGGGGTATGAGCTGGACGTAGTGCCCGAGGCTATTGCCATGCCGATGCAGGCCGTGGGCATGAACCCGGACGATTATAAGGGGCGTGTTTCTGACGTGCGCCAGGCCATGCAGCAGCATAAACGCAACAATCTGGGCAATGTGCCGCGCGACTATTCGATGTTCAACGATGACCAGTTGACGGACGATTATCATTATTATCTGTTCCCCAATATCACCATGAACATCCATGCAGATTCAATGATGCTGTTCCGCCAGCGCCCGCATGAAACCGATCCGAACAAGATGTATTTCGATGTGCAGATGTTCGCACAAATGCCTGATGGTGCCGAAAAGCCAGAACCGCCCGAGAACGAGCAGTTCAAACACGGTGAACGGTCGCTTGGCCTCGTGTTGGACCAGGATGCAGTGAACCTGCCGCATCTACAGAAGGGCATGCACTCAGCGGCGTTCCAGGGTATCTGGATTTCGCATCAGGAACGGCGGATCCGTCATATGCATCTCACACTGATGAACTACATCAATGGAAATTACGCCAACGACGCTTAGGCGTGTTGGGGGCGTATTCAGTTAGCCAAGGCGCGCCAAGACGCCGATCGTGCTAATAAAAAGGGCAGCCAATTGGCTGCCCTTTTTTTATCTATATGCTGGTGATTTATCCAGTGATGTATTGGGCACCATTGATGGTCAAGGTTGTGCCAGTGATGAAACCGGATTCATCTTTGGCCAGGAACACAGCGCCGTTGGCGATGTCTTCAGGCGCGGCCAGGCGACCCTTGGGGATGCCTGCAATGATCCCTTCCAGCACGTTCTCAGGCACGGCAGCCACCATGTCGGTATCGACATAACCAGGGGCAATCACGTTGACAGTGATGTCCTTGCGGGCTGTTTCCAGCGCCAGCGCCTTGGTAAAGCCAATGATGCCGGCTTTGGCGGCGGAATAATTTGTCTGACCCATCTGGCCCTTTTGGCCGTTAATGGAGGTCATGTTGATGATGCGACCAAAATTGCGTTCGCGCATGCCTTCGATGAGCGGGCGGCACATGTTGAACAGCGAGTTCAGGTCAACATTGATGACTTCGTCCCACTGTTCGCGAGACATTTTGTGCAACATGGTGTCGCGCGTAATACCAGCGTTGTTGACGAGGACGTCAACCGGGCCAAGGTCGGCCTCGACGGTAGCAATGCCAGCGACGCAGGCGTCATAGTCGCCAACATCCCACTTGAAAACGGCAATGCCGGTCTTTGCATTGAAGGCGTTGGCGGCTTCATCATTGCCGGCATAAGTGGCGGCAACTGCATAGCCGGCGTCTTTAAGAGCGATGGAAACAGCTGCGCCAATACCGCGGGTACCACCAGTGACAAGTGCAACTCGTGACATATTCAGTGTTCCTTTAAAGTTGGTTGTTGTTGGTTTGATTGATCGCGTTCAACGCAAAGGGCGACCAGTCGTGCTCAACGCAAAGCGCGATCAGTCGCGCTCAACACAAAGGGCGATACCCATGCCACCACCGATGCACAGTGTGGCCAGGCCCTTTTTTGCGTCCCGCTTTTCCATTTCGTGCAGCAGCGTCACAAGAACGCGGCCGCCGGATGCGCCGATGGGGTGACCAATGGCAATAGCGCCGCCATTAACGTTCACCTTGTCGGTGTCCCAGCCCATGTCTTTGTTGACGGCACATGCTTGTGCGGCAAAGGCTTCATTGGCCTCTATCAAATCCAGATCGTCGACGGTCCAACCAGCCTTTTCCAGGGCCTTGCGAGAGGCAGGGATGGGGCCGGTGCCCATGATCGCAGGATCGACGCCAGACTGGGCCCAGGAAACAACCCGCGCCAGTGGCTTGAGCCCGCGCTTTTCGACTTCCTCGCCCGAGGCCAGCAGAATGGCGGCAGCACCGTCATTGATGCCGCTGGCATTGCCAGCTGTCACCGAGCCATCTTTGGCAAAGGCTGGGCGCATGCCAGAGAGTGCATCGATATCCACACCGTGGCGGATATATTCGTCTTCGTCAAAGACGGTCTCGCCTTTGCGGGTCTTGATGATCACTGGCGTGATTTCGTCTTTGAACTTGCCAGCCTTCTGGGCTTTTGACGCTTTGTTCTGCGACGCAACGGCGAATTCGTCCTGCTGTTCGCGGGTGATCTGCCATTGGTTCGCAACATTTTCAGCCGTGTTGCCCATGTGATAGCCATTGAAGGCGTCCCAAAGGCCGTCCTTGATCATGGTGTCGACCATGTTCAGGTCACCCATCTTGGTGCCATTGCGCAGATGCGCAACATGGGGGGCCTGGCTCATGCTTTCCTGACCACCAGCCATAACGATGTCTGCATCGCCATTTTTGATAGACTGGGTTGCCAGAGCAACGGAACGAAGGCCCGAACCGCACATCTGGTTAACGATCCAGGCGGGAACTTCGGCGGGCATGCCAGCTGCGATCGACGCCTGACGCGCTGGGTTCTGGCCCGCACCGGCGGTCAACACCTGGCCAAAGATCACTTCGCCGACATCGGCGCCATCGATGCCAGCACGTTCCAGCGCGGCGGTCATGACGGTTTGCCCAAGATAATCGGCGGAGACGCTGGAAAGGCTTCCATTGAACGAGCCAACAGCGGTACGCGTAGCGCTGACGATATATACTTCTGACATGCCTAAACTCCCATTTTCGGCGATTACAGTGTCAAATCTCTGGCGGGGAATCGAATCCCGCATCGAGTCAATTGCGGCGTCACAGTACGTGGCGCGGCCATAGAATCAAGTGGATTCTCGCAAGGCTTCAAGGTGCGAAAACTCGCAGAAAATCTAGCATTACCGACTGGTAACCAATTCGGATTGTGTCGATCTGTTTTGCAGCACAGAAAACGTCGATGGGCCCGTTAAAAAAATATCAGTAAAGGCTTGAATTATTTAAGTATTCGATGCCTGGGAGAATCAATCGCTAAGTAACAACAGGCCCGAAGCCCTTGAGAACTGCGGCTTTGATGACGGAAAGACCGCACAATTAGTCAGAATTCCGCTATTGCATTTGTTGTATTTGCGCCACGAGGATTTGCCAACTATTTACAAAAATAGCGCATTTAGTTGCATTTAGTGAAAACTCCCACTACATGGGTGGCGTTGCAACGTTATTTGCAACGTTATTGGCAATGGCCCTGACCAAAAAACCGAAAAGCCGGATATGATTCCGGCTTGATGTTTGTCAGGGGTCCACAGCGGTTTGAAACGGAGACGAATATTGCAGACGTCAGGTTTTCCGCGCCTTTCATTGTCCCTCACTCTTGTTCTGGCACTGCTGGTCATTTCCAGCTCGGGCCTGACCAAAAAGGCAGAGACAACGAATTGGGCGATGGCACGCGTAAGCGGCCTGGAAACATCGATCGGCAAAGCAATGCCTACCAACCTTGAGGAGCTTCTCGAGTTTGCAGGCGTGCCCGATGATGTGGATGCGGAAAACTATTGCCTGGCGCAAGCAATCTACTTTGAAGCCCGTGGCGAAACTGTTGATGGGCAGTTTGCTGTTGGCCGTGTTGTCCTGAACCGCGTTAAAGACAACCGGTACCCAGACACTATTTGCGGCGTTGTTTTCCAGAACCAAAAATGGGTCGACCGCTGCCAATTTTCGTTCGCTTGCGACCAAACCTCAGACAATCCTAAAGAATCTGGCAGCTGGCCCAAAGAATCTGGCAGTTGGATGGTGGCACGGCGTATTGCCAATCTGGTGCGCTCTAGTTGGTTGCCCGATGATCTGGGTGCTGCCACGCATTACCATGCCGACTATGTCCGGCCGGCCTGGGCAGACCGCATGGACCGCACAGCCAGTGTTGGTCGTCATATCTTCTATCGTGAAGACCCCAGCGTTCGTCGCCAGCGCCTGAACTAATAACGCCTGAACTAATCAAGAGTCTTTATTCAGATCCTCAATAACGCCGACATTTTCACTATTAGTGATGATGTGGACATCGCGTTGTGGGAACGGGATGGTGATGCCCTCTGTATTAAAGCGATCCCACACACCCAATCGGACGGCGCTGGATACATTGACAATACCGTTCTGAGGATCGCGGATCCAAAACCGTAAATCGAGATTCAATGAATTGTCACCAAATTCGACCAGGTGGCAGACCGGCATCGGGGTCTCCAAAACGCGATCCGTAGCCTGAGCAACTTCAATCATGATTTCGCGCGCTTTATAGACATTGCTGCCGTAAGAAATACCGATCCCCACATGCAACCTGATCAGTTGGTGGGTATGAGACCAATTGATCACCGGCCGGGTGATCATGTCTTCATTCGGGATCAGGAATTCAGTCCCGTCACGGGTGATGATCGATGTATAGCGGGCGGCCAGGCGATTGACCGACCCATAGGTGCCCTCAATTTCAATAACATCCCCCGGCTTTATGGATCGATCGATCAGCAGGATAAACCCGCTGAACAAGTTGGATATAACCTTTTGTAAGCCAAAGCCGATACCAAGACCGATGGCACCACCGACCACGGCGAAGATCGTCAGGTCAAGACCTGCAGCGCCAAGGCCGCCAAGGCCGGCAACGACAATCAAGACAATTCGACTTACCTTAGTGATCAGGACACGGGCAGAACTGGTAAGACCACTGACTTTGGTGACCTGGCGCTCGATAACGCCTGTCAGGATGACCGCAATCCAAATGAACATGACAAGGACGGCGACACCACGAATGAAGCCCAATGCGGTCAGTTCCGTGTCGCCGCCCAAGCCGATCGAAGCGGCGTTGAGAAAAATTTGTGTGTCCTCGAGAACGCCTAAAATGCTAAGGGCGGTCAGAAGCCATATGACGCTGGCCAATGTCCGCGCCATGAAGCGGTTCTTGATGGGGGTCACCAACAAGTTGATGGCAAGCCAAGCTGCAGCCAGACTGAACGAAAGGCGCAGCACTGCCGTTTCAAGACTGACAAGCGAGAACAACACGAAGAGCCCGCCCTGCAGAACAAGCCATATGGCCGGCAACGCCATCGAAGCCAGCCATTCCTGCGCACTGCTTAGAAACCCGGCGCCGCCTTTTTTCTTGGCAAGCGCACTGCGGACGCGAACAGCCAGGAGCTCAGACGCAAAATAAACCCCAATGATGGCTGCAATCTGAAGCAGGTTCGGCAGGTTGAAGACGTATATGTCAATCCACTGAACGATGGCCCAGAACCATTCTTTAAGGGCGTCAATGTCGACAAAGGGATCCATACAGCTTCCTATTCAGTTAACTAGCGACGGGTCTCAAAAAAGCGTTTCAAAAGCATAGCGGCCTTCGTTTCCCCGATGCCACCATAAACCTGCGGCGCATGGTGGCACGTTGGTTGGTTATACAGGGTCGGGCCATTATCGACGCCACCCCCCTTTGGGTCTGCCGCGCCATAATAAAGACGCCGGATGCGCGCAAAGGATATGGCCTGTGCACACATGGGGCAGGGCTCTAACGTGACATACAGATCGCAGTCGACCAGGCGCTCGTTACCCAATCGGGACGTGGCAGTTCGGATGGCCAGCATCTCTGCATGGGCCGTCGGGTCGTGCAGTTCCATGACGCGGTTGCCTGCCTGCGATAATATTTCGCCGTTCGCATCAACGATGACTGCGCCGACGGGCACTTCTTGTCGGTCTGCGGCTGCCTTGGCTTCTTCCAGCGCCATCATCATAGGGTCGATTGTCATTGGGGCAGGGTTCCTCGGGCCAGTGTTCATAGGGCCAGTGTTCATAGAACAAGAGTTCAATGTTGTGGTGTCCCCGTCAAGGCATGATAGGGTGCCGCCATGACAGACAATGCTCAACAGGATGAACAAAAAGGCGAGCCAAAAGGCGAACGGATTGCCAAGGTGATGGCCCGCGCTGGTCTGGCGTCACGCCGAGGCGCTGAACGCATGATTGCCGATGGCCGCGTCAAAGTTGACGGCGTCCAGCTGGATACGCCCGCGTTTCTGGTGACGCCAGACAATGTCATCGTCGTCGATGGCACCACTATCGGTGCCCCGGACCGTACCCGGATGTGGCTGTATAACAAGCCGGTAGGGCTGATTGTTTCCCATGGTGACCCCGAGGGCCGGCCCACCGTCTTTGACGCAATGCCGCGGGATATGCCCCGGGTGATTTCAGTCGGGCGGCTTGATCTGTCGTCTGAAGGGCTGTTGTTGCTGACAAATAATGGGGCGCTTGCCCAGTTTCTGGAACATCCGTCAACTGGGTGGACGCGGCATTATCGGGTGCGGGGATATGGTGTCCCCAGTGAACGCAAGTTGGAACAGATCCGCAAAGGCGCCACGGTTGATGGTATTCGCTATGCCCCTGCAGTGATCGAAGATGAACAAGGTGGGCGTACCAACCGCTGGTATACGATTGCCATCAAAGAGGGCAAAAATCGCGAAATCCGTCGATTGATGAACTTTGCAGATGTCCAGGTAAGTCGGCTTTTGCGGACATCCTTTGGGCCCTTCCAATTGGGCAGTCTACAAGAGGGCGAATTGAAGGAAATCCCTAAAAAAGTGTTGATGGAACAACTGGGCACCAACGCCGAGAAGTTCGACTTTTAGCCCCATGCGGATTGTGGGCGGAACATATCGTGGCAAGCGACTGGCGAGCCCAGTCGACAATGCAATCAGGCCGACCAGCGATCGTGTGCGCGAGGCGATCTTTAACGTCTTGTCCCACAATGTGCCGCCACTTCCTTTCGGGGCTGCCGTCCTGGATTTGTTTTGCGGCACCGGTGCCTTTGGGCTGGAAGCCATTTCGCGGGGTGCACGCACGGTCACTTTTGTGGACGAGGCACCCTCTTCCCTCAGGCTAGCGCGCGACAATGCAACGTCACTGGGGGTGCAAAGCAATTGTACTTTCGTCAAGGCTGATGCCGCGCGTCTCAGAAATGCACCAAGTCCGGCCGATCTGGTATTTGCTGATCCCCCTTATGGCAAGAGCCTTATTAGGCCGGCGTTGATAGGGGCTATTGCAACCGGATGGATCGGCGAAACTACAGTTATTATTGTTGAAACCCCTACGGGTGAAGATATTGAATTACCAGAGGAATTTTTGATAGATCGCCAATGGATATACGGCCAAACCAAGATTACGCGGATTTCGCTTGCTTCCTAGCCAGAGGTGAGGCTATACACTATCAATAAGTGTAAAAAATACCGTTAAGCAACTATTACGAGTGTATTCAGCTGCTTGAAGGACAGGGTCGGGCCAAAAAATGAATAAAAAACAGACACAATCCGTCACGGCTATCCATGATCTACTGAAAATACTGCTCAAAGATGCCAAGGCAGCCGATGCCGAAGAGCTGGTATTTTACATTGGGGCATCGATGCAGGCAGCTCAGGACCATTTAGTGGCGGAAAAGGGCGCACAGCGCCTGCGTCGCGGCTCAGCGTCGTCCAAATAGCTTTTCGATATCAGCCAGTTTCAATTCCACAAAGGTAGGGCGACCGTGGTTACATTGGCCGGAATGGGGGGTTTCTTCCATTTCCCGCATCAGCGCATTCATTTCGGGGATGGTCAGCCGGCGACCAGCGCGAACGCTGCCATGGCACGCCATTGTTGAACAAACGTCTTCAAGCCGTTCTTTCAGGCTAAGGGCCTCGTCAAACTCGGCAATATCGTCGGCCAGATCAATCACCAGGCCCTTGATGTCGCATTCCCCCAGCATGGCCGGGACCCCACGCACGACAACCGCACCTTCGCCAAAACTTTCCAGCATCAAACCCAATTCCGACAATTCATCGGCGCGCCGGACCAAACGATCGACCAGAAACTGTTCCATTTCCACGACTTCGGGCAGCAACAAAACTTGCGAGGGGACGCCCCGAGCGTCGATGGCTTTCTTCATGCGTTCATAGACCAGGCGTTCGTGGGCGGCATGTTGGTCAACGATGACGATCCCATCGGCGGATTGCGCGATTATGTAGGTTTCGTGCAATTGTCCGCGCGCTGCACCCATGGGATATTGCTGCATATCCTGCTCAAGCTCGGCAGATAACGGCTCGTCGATGCGTGCGCCTGGCGGGGCGTTATAGCCCAGGAACGGCGTCTCCATGCCCGAGCCATCTTTGGGCCGGGGGCTGCTGCGCTGAATGCCTTGATAGACAGGCCCTGGCTGGGTGCGCGCGGTGGCGGCACCCAATGCTGCCTGGGCCATTGTGGTGGATGATCGATGGCCCGCATCGGCCAGGGCATGTTTCAGGGCACTGACGATCAGACCGCGTACCAGGCCCGCGTCACGAAATCGGACTTCGGCCTTGGCAGGGTGCACATTGACGTCGACTTCCTCGGGCGCACACTCCAGAAACAGCGCCACAATGGCGTGGCGATCACGGGCCAGGAAATCTGCATAGGCGCCGCGTACTGCACCACCCAACATTTTGTCCCGGACCGACCGGCCATTGACGAACAGGAACTGATGCTGGGCATTGCCCCGGTTGAAGGTGGGGATGCCGGCATAGCCTGTTAGACGAAAGCCCTCACGCTCGGCAGTGATCGCGATGGCGTTCTCTTGAAAAGCGGCCCCCAGAATTGACGATAGTCGGTCCAGTCGGGCTGCAAACAGATCGCCACTCGTGGGGCTGGCCCGAAACACAACACGATCGCCGTCTGACAGGCTAAAGGCGATCGCCGGATGGGCCATGGCCAGCCGTTTGATTGTATCGTTGGCGTGCGACAATTCGGTGCGCGCCGTTTTCAGGAACTTCAGTCGGGCCGGGGTGGCATAAAACAGTTCATGCACCTCAACCCTTGTCCCTTCCCCCAGGGCCTCGGGGACAGGGCCAGACTTGCGGCCAGCATCAACAGTGATGCCCCAAGCGCTATCCGCGCCCCTTTTTCGTGACACAATGTGGAGGCGGCTGACCGAGCCAATCGATGGCAGAGCCTCACCGCGGAAACCCAGATAATTGATCTGCAACAGATCATCATCTGGCAATTTAGACGTCGCATGGCGTTCAATGCACAGGGTCAGGTCGTCAGCCGACATCCCGGCACCGTTGTCCGTCACACTGATCAGACCACGACCGCCATCGGTCATGACGACTTCGATTCGGGTGGCCTCGGCATCAATGGCGTTTTCAACCAATTCCCGCACCACGCTGGCGGGCCGCTCGACAACCTCGCCGGCGGCGATGCGGTTGACGGTTCGCTCGGGTAACAGGCGTATGGTCATGTGCCCTGCAAATATTTAATCGCGAGTTTCTTGCCCTCTTCAACAGCGGGCTGGTCGAATGGGTTCACCCCCAAAACATTACCCAGGATAATCGTTTCCAACATGAAATGCATCATCAACGCACCCATGGTCATCTCGTCCACGGCGTCGACCTCGAACACCCGGGCAGGGCGACGCTGATTACGCAGCGTAGTGATCAGGGCATAGGTTTCAGCCGCCACCAATTCGCCCATCGTTTTGCCAGCGAGATAGGGGAACTCTTCAGCAACCAAATCGCCAAAAATCTGGGGCCCATCATGGGGATGCTTGTGTGACAGGATGGTAAAGACCTTGTCATTGGGGCCCGCCAAAAACAGTTGCAACGAGCTGTGCTGGTCTCGGGGCCCACGGGCACTAATGGGTGTCAGTCCCTTGCCATCCTTACCCAGACTTTCTGCAGACAATTGCACATACCACGGGCCCAGGCGCGCCAATCGGTCGGCATAAGGCATGAACACGCTGGTGCGTCGGCCATTGGCCTCTGCCATGCTTGACAAAATGGCCGCGCCACGGGCGGGTTCGCAATCGTCATTATCCAGCAGGTCCAGCATCACACTTTGCGCACCGGTGCGCAGGGCCCTGGCGTCCAGCCCCATCAGCATGGCTGGCAACATGCCCACGGATGACAAGACCGAGTATCGCCCGCCCAAATCAGGATCGTGGTCCAGGATGGGGATGTTCAAATCGCTGGCGAGGTCACGCATAGGGTTTTTCCCCGGCGCGGTGATGAAGATGAACCGTTGGGCAATCAGGTTCTGGAGGCCTGCTGTCTTAAAAGCGCTAACAAAAGCAAACACTTGCATTGCTGTTTCTGCAGTGCGGCCTGATTTTGAAATTGCGATGATAGAAGTTGTCTCCAGGTCCAACCCTTTCAGACGCTGGGCGAAGGTATGGCCATCGAGGTTTTCCATAAACACAATATGGGGTTCAGACCTTTCGTCCATCGCGGCAAGGCCTTGTAGCGTTTGCCCACCCAGACTGGACCCGCCCATTCCCAATATCAGGATGGTTTTACTTTGGTCTTTTATGACATCGGCAATGGATTGCAGACTGTCGAGGTCGCCGCGTTCTTCTGGCAGCATCAATAGCGGCCATTTGCGGGCATGATAGGCGTCCCGGATCCATTTCACCCCACCCCGTGTATTGGTCAGGGCAACATCAAAACCCGGTTTGGAAAGGCCCTCTATGCCTATTTCGCTTTCAAAACACCCGTCCAGGCTTTGGCGATAAAATTTCACGAACCAGATCCATTTGACTGGGGTTGCGACGCGTCGGGTGTAATTGACATGTCCTCAGGCAGCCCCTCTGGCTTGCCGACAATAACCCAGAACAGATTATCCGTCTGCAAAAGGCGCTTGGCAACGCGATTAACCTGCTCGATGCTGACAGCTTCAATATAGTCGTTGCGTCGGTCAATATAGTTCATGCCCAGACCATAGCGTTGAATACCGACCAATTGCCCAGCGGCGCTCTTGGATGTGCCAAATCGCAGGGCGTAAGACCCGGTCAAATAGGTCTTGGCGTCAACCAGCTCTTGGGGTGAAATGCCAAAATCGGCCATGCGCTGAATTTCGTCGCGTATCACCTGCACTGATTCGCCAACGCGTGCATTTTGGGTGGCGACCGTACCAATGAACAGACCCGCATGATCGCGGGGGACCAATTGTGTGGATACACCATAGGCCAGGCCGCGCTTGCGTCGGACCTCTTCGGTCAGGCGCGAGGCAAAGCCACCACTGCCCAACACATAGTTCATCACTATGGCAGTGTACCAGTCTGGGTCATTGCGGCGTAATCCGTTGCTGCCAAAGATGACAGTACTTTGCGGTACGTCCTGGTCGATGATGTCGACGTCATAGTCGCGTGCCGGTACAACATTGGCAATGGGGTCGACATCTGCTTCTTCTGACAGGTCTGCAAAGGCCAAATCCAAAAACTCGCCAAGTGTTTGCGCATCTATATCGCCAACGACGCCGATGATGACGTTGTCGAGCGCAAAGTGTCTTTGCGTGAAGGTGTGTAAATCATCGGCAGTAATAGCGATGATGCTGGCTTCATCACCCTTGCTGCGACGGCCATAGGGATGGTCTTCAAAACTGCTGGCCATCCACGCCTTGACCGCAACTGATCGCGGCCGCTGGGATTCTCGTCGCTGGATCGCCAGCACCTGTTGTTTCACACGATCAACGGCGTCCTGGTCAAAACTGGGGTCGGCCAGTGCCATACCCAATAACTGAAAAGCGTCTTCCGCATTGTCGGTGAGTGTTTGCAACGACCCGGACATTTGGTCGGCATCAGCGTCAAAAGACATGCGGATGGCCAGCTCATCAAGGCGTTTCTGGAAGGCCCGTGCATTCAGATCACCGGCGCCTTCATTCAACAGTCCTGATGCGAGATAGGCCAGGCCCTCTTTGCCCTGGGGGTCGGATGACGATCCTCCGGTGAATTCATATTCAACGGAAATCAGGGGGATCGAGTGCTCTTCGATCAGCCAGGCTATAACACCGCCAGGGCTGACGACTTCCTGAACTTCGGCCGCTGTTGCCGGTTTCAAGAAGCACAAGAAGGCGATGCTGGCGACCAGACATATGTGCTTCATTCGCCGGCTCCGCTATCTAACATTTCAGCCCCAGATTCAGGTGCAGGTTCGGGCCCTGGTTCGGGAATGTCGGCCTCTGGCAGCAATATGCCCGTCAGGGACTGGGCCTCGACAAAGATGTGTTTGGCAGCTGCCATGATGTCTTCATTGGTGACGGCCTCTATATTGGCCGGCCATGCTTCCAATTCTGCAATAGTGCGACCGTTGACAAGGGTCGATCCAAAGACATTGGCAAGGCCATGGCCGCTGTCCTGGGCATAGATGACCTGGGCCGTCAGCGAGCGCTTGGCGCGGGACAATTCACCCGGGCGAACGCCATTTTTAACGACTTCGGCCAACACTT
Source organism: Alphaproteobacteria bacterium (assembly GCA_004356955.1). Taxonomy (GTDB): domain Bacteria; phylum Pseudomonadota; class Alphaproteobacteria; order SMXS01; family SMXS01; genus SMXS01. The sequence goes on along the minus strand of SMXS01000158.1, from coordinate 5,447 downwards.
CCGCAACGGCAGGGGCCAGAGGGTCGATGTCTTCTCCATGGGGTGCAGCGCTGATCCTAAAACTTGCAGGGCCCAATCGTAAGGGGGAATACGAGGCGCCGATGTAGACGGCAACTTCATCTTCAACCACCAATTTTTCGTACAGTCTACTGACATTGCCGCCACCGATAATTTCGGCGAGAACCTGCAACGCGTATATGTAGGACGCATCACCCACGCCGTAAGACGGTGCCATATAGGAAAGCGACCAACTGGGCTGATTAACCCTGGCGTCCCGCAGCAACAGTGTTTGTGCCTTGGTGTGCGTTGGCTCGGGCGTGTGCGATCGGTTGGCGATTTGGCGGCGGGGTAACGGGCCATAGAATTTGTCGGCCAAGGCTTTGACATCAGCCGGGATCACGTCCCCGACAACCACAACGATGGCATTGTTGGGGCCGTAAAAAGCATCGTAAAACCCCAGGGCGTCTTCACGCGTCAGGGTGGCCAGATCCTCGGGCCATCCAATAATCGGCACTTGATAGGGATGTGCCTCGTATTGCAAAGCCCGCAGTTTTTCGCCAAACTGGGCGTTAGGCGAACTTTCCACCCGCATGCGACGCTCTTCAATGACGACTTCGCGCTCTGCGGCAACTTCGTTTTCATCGATGACCAGACCCGTCATCCGATCGGCTTCCATTTCCATGACCAAAGCCAGGCGGTCTGCAGCGACATTCTGGTAATAGGCGGTATAGTCGAATGACGTGAAGGCGTTGTCCTGGCCACCATGTCGGGCAATGGTCTTGGAAAACTCGCCAGCGGCCATTGTGGCTGTCCCCTTGAACATCAGATGTTCAAGAAAATGGGCCAGGCCAGACTTGCCCGCATATTCATCAATAGAGCCAACACGGTACCAAACCATGTGAGTCACGATGGGCGCGCGATGGTTTTCGACCACAACCAAATGCAGGCCATTATCGAGAAAATATTCGTGGGCGTTAAACGTACTGCTTTGTGCCGTCGCGTTGCCAGGGGCAAGCCAAAAAAAGGTCAGACAGGAAAGAACGAAAGTAAGCGCGCGCCGCAGCGTCAAAACCTTGCCCCGCTAGTCGTTAGGGTCTAGTGGAACGCCGGGGCGGCTCTCGATAGAGCTGTTTGAGCCACCGAGGGGTTCACCCGACATGATGTCCTGGGTGTAGGACCCCTTGCCAACGACAGTTTCTGCTGGGGACATATTAGACCGCGCGTCAGCACTCGAGGCGTTGCCGCCTGCGGCTTCAACCAACAGATCCTCAGCAGCGGATGGGTTGGATGACCCGGTCTCGATGTCGGGGAACAGGGCGCGCATAGCCAGCTCGCTGGTATCGACTTCCCGCGGCAACGGATCGGATATGCCCGGGGGATGCAAATTGTAATCAGGGGGGATGATCAACGGCGTTTTTGCCACGACAAGGAATTCGTCGGGCGGATATTTGTTGGATCCAAGTGTGTCACCAATGGCGGAACACCCGCCAAGGCCGAAACTGCCGAGCAGCAGTGCCGTTGTTACCTGAACCAATTTTCTACGAGTCATCATCGATCTTCCGAACCTGATTGCATGACCAAAGCCATGGTTGTTTACGCGTCACTTTTAGACGCATTAAAGAACGCATCATAGAGCAAAATTGCCACGCCGATACTAATGGCCGCGTCGGCAACGTTGAACGCCCAAAAGTGCCATCCGGCAACATGAAAATCAAAAAAATCTGCGACAGCGCCGCGACCAATCCGATCTGCCAAATTACCCAATGCCCCGCTGATCACAAAGGCCAGTCCAAATATTTCGAGCACTTGTTTGGATTGAAACATCCAGATAGCCATGCCTAATGCCACCAGGCCGGGTAGAAGAACTAAGAGCCAATGGGCCGAATTTCCATCCCCGGCGAACATGCCGAAGCTAACGCCCGTGTTCCAGACCATCACGAGGTTGAAAAACGATGTCACTTCGATGGGGCGAAAGGCGTTTTGCGCCAGCAGGTTGATCACCCAATCCTTGGTGACCATATCCAAGGCGACCAAGCAGACAATTGTCGCCAGCGCCACCAGGTGCGGTCTGGAAAGCCACTGGCGATCAGTTGCCATGATCAGCTGATAGCCTCGACGCAGCGATGGCATAAATCGTCATGGCTTTGCGCGGTGCCAACTTCGGGCAGGATCTGCCAGCAACGACCACATTTACGACCATCGGCCAGGGCACTTACCACGGCAATACCCGCAACATCATCCAAGCGGAAAGCATCATCGGGCGCCGTGCCCTCGACCAGGGTGGCATCAGACGTGATGGTCATTTCGGCCAGATCGATGCCATTGAGAGCGGCAACATAGTCTGCATTGTCGACAAAGACGGTTGGCGCGGCCTGCAGGCTGGACCCGATACGCTTTTCACGCCGCTCGATCTCCAGGGCCCCTGTGACAACGCGTCGCAACGTCAAAATTTTCTGCCATTTGTCGCCCAAGGCGTCGTTTTGCCAGTCGTCAGGGACGGGGAAATAGGTTTGCAAATGCACGGAACTGTCTTTGCCATTGCGTTGCCACCAGGCTTCTTCTGCCGTGAAGCACAGAATGGGCGCCAGCCACGTCACCAGATGATTGAACGCTTCGTCCAAGACGGTGCGCGCCGCGCGCCGTCGAAGGGTGCCGGGCGCATCGCAATAGAGGGCGTCTTTGCGAATGTCGAAAAACAAAGCCGACAGATCGACAGTGCAGAACTGGAACAGTGCATGGTACATGCGGTCAAAGTCAAAATCGTCGACGGACGCACGCACGATTTTGTCGACTTCATGCATCCGGTGCAGGACATAGCGTTCCAGCTCGGGCATGTCGGCCACGTCCACGCGTTCTAATTCGTCAAAATTCGTCAGATTGCCGATCATAAAGCGCAAGGTGTTGCGGATTTTGCGATAGCCGTCAGCCATGCCCTTCAGCACTTCGTCGCTTATACGAACATCATTGGTATAGTCGGTGGCTGCGACCCAAAGGCGCAAAATGTCTGCGCCATATTGGTCGATGATCTTCTGCGGATTGACAGTATTGCCCATTGATTTGGACATTTTGCGACCGTTTTTATCCAGCGCCATGCCGTGGGTTAGCACTGCATCATAGGGTGCGCGGCCGCGGGTGCCGACCGATTCCATCAGACTGGACTGGAACCAGCCACGATGCTGGTCAGACCCTTCCATATAGAGGGCCGCAGGCGGGTCCATATTGTCCCGGTCTTCCATGACGAAGGCATGGCTGGAACCAGAATCGAACCACACATCCAAAATGTCATCGACTTTGTCGTAGTCGTCTGCGTCATGGTCGTTGCCTAGGAAATAAGCGCTGTCTTCTGCGAACCAGATGTCAGACCCGTGTTCTTCAAAGGCGCGAGCGATACGCGTGTTGACGGCTTCATCCCGCAACGGTTCGCCGCTTTCCTTGTTGACAAACACGGTGATCGGTACGCCCCAGGCGCGTTGACGAGAGACAATCCAATCAGGCTTGCTGTCGATCATGGAACGCATACGGTTGTACCCGGAATCTGGCACCCAGCGAACGCGGTCAATTTCCGCCAGCGCCTTCTCACGCAGATTATTTACTTCCATCGAAATGAACCATTGCGGTGTGTTGCGATAGATCAATGGTGCTTTGGACCGCCATGAATGGGGATATGAATGGGTCAGCTTGCCTTTGGCCAACAGGGCGCCAACATCGACAAGCGCTTCACATACAGGATCATCGGCGCGGAACACATGCTGCGCCGCAAACAGGGGCACATGGTCATAAAAAAGCCCGTCCGGTCCGACAGTCTCGGGGATCTTCCGGTGCCCATGAGCCAGCCAGACTTCATAATCTTCCTGACCATGCCCTGGCGCGGTGTGGACAAAGCCTGTGCCGGCCTCGGTCGTGACGTGATCGCCGCCTAATAGGGGAATGTCAAAGTCATAGCCTTTGCCGTGCCACGGGTGATGGCAGACAGTGTTGGCCAGGGCATCACCCTTGAAGCTACCGACGCGGTCAAATTCGGTGATCCCAGTCCGCGCCGTAACCTCGGTCAACAAGGCTTCGCCAAGGGCCAGTGTTTCGCCGACCTTTGCCAGGCTGCCATCGCCCACAGCTGTTACCTTGATGACCAGATAATCCATTGCTGGACCGTAAGAGATCGCGCGGTTGCCGGGCAGGGTCCATGGGGTCGTGGTCCAGATTACGATGGAGGCGCCTTCCAGATCGGCAATATCTGTTGTTGCCACGGGGAAACGCACATCGACCTGGGTAGAGGTATGGTCTTCGTATTCTACTTCGGCCTCGGCCAGGGCGGTCTTTTCGACCACAGACCACATCACTGGTTTGGTGCCCCGGTACAGACCGCCATTCATCAGGAACTTCATCAGTTCCTCAGCGATGCGGGATTCGGCCTTGTGGTCCATGGTGGTGTAGGGGTTGTCCCAGTCACCACCAATGCCCAGGCGCTTGAATTCTTCGCGCTGAACGTCAATCCAATGTTGTGCAAAATCACGGCATTCCTGGCGGAATTCGTTGATCGGCACATCGTCTTTGTTCTTTTTGGCCTTGCGGTATTTCTCTTCAATTTTCCATTCGATCGGCAGGCCGTGACAGTCCCAACCCGGCACGAAAGGCGTGCGCTTGCCCAGACCACGCTGGGTGCGGTTGATGATGTCCTTGATGATCTTGTTCATCGCATGGCCCAAATGGATGTTGCCATTGGCATAAGGCGGGCCGTCATGCAGCAGGAATGTCGGGCGATCTGCAGTGTTCGCTTCGATCTGGCCTTCCAGGTCAATTTCTTTCCAATAGGCAAGCATATCGGGCTCGCGCTTGGGTAATTGGGCCTTCATGGCAAAATCGGTCTGAGGCAGCCGAATGGTCGATTTATAGTCATTCGTCATGGGATTGACGCTCTTCAATTGAAGTTTCTGCAGATCAAGTTGGTGGGCAAATTATCTGCTCACCAACTTTGGTGGCCTTGTTTATCAAGCCCACTGCCGCCTGTCGAGCGGCTAACGACGAACGACGGGAAAGCGGTCAGCGCTGAATTCAGGCAGCTGCAACTGCGCCCGGGCCGTATCACTGTCGACAGCGATTTGCGCCTTGAGGGCTTCCAAGCCGTCGAATTTCTGTTCCGGTCGAATGAAAGACACCAGATCAACCCCCAGATGTACGCCATACAGGTCGCCATCAAAGTCGAATATATGCACTTCAAAGGACAAGGCAGTTTTATTGAAGGTGGGCCGCATGCCCAGATTGGCCACGCCGTCATAAGTGCCCTGGTGGGGACCTTCTTCGACATAGGCACGCACGGCATAGACGCCCAGTTTTGGTTCCAGATACCCGTCCCAGGCGACATTGGCCGTGGGAAAACCGATGGTGCGGCCGCGCTGGTCGCCCATTTCGACACGGCCTTCCACACACCACCAATGGCCCATTAACCTAGC
>SMXS01000157.1 GCA_004356955.1 Alphaproteobacteria bacterium | reverse complement strand
CAGGTGAGGGTGCGCTTTAAAGCGCATCGTCTAACAGGAGAATTAAAATGAAAAACCTTCTCAATTGGAGAAAAATCAGCCTGTCGCTCAGCGGTGCAATTGCCGCAATTGCGATGCCCAGTGCAGCCTTTGCCCAGGACGCGCTGGACTCGGGCGATACGGCCTGGATGCTGACATCCACCGCCCTGGTGCTGATGATGACCATTCCCGGTCTGGCACTGTTTTATGGCGGTATGGTCCGCAAGAAGAACGTTCTGGCTACCTTGATGCAGAGTTTTGCCATCACGTGCCTGATGACCGTTTTGTGGATGGTCATTGGTTACAGCCTCGCCTTCGCGGATGGCGGCAGCATGAACGCCTTTGTCGGCGGTCTCGACAATGTCTTCCTCAAGGGCCTGACGGTTGATGCCCTAAGCGGCACGATTCCGGAATCGGTCTTTATGACCTTCCAGATGACGTTTGCCATCATCACCCCTGCGCTGGTCTGCGGTGCCTTTGCTGACCGCATGAAGTTTTCCGCAATGCTGATGTTCCTTGGTGCGTGGATGATCCTGATCTATGCACCCATCACCCATTGGGTGTGGGGCGGCGGCTTCCTGGCTGACGCAGGCGTACTCGACTTTGCCGGTGGTACAGTGGTTCACATCAATGCTGGCGTTGCTGGCCTGGTTACCGCGTTGGTTCTGGGCAGCCGTGAGGGCTTTGGTCGCGAAAGCATGGCCCCGCATAATCTGGTCCTAAGCGTCATCGGTGCTGCCTTGCTTTGGGTCGGCTGGTTTGGCTTTAACGCCGGTTCTGCGCTGGCCGCCAATGGTGGCGCTGGCATGGCCATGGCTGTGACGCAGATTTCTGCAGCAACAGCTGCCCTAGCATGGATGTTCACCGAGTGGGTGCTGCGCGGCAAGCCCAGCGTACTAGGCATCATCTCTGGTGCAGTCGGTGGCCTGGTGGCCATAACGCCTGCGTCTGGGTATGTTGACCCCATGGGTGCGCTGATCATTGGCCTGATTGCTGGTCCCGCCTGTTACTGGGGTGCCGGTGCGCTCAAGCGCAAGCTCGGCTACGATGACTCGCTTGATGCCTTTGGCATCCATGGTGTCGGCGGTATCGTGGGCGCGATCCTTACCGGTGTGTTCGCGATAGAGGCGATCGGCGGAACGCCAGGCGCGCTTGAGGGCAACACGGCCCAAGTCTGGACTCAGCTTATCGGTATTGGCGCCACCATCGCCTATTGCGCCGTTGGCAGCTTCATCATCTTGAAGGTGGTCGACGTGCTGGTAGGCCTACGGGTATCCAAGGACGACGAAGTGCAGGGCCTTGATATTACCCTTCACGGCGAGTCTGTTCAGTAAACCAAAACACGACCAGGGCATCCTTGGGTGCCCTGGCCTCATACTCCCCCGGCCTCCCAGCCGGATCCCCGTTTTAGGGGAACTTCGAGCCTGCACATTGTTTAACCACTTTGTGCGGGCTCGGCTTATTTTTTATGCATCACAGGCATGATCCCAAAAATTGTGCAACGGCTGTTTTTACCTCAAGCCCTTGAATATTTAAGGGAAATCAATTTTCTAGGACAACTGGCACGAAATTTGTATTCAATTTTGTCAATACGGGCCGTCCATCAGGAGGGCCCGCTCTGGGAGGGCTATTGGGAGATAGTGTGATGGATGCCACCCAACAGGGTACGGATGTCTTTTTTGTATTGATTGGCGCGATCTTGGTTTTTGCCATGCACGCTGGTTTTGCGTTTTTAGAAGTGGGCACGGTTCGCAAGAAGAACCAGGTTAACGCCCTCATGAAAATCTTGGTCGACTTTTGTGTATCGACCGTTACTTACTTTTTTGTCGGGTTTGCGGTGGCGTATGGCGTCACATTCCTGGTCACCGCGTCGTCCCTCAGTGGTGCTGACGGTGTCTTGGGATCAGACTTTGCCAGCGGCTACAAGCTGGTGCATTTCTTCTTCCTGATGACGTTTGCGGCCGCCGTTCCTGCCATCATTTCTGGCGGCATTGCCGAACGCGCCCGTTTTGGCCCACAGATGTTGGCCACCGCCGTGATCGTTGGGCTGATCTATCCCTTCTATGAAGGCATGATCTGGAACGGCAATTACGGTTTTCAAGACTGGCTAACGGCCAATTTCGGCGCGCCCCTCCATGACTTTGCCGGGTCTATTGTGGTCCACGGCATGGGCGGCTGGTTGGCCCTGGGCGCTGTCCTGGTGCTGGGTGCCCGCAACGGTCGTTACCGCGCAGACGGTTCTGTTGTTGGTATTCCGCCCTCCAACATCCCCTTCCTGGCGCTGGGGTCCTGGATCCTGTGCGTGGGCTGGTTTGGCTTTAATGTCATGAGTGCCGCCGCCGTAGGCGGCATCAATGGCCTGGTTGCCATAAATTCACTGATGGCCATGGCTGGCGGTGTGTTGGCGGCCCTTGTTGTGGGCAAAAATGACCCTGGCTTTGTCCACAATGGTGCGCTGGCTGGTCTGGTCGCCGTGTGCGCGGGTTCTGACATCATGCACCCGGTTGGCTCGTTGGTCGTTGGTGCGGCCGCTGGCGCCTTGTTCGTCATCGCCTTTAATCTGTGCCAGAACAAATGGAAGATTGATGATGTCCTGGGCGTTTGGCCATTGCACGGTCTTTGTGGCCTGTGGGGTGGTATTGCCGCCGGTATCTTCGGCATGGAAGCGCTCGGTGGTCTCGGCGGTGTGACCTTTATGAGCCAACTCGTCGGCAGCCTGATCGGCGTCAGCTTTGCCTTGGTCTGTGGCCTGATTACTTATGGCGCCATCAAGGCAACAATCGGTTTCCGCATGACAGAAGAACAAGAGTTCATCGGCGCCGATTTATCAATGCACAAAATCAGTGCCTATCCCGAGGACGACCTTCGCTAAGATATAGTGATCATCGCGACATGGAAGGGCGGCCTTGGCCGCCCTTTTTTATTATCTTGTCGGCAGGATTCGGCCCCGTTAGAGTGAACTCGTTTCCTTTTTGTTCTAAATAAACTTGAATGACTATGTCAGGCGAATAGTGTGTTGAATCCACGACTTAAGCAATTACCCCACCACACTTGGGACCAATTGCGCGCGTTGTTAGACCCCTTGACCCCCGGACGGCCTGACCCACTGAGCCTGACCATTGGCGCCCCACAACACCCTATGCCCGGTTTCATCGCGGACATTCTGGATGCCGAACGCGCGGGCTATAGTAAATATCCACCCATCTTGGGCACCCCAGACTGGCAGGCGGCAGTCACTGCGTGGCTGGGGCGTCGATATGATTTGGACGATATCGAGGCGGCGCGCCACATCCTGCCCGTATCGGGCACACGGGAGGGGTTGTTTAACGCCGCCTTTGTCGCCGTCCCCGAAACCAAGGCGGGCAAACAACCCGCCGTTCTGATGCCCAACCCGTTTTATCAGACCTATGCAGCAGCGGCCGTCAGCGCCGGGGCCGAGGCTATTTACCTATCGGCAACGCCAGACAATGGCTTCATGCCTGATTTCACCACCTTGCCCGAGGAAACATTGGCCCGCACGGCGCTCATATTCATGTGCAGCCCCGCGAACCCCCAGGGCACCGTGGCGTCGCGCGCCTATATAGAAAACCTAATCACTTGCGCGCGGGCCTATGACATCGTGATCATTGCCGATGAATGTTACGGCGAGATCTACACTGAAACCCCGCCCCTCGGTATAATGGAAGTCGCCAGAGAATTGACCACCAGCGGTGATCCCTATGCCAATATCCTGTCATTTCATTCTCTGTCCAAGCGATCAAATGTGCCGGGTCTGCGGTCTGGGCTCGTTGTCGGTGATCCTGAATTGATTGCTGCCTATAGAGAGCTACGTTCCTATGGCGGCAGCACATCACCCCTGCCGGTTTTTGCAGCAGCCGCAGCTGCGTGGAACGATGATGATCATGTCGGGGTCAATCGGGCGCTGTATCGACAAAAATTCGATATTGCTGATCGCCTCATTGGCAACAGATTTGGACATCGCCGCCCCGAAGGCGGGTTCTTTTTGTGGCTGGATGTCGAAGATGGCGAGAAAGCCGCCGTGCACCTTTGGCAAAAAGTCGGCGTTCGCGTATTACCGGGTAAATATCTCGCACGGACCGATGAGTCCGGGTTTAACCCCGGTGCGGCCTATATTCGGGTTGCGCTGGTGCAATCGGCTGAGGTGACAGAAGAAGCACTGTCCCTTATCGGCGATAATCTGTAGAATCATGACAATGCCAAAACCAAGCGCACCAGCGACCCAGCCAGCGACCCGGTCCTTTTTGCCGGACAGCGTGTCTGACATGCTGAAAATGCGCCTGACCGAACTTGCCGGATTTGGCCTTGTCCTCTTGGGTGCCGCTCTGGCGACGGCGTTAGTCACCTTTAACCCTGCCGATCCCAGCGCCAATACAGGAACCAGTGGCCTGGTCACCAATTTGATCGGCATCCCCGGTGCTTATGTCGCAGACATATTGATGCAAACAGTAGGCGTCGCCGGATTTTCATTGGTTCTGGTGTTGTTTTGTTGGGGTTGGCGCGTCGGCACCCATCGCGGCCTGGGTAAAGTCTGGCTGTATGTCGCGCTGTTGCCCCCCGGCCTGATCATCCTGTCCATCAGCACGGCAGCCTTGTTCGAAGGCAGTGACTGGGTGTTGCCGTCGGGATATGGCGGCTTTGTTGGGGCCGAGCTGTTGCGCGCGATGGCTGGCCTGTTCGAAGGCACGCCATTAGCCACATGGCCCGTGCCTCAATGGGTGTATGGCATCGTGTTTGGATTAATTGCTCTGCCTGTGCTTGTCCCTGCGACGGGCGTTCGTTGGGATCAATGGGCAACATTGTTTGCCTTGGTATTTGGCCCAATTATCCGCACCTTCTTGTGGGTCTATGACAAAATAGCTGACCTGTTGGACGCCCGGTCCCAAGACAAGGCGGCCAAGCCCGTATCAATCCGTCGCAAAGCCAGGCCGGCCGCCAATGCAAAAACCAAGGAAAGGGCCGGCCCTCGCAGCAAAAAGGCCAAGGTCCGGCGCGAGCCCGGCAAATTACGCCAGGGCCAAAGGCTGGAGGATGAAAAACAGCCCAGCCTCGACCTGACGCCTGGCGACGATAGTGAGTTGCCGCCTTTGTCCTTGCTTTCAGACCCCCCCACCCGTGCCCTGACCGGGCCCGTCAGTAAAGAAGCATTGGAGCAAAATGCCCGGCTGTTGGAATCGGTGCTGGAAGACTTTGGCGTCATAGGCGAAATTGTCGAAGTGCGACCCGGCCCCGTTATTACCCTTTATGAGCTGGAACCCGCACCCGGCACCAAGTCATCGCGCGTGATCGGCCTGGCCGACGACATCGCCCGGTCCATGAGCGCCGTCAGCGTCCGTGTCGCTGTGGTGCCGGGCCGTAATGCCATTGGGATCGAGTTACCCAATGCCCAAAAGGAAACGGTCTATCTGCGCGAGATGCTGGCCTCGCGTAATTTCGAAAACTCTTCGTCCAAACTGGCGCTGGCGCTGGGCAAAGACATTGGTGGCGCCCCCGTCATTACCGATCTTGCTGCGATGCCCCATCTGCTGATTGCCGGAACGACGGGGTCTGGTAAATCTGTCGCCGTGAACACGATGATCCTGTCTTTGATCTTTCGGATGACGCCGAAAGACTGCCGTTTCATCATGATTGACCCCAAAATGCTGGAACTGTCGGTCTATGACGGCATCCCGCATTTGTTAACACCGGTTGTGACCGACCCTCGCAAGGCTGTGGTTGCATTGAAATGGGCCGTGCGCGAGATGGAAGATCGCTACAAAGCGATGTCACAACTGGGCGTCCGCAACATGGCCGCTTACAATGACCGATTGCGCGAAGTCACCGCCAAGGGTGAGACACTATCGCGCACCGTCCAGACCGGGTTCGACACCGATACGGGCGAGCCCATCTACGAAGAACAGCTGCTGGACCTGACGCCCATGCCATTGATCGTGGTCATCGTCGATGAAATGGCTGATTTGATGATGGTGGCCGGCAAAGACGTCGAGGGTTCCATCCAGCGCCTTGCACAAATGGCGCGCGCATCGGGCATTCATCTGATCATGGCAACACAACGCCCGTCCGTCGATGTTATTACCGGCACGATCAAAGCCAACTTCCCGACCCGCATCAGTTTCCAGGTCACATCGAAAATCGACAGCCGGACGATCTTGGGCGAACAGGGTGCCGAACAATTGCTGGGCCAGGGGGATATGTTGTATCTGGCCGGCGGTGGTCGCGTGACCCGCGTACATGGCCCCTTCGTTGGTGATGAAGAGGTTGAACGGGTCGTCAAGTTCCTGCGGGCGCAGGGACAACCTGACTATGTTACCGAGGTCACCCAAGAACCCGAAGGTGGGTTCGAGACTATCCTCGACATGGCCGGTGGCGGCAAAGGTAAAGGTAGTGGTGATGATCTGTATGATCAGGCCGTGGCGTTGGTGGCCCGCGAAGGCAAGGCGTCAACCAGTTTCGTCCAACGGCACCTGCAAATTGGCTATAACCGCGCGGCGCGATTGATCGAGCGAATGGAAAAAGACGGCGTCATTGGCCCGGCCAACCATGTCGGCAAGCGCGAAGTCCTGGTCGGCGATCACAGCCAATAGCCGCGCCTCTATATTGTTAATGTTACAGTCATCTTTCTTAGGCTATGGTCTGACCATGAAATCACCCATCCGCCATATTGCAGCCTTAACCGTGATGGCCGGCCTGCTCGCCGGGCCTGGCATTGCCCAAGACGGGGCCCAAGACGGAGCCCAGATTGGACCACCCCCTGACGCTGTAGCGACAATTCCTGCTGCTGACGAGTGGGTTGACCCAGATAGTCAGGGGGTAGTACCTCCGCTTGTAACCCTGCAGGAAATCGAAGCCTACTTACAAAGTCTAACCCAGATACAGTCTAGATTTATTCTGATCGGGCCGGACTATCGCACCAGCCACGGGACATTTTCACTTAGTAAGCCTGGGCGCATCCGGTTCGAATATGACCCACCAGATGAATTGCTGATTGTCAGCGACGGCAAGATTATTTCACTGGTCGACTATGATCTGCGCCAGGTCACACGTTGGCCCATCAAGAAAACGCCGCTGCACGCCCTGGTGCGGTCTGGTGAAGTATTCGGCGAAGACGTGACAGTGACCAGAATGGTCCAACAGGGCGACCAAATCCGTGTATCGATGGCGGAGGCCGGTGATGAAGACGAGGGCACGATGGAATTGGTGTTCAGCCAGTTTCCCCTGCGCCTGGACGGGTGGGAAATCATCGATGGCCGCAACAGTCGAACAATTATTGTCCTTGAGGACCTACAAACCGACGTAGACCTCGCAGATAGTTTGTGGACCTTCAAAGACCCCAGACCAAAAAGAAAAACCCGACCGGGCCGATAGACAATAAAGAGTCAGATGCGGGGTCGTCGCAAGCGTTGACGCCATGATAAAGCACTGAAAAAGCAAAGGTGATTCCCGAGTCGTTTTCCATCCGACGAGGTGCTTCAGAGGTCTATACAAAATTCGTTCAACTTTTTGTCGCAGGGCTCTTTAGATAACAAACTGTATTCATGCATCTTTTAAACGAATACATGATTAGTTTATTTACCTATCAAAACTAATGGTTGATATTTGCCTCAGATTACACCACATACACGCCACGACGGCGTTTGAGGTGCATCTTGACACACCCCTCCCTTAGTGTTGTGCACCGAGCTGTTATTGGTACTGGACCCCCCTCCAGATACCAGGCGCCATTAGCGCTTAGCCCGGCTAGGTCATCCCCCTAGTCGGGCTTTTATATTGGGTCCAATTCAGAGTACAAGGTGGGAACGATCAGCCCCGGGGATATCCTTTGTCAGAACAAGACCAATTAGACCAAGACAACGATGAAAAAATCGACGAAGAAATCGATGAAGAAATTGCCCTGGTCCTCACCGGGCTCCGTCGCCTTCGCACCGTTATCGAACATACCGACTGGTTCCATCGTCTGGGCCAGCCTCTGGGCGGCATCACAACAGGCCTGGCAGAAGACTATGTAAACTTGCTGGGCTTTCCCGGCACCTGGGTTGCAACTGTTGCCGATTGGGAGCACGCCGCCATCGCGGCCGAAAACCCCGACATCAACAGCGACAGCTGGGAAGCCGAAGAACAGTTACGCGCTCACCTGACCATCGAAGCCACCATGATTTTTGGCGAACAAGAACTGCAGGACGCGCTAGAGGCCATCACAGCCACCGCTGGGCCAATTATCTTTGATGCCGCGGCCAATGCAGCTGCTATGTGGGGTGTT
>SMXS01000156.1 GCA_004356955.1 Alphaproteobacteria bacterium | reverse complement strand
GGCTGTACCGCGATGGCCTTTATAAGCCCGGCACCACCCCACAATGGTACCTGCACGGCTTGTTTGGGTGATCATGCCCCAACAAAACACCTACGCCGAACTCCAGGTCACCAGCAATTTCAGCTTTCTGCGGGGCGGGGCGCACCCCGAAGAACTGGTCGCCCAGGCCGCCCTGATGGGCTTGCGTGCCATCACCATTGCCGACCGCAACACACTTGCCGGGATAGTCCGGGGCCATCAAGCCGCCAAAGAGGCAGGCATCCAGTATATTCCTGGTGCCCGGCTTGACCTGCTTGATGGCCCCAGTTTGATTTGCCTGCCCATGGAGCGCGCTGGTTATGCCCGCCTGGCCCGGCTGATTACGCTTGGTCGCAGGCGCGCGCCCAAGGGTGAATGCGCGCTTTATGTACAGGACGTCATCGACGCCTCGGCGGGCAATCTGTTTATTGCCATCCCGCCGCCGGTGTTGGTTGATGCCTATCAGGCGCGACTAGAGGCCTATCGCGACGGGCTGACTGGCCCGCTTTATCTGGCGGCGACCCATTATTATCGGGGCGATGACAGCAAAAGGCTGGATCAATTGGCCAAGATATCCCAGGCCACGGGCGTGCCGTTGGTGGCCACCAATGATGTGCATTATCACGTCCCCACCCGCCGCCGCCTGCAAGATGTGCTGACCTGCGTGCGGGAACATTGCACCGTTGAGACAGCGGGCTGGCGCCTAGCCGCCAATGCAGAACGGCATATCAAAGACCCGGACGAGATGGCCCGTCTGTTTCGGGGCCATGATGCAGCGCTTGCCAATAGTGTCGCGATTGCTGAGCGGTGCACTTTTTCGCTGGATGAACTGCGTTACGAATATCCGGACGAGATCACCGAATCCGGCAGGTCGCCTCAGGAAGAGCTGGAATTTTTGACCTGGGAAGGGGCCAAAGATCGCTATCCTGATGGCCTTCCTGACAGCGTCAAAAAAACGCTGGATCACGAGATCGCGATCATTAAGCAGCTGGACTACGCGCCGTATTTTTTGACGGTCTATGACATCGTCAAATTCGCCCGCAGCCAGGATATCCTGTGCCAGGGGCGGGGCTCGGCGGCCAATTCGGCGGTGTGTTATTGCCTGGGGATTACCTCGGTTGACCCGGCAGAAATTGACCTGTTGTTCGAACGGTTCATCTCGGCAGAACGCAATGAACCCCCTGATATTGATGTGGATTTTGAACATGAACGCCGCGAAGAGGTTATCCAGTATATCTATAACCGCTATGGCCGCGACCGGGCGGGGCTGACGGCGACTATCGTCACCTATCGCACCAAGGGGGCGTTGCGCGATGTCGGCAAGGTCATGGGCCTCAGCACCGATCTGATCGACCGGCTGGTGCGCACAGTATCGGGCTGGTCCGGCCCCATCGACGAAGAGATGGCCCGTGAAGAAGGCTTTGACCCCACTGATCGAACCCTGGCCCTGACGTTAGAGCTGGCCGAACAATTGCGCGGGTTTCCCCGGCATCTGTCGCAGCATACGGGGGGCTTTGTCATCTCGCGCGGGCCCTTATGCGAGGTGGTCCCGATTGAGAACGCGGCGATGAAAGACCGCACGGTCATCGAGTGGAACAAGGATGATCTGGACGTTCTGGGGCTGATCAAAATCGATGTGCTGGCCCTGGGGATGCTGACGGCGATCCACCGCTGCTTTGACTTTATCGACCAGCATTATGACCAGCAGTTGACGCTGGCGAACATCCCCCATGGCGACGCCGATGTCTATGGCATGATCCAGCGGGCCGACACGATTGGCGTGTTCCAGATCGAAAGCCGGGCGCAGATGGCCATGCTGCCGCGCCTCAAGCCCAAGATATTTTATGATCTGGTGATCGAAGTGGCCATCGTGCGCCCCGGCCCGATCCAGGGCGATATGGTGCACCCTTATTTGCGCCGCCGGAATGGGCTGGAGACGGTCGAGTACCCGTCGGAGGCTTTGCGCCAGGTCCTCGAAAAGACCATGGGCGTGCCGCTGTTTCAGGAACAGGCCATGAAAATCGCCATTGTGGCCGCCGGCTTTAGTCCTGCCGAGGCAGACCTGCTGCGCCGCGCGATGGCGAGTTTCCGCAATATGGGGACGATCCATAAATTCCACGACAAGATGATCAACGGGATGCTGGAACGCGGCTATGAGCAAGACTTTGCCGAACGGTGTTTTCGCCAGATTGAAGGCTTTGGTGATTATGGCTTTCCCGAAAGCCATGCGGCCAGCTTTGCTTTGTTGGCCTATGTGTCGTCATGGCTGAAACATCATTACCCGGCGGCCTTTACGGCGGCGTTGTTGAACAGCCAGCCCATGGGTTTTTATGCCTCGGCCCAATTGGTGCGCGATGTGCGTGAACATGATGTCGAGGTGCGCCCGGTCGATATCAACCATTCCAACTGGGATTGCACCTTAGAGCCCTTACCAGATGGCGAACGCGCCCTGCGCCTGGGCCTGCGCCAGATCAAGGGCCTGAAGATCGATGAAGCTGAAAAGCTGGTGACCCTGCGGGGCGGGGGCTACCGGTCGCCTCATGATCTGTGGCAACGCGCCGGGGTGCGGCCCGAAACCCTGGTACGGCTGGCGCAGGCGGACGCCTTTGGCTCGCTGGGGCTGGACCGGCGCCAGGCCGCCTGGGCGGTCAAGGAGTTGCACGAGGCCAACCCGTTGCCGCTATTTGCCCATCTGGACCACAGCGACGCCGCCAGACAAGAGCCACACCTGCCTTTGATGAGCCAGGGCGAACAGGTGGTGGCCGACTACAAGACCATCCGCTTGTCGCTCAAGGACCACCCCGTGCATCTGTTACGCGACCGCCTGGCCGCCAAAGGCGTGCGCCCCATAGGTGATTTGCTGGATGCCCCTGATGGCAGCCGCATTACTATTGCTGGTGTGGTGCTGGCCCGACAACGACCCGGCACGGCCAAAAAGGTGATGTTCATCACGCTTGAGGACGAAACAGCGGTGGCCAATCTGGTGGTCTTCCCCATGGTGCACGAAAACAACCGACGCCCCGTATTGACAGCCCGCCTGATGGCCGTCACCGGCAAGGTCGAGAAAAGCGAAGGCGTCATCCACGTGATTGTCGACAAGGTCTATGAGCTGAACAACTGGCTGGAAAGCCTGGCCGACCCCGGAGACAACGCGCCCGAGGCATTTTTGGATAAGGGGCGGTTTTTTCACTAGTGCTCCCTGGTCCCGTAGGGGCAAAACGATAGAGCCCCTATCGGTTTGAAGGGTACGCTCCCCCGTAGGGAAGGCTCACGCCAGTGCGCGATTGCGCGCGGCTCCGCGAGGGCGTCACATAAGCGACGGGCCGTGGTCACGGCCTTGGGGGGTAACGTGTGTTTCCACCAAAAACCGTTCGTGCCGAGTGGCGCGGAACGAAGTGGAGCGTTGTATCGAGGTATGAACGCGTTGATGTAGGGCCGCGACGACGGGAATGTGTCCGTACCTCGATACAATTTGTCGCTGCGCGCCAAATCACTCGGCACGAACGAGAAATAGAATGAAGAGGCGTTGCTAAACCGGGTTCAGCGGCTCGGTCAGTTTTTTCTTGCGGGCGAAGTCTTTGGCGTGGGTGTAGCTGTTGTCCTCGAGTGGTGCGGCCTGAAACGACCGGTCTATGCGCTCTTTCGTCACGGAGCCATAGGTCGTCGACCGTTGGCGTGGAGTGCGGTTTACACCCCGGATCAACTCTTCCATCCGGTGGGGTTCCATTTCCTGGCCGTGGGCAGCACCGGCGGCGCGGGTAATCGTTTCGTTCATCAAGGTGCCGCCAACATCGTTGGCACCGGCGTTCAAGCAGGCTTCGACGCCTTTGGGACCCATCTTGACCCAGCTGGCCTGGACGTTCGAGATCTGCCCATGCAGCACCAGTCGGGCGACCGCGTGCATCAGCACGGCTTCGCGGAAGGTCGGGCCTTTGCGAGCATTACCCTTGAGATAGATGGGCGCTTCCATGTGCACAAAAGGCAGCGGCACAAATTCGGTGAAGCCACCGGTCTTTTCCTGCTGGTCGCGCAGAACAAGCAGATGGCGGGCCCAGTTCACAGGGCCTTCGACATGGCCATACATGATGGTCGTGGTGGTGTGGTAATTCAGCGAGTGCGCCGTATCCATGACCTCGACCCATTGAGCGGTGTTGATTTTGTCTTCACAGATGATGTCGCGGATTTCGTCATCCAGAATTTCAGCCGCAGTACCGGGCAGGGTGTCAAGGCCGGCCTCCTGTAGTTGCTTGAGAAACTCAAGGATCGAGATACCCAGTGTTTCTGCACCCTGCCATACTTCCAGCGGAGTGAAGGCATGGATATGCATGTCGGGGCAGACTTGCTTGACCGCCTTGACGATATCGATGTAGTGCTGGCCTGTATATTGGGGGTGAATGCCGCCCTGCAGGCAGATTTCTGTAGCGCCGCGGGCCCAGGCCTCTTGTGATCGGCGTTGGATCTCTTCCAGCCCCAACACATAGGGATCACCGCGCAGGCTCTCGCTCATCTTGCCTTTCGAGAAGGCGCAGAACTGGCACTTGAAATAGCAGACATTGGTGTAGTTGATGTTGCGGTTCACAACATAGCTGACCGTGTCGCCATTTACCTGCTTGCGCAATTCATTGGCGGCATGGCAAACCGCGCTGAAGTCTTCGCCTCGTACTTGGAACAGGCTGGTGATCTCATCTTCACCCAGGCGCTCGCCAGACTCTGCGCGTTCGATCAGCGCAGAAATATGCAGGCTGGGCTTGGCGTTCGCACCATTTTTAATGAGGTCGAGAATATTCTGTGGCGGGTCAATTTCGGCACCGGGGGCCCAGTCTTCTTCGCGGGCAAAGCCTTCGCTATCCGTCAGGTGCAGCACATTGGTGCGCAGATTTTCGTGTACCCAGTCACTGCCATCATTGTTGGAGTTGGTAAGATATTTCGGATAGGTGGCCAGGCGCTCGGCCATATCAAAGCCGCGCTCGGCTGTCTTGTCGCGCAATTGTTGCAGATGAGGCCATGGGGCTTCGGGGTTCACAAAATCTGGTGTGATGGGCGATACACCGCCCCAATCAGAGATCCCGGTGTCCAACAGCGCACCCAGATCATCAGGGCTGAGGTTCGGCGGGGCCTGGATGTTCATGTCCGGGCCAAAGACCACGCGGCTCATGGCCAGGGTCCACTGGTAATCTTCCAGGCTGGGCTCTGGCGCATCCGCCATCTTGGTGCCAGGCTTGCGGCGAAAATTCTGGATGATGATTTCCTGAATATGGCCATATTCATCGTTCAGGTCGCGCAGCTCCAACAGGCTCTCAACGCGTTCCTCGCGGGTCTCGCCAATACCAATCAGAATGCCGGATGTAAAAGGGACTTTGGCAACGCCGGCCAATCGAATTGTTTCCAGCCGAACCGATGGTTCTTTGTCTGGCGATCCGTAATGCGGCATGCCTTTTTCTGACAGACGACCGGACGCCGTTTCCAGCATGATGCCCATGGAAACCGAGACAGGCTTTAACAGCTCAAAGTCCTCGGCAGTCATGATTCCTGGGTTGAGATGTGGCAGCATGCCCGTTTCGCGGCGCACAGCCTCGGCAGCTTCTGCCAGGTAAGACAGGGTTGTTTCGTGCCCCAGTTCCGCCAGGGCTTCGCGGGCC
Organism: Alphaproteobacteria bacterium; assembly: GCA_004356955.1. Lineage (GTDB taxonomy): Bacteria > Pseudomonadota > Alphaproteobacteria > SMXS01 > SMXS01 > SMXS01. The sequence goes on along the minus strand of SMXS01000156.1, from coordinate 1,951 downwards.
GCGCGATAGCGCAGTTCCGGCTTGTCACCCAGGGTGAACAGTACTTCTTTACAGCCCGCCGCCGCGCCCTTTTTGGCCGTTTCGACAATTTCATCGATCGACATAAAGACGACTTCGCCTTTTTTAGGCGGGTGGGCAAAGGTGCAATAGTGGCAGACATCGCGACACAGATGGGTCAGCGGAATGAAGACATTTTTGGAGTAGGAAATTGTGCGGCCATGGCCCTGGTCGCGCAACGATGCTGCCAAGGCCATCAGGTCGGCTGTCTCGACAGTGTCGATCAGCTGCATGGCTTCAGCATGGGATGGTCTGTGGCCGGTGGCCATCTTGTCCATCAATGATACAGATTCACGGTTCACGATGCTTCCTTATGACATGTCTATAGGACCAATTGGACCTATTTAGTCTGGTTTCGTTCTTTTAACCGTTTGTCCAAGCCAGTTGCCAGTAAATAATCCATCGTGGCACCAGCGGGCGCCTGCGCCAAAAAGGCCAGCAGATCTTCTGGGTGGTCAATATCGAGGCCAAGTCCTTCCAGCGCAACATGTTCAACGGGGATATCCATCTGGTCTGCCATGGCAACATGCTTGTTGGCGCTGTCTTTGCCATACAGCATCGGGATGCAGTCTGGCGGCGAGAGGACCATGCCATTGGTGCCCCCGTCTGACAAAGCTTTGGCGATGGTCACAAAGAGTGGCGGTGGCTGCAAGGTGACCAACTGGTCAATCTCGTAGGACGTCACGGCAGGCACGTCCCCATGGATGATGAAGACACTGCGCACTCCTTTGTTCATCAGGGCCTGCAGCCCGTGGGACAAAGCCCCGTTCAGCCCGCCGGTGTCAGGTTCTGGCAGGATGGTGTGGCCGGCGGCTTTGCCCATCTGAATGGCGTCTTCATCATCGGTGACGATGGCAATGCCTTCCAGATTGCCAGCCCCTTCAAGGGCTGCCAACACGTCAGTCAGCATCGCCCGGGCCAGGCCCGACCGTTCATCTTCTGATAATAGAGGGGAAAGGCGCCTCTTTGCGCCCTTCAACTTTTTAACGGGCAGTAGAGCCCACATGATCTTTTCCCAAACTCGCCCTGACCCTAGCGGTGGGCTTCTTCCAACAGGGGCGCAAAAAAGTCGGGAATCGACAGCCAGGCTTCTTCGGTGTTGATCTCGGCCGTGAAGGACGTGTCGATGGTGACTTCATGGACGCCCGCATCTTTACACTGTTTGATCAGAGGCATCATATCGTCGATGCCGCCCAACCAACTTGGCATCAGCTGATCGCCAACCGTGCCAATGCCGGGCAGGGATGGTGCTGCAAAGACACGCAGATTCATTGTCAGGGGGCCACGACCAAACTTGTCGGCAGCCAATTGGTTAACCTGTTCCAACATCGTCATGGCCATATCGCCGGGCAGGCCCGCAGGGTGCCAGATGTCGCATAATTCTGCCAGGCGGTCACGGCCGGGTTCGCTGTTAAACGCCCCCATGATGGGCACAGCCTGATTGCCGTCGATGTCTTTTTGCACGGGGTTCGGGCTGGTGGATCCTTTGGGGAAGTTGAAATATTCACCTGAATATTCGGTTGGGTTGTCCAACCAAGCGGCCTTCAAGGCCCGAATAAAGTCGGTCGCGCGTGAACCTTTGTTGCCATACGGCGTGTCCATATGGTCGAATTCTTCCTTGGCCCAACCAAGACCAAGGCCCAGATCAAGACGGCCATTCGACAGCACATCGATCGTGGCCGTGCGTTTGGCCAGCATAACGGGGCGATGATAGGCCAACACCAGGATCGATGTGCCCAAGCGAATATTCTTTGTGATACCAGCGACATAAGCCAATGATTCCAGCGGCGCGTAGAGGTGCTCATACGCCTGGGGCCACTGCAAAATGGGATCTGGGCCAAACATCATCTGCTGTACAGGGTGGCTTTGGATTGGGGCTTCTGGGTATAGATAG
>SMXS01000155.1 GCA_004356955.1 Alphaproteobacteria bacterium | reverse complement strand
TGGCATAATTTTTACTCCCTCACCTAGTAGCTAATGTAAACGTCTTCCAGCACCGCAGAGGGGTCTGGAAAGGGTGCTGCGATGGCTTCTTCGACGGCTTCATCGATCAGGATCGCCACTTTCGCGTCAATGGCATCCATCTCGGCGACTTCAAGCAATGCAGCTTCTGTGACCTTGGCACGGAAGTTTTTCAGACAATCCATGTTTTCCCGAGCATCTGCAACTTCGCCATCTGCGCGGTACTTCTGCGGATCACCTTCAAAGTGACCAAAGAAGCGCAAGCAGCTGAATTCAAGCGAGCTTGGGCCGCCGCCATTACGGGCACGTTCAACAGCTTCGCGGGTCTTTTCATAGACCTCGAAGAAGTCGGTGCCGTCGCCGCTGGTTGCGGGCATACCAAAGCCTGCGGCCCGGCGGGTCATGTCGGTTTTGCCACCACCAACTGCATAAGCAGGGGCAGTTTGTTCGGAATAACCGTTGTTTTCAAACATGAAGATCACGGGCAGGTTCAGCATAACAGCAATGTTCATGGCTTCAAACACAGGGCCAGAGTTACAGCTGCCGTCGCCAGCAAGTGCCACTGCGACTTCGCCTTTGCCGCGGTTGCGGAAGGAAATAGCGGCCCCTGTTGCCAGGGGTGGGCCACCGCCAACGATGCCGTTGGCGCCAAGCATGCCTTTACTGAAGTCGGCAATATGCATGGAACCGCCCTTGCCTTTGCATAGGCCCGTCGCACGGCCATAAATTTCAGCCATCATGCCTTTGACGTCGACGCCTTTGGCAATGCAGTGACCGTGGCCACGATGCGTAGAAGTAATGGCGTCGTCGTCTGTGAGGTTTTCACAAACACCGACAGCAATGGCTTCTTGACCCGAATAAAGATGCGTAAAGCCCGGGATCAGGCCTTTGGGGATTTCTGCGTGCAGACGATCCTCAAATTCACGGATGGTTTTCATCCGTTCATATGCATGGAGCAGTTGTTCTCGCGATAATTGCACTGGAATTTCTCCTGCTGGATATATCGTTTCTAGATAGTGTTGCGGCGCATACTGGCGAGTGACCTAATGCCGGTCAAGCCCCAAATTTATGCACCCGTGAATGGTTTAGAAACCTGACTAAAAAAGGGGTGAAAGTCGCCCTTCACCCCTTGATTTGTCTATTCCTAGAACTTGGTCCGCTTGGTCTGACCACCATCAACCGTGACGTTGACGCCGGTGACCCAGCTAGCCAGTGGGCTCAGCAGGAAGACGATGACATTGGCCACTTCTTCCGGTGTGCCATAGCGGCCCATTGCAATGGTCGACAGGACCTGGTCATAAAAAGGCTTCATGTTCTTCTCGATGTTTTCCCAGTCGCCGCCTTTAAAATAGATGGAGCCTGGTGACACGACGTTCACATTAATGCCCTGGGGTGCCAGGAACTGAGCCAGGTTGGACCCGTAATTCACAATGGCTGACTTGATAGAGCTGTATGACTGAGGGGCTGCGAAAAATTCGCCCGCAGCTGTCGTTGCCATAAAGACCATCGAGCCTTTGCTTTCAGCCAGGAATGGCGTGAGAGCCTCAGCGCCCTTGACGGTGCCCATGATGTCGATTTTGAAGTTGTTTTCCCAGTTGTGGCCCCAATTTTTTGGGTCAAAACCACCGCCGGCAGAGACGTTCGGCACGAACATGTCCAGTCCACCGAGTTCTTCAGCAGTCGCCTTTAGCCATGCGACATAAGCGTCGGTGTCAGCAACGTCGACAACGCCGCCAACAACTTTGACGCCTTTTGCAGAAAGGTCTGCAACTGCCTTTTCGACTTCTTCAGCGTTACGGGCACAAATGCCGACGTTCACGCCTTCATCGGCCAGAAGATCAACCACCCGACGGCCAATACCTTTGGTAGAGCCCGTGACAATGGCGTTCTTGCCTTTAATTCCGATATCCATATTTAATTCTCCCTAAGTAAGACAAACCGGGTTGCACCAGTCAATCTGTCACCCCGCACACATGCCCCCGCCCTTTGGCAATCGACCTGCTTGCACAGCGCAACAAATCTGTCGCGTGCAAAATCCCGACATTCCGTTGAATCGTTAACAGACCAAGAGGCATATCATAGATTTTTCCGATGGAACAAGATAAGAAGCACACCGTTGAACTTTTAAATCTGTCACCGCACCAGCACAAAAAAAGCAGGAAATAAAATGGATCAGACTTTCGTCATTGTCGGGGCCGGTCACGCCGGCGGTCAGGCAGCTTCAACGCTTCGTATGAAGGGCTTTGAAGGCAAGATTATCATGCTTGGTGACGAGGCCTATGTGCCGTATGAGCGCCCGCCTTTGTCCAAGGGATTGCTGTCCGGCGACATCGATATAGAGCGGGTCTATCTGAGGAAACCGGACTGGTACGCCAAAAAGAATGTTGATCTGCGGGTCAATACGCTGGTGGATACAATCGACAAGGACAACAAATCCCTGGCGCTAGCAGACGGCAGCACGGTCACCTATGACAAATTGCTGATCGCCACGGGCACCCGTGTCCGCAAGCTGAATTTGCCTGGCGAAGAACTGGAGGGTATCTTCTATCTCCGTGCAATCGCTGATACTTTGGCCATCCAGAAGCGGCTGAAGCCAGACGCCAAGGTAGTCATTGTCGGCGGTGGCTACATTGGGCTGGAAGTCGCTGCAGTTAGCGCCAAGATGGGCTGCGATGTCACCGTGCTGGAAGGTTTGGACCGCGTGATGAACCGCGTAGTGGCGGCAGAAGTATCGGCCTTCTACCACGATGTGCACACATCAGCGGGTGTCAAGATCATGACCGGTGTCGGTGTCACCGCCTATGAAGGCGATGGCGACGTGACCCACGTTGTGACGGCCGATGGTGCTAGATATGAAGCCGACCTGGTCGTGGTTGGCGTCGGTGTCATCCCCAATTGCGAAATTGCCGAAGCCGCTGGCCTGACGGTCGACAATGGCCTGGTCGTCGACAAGTTCGCCCAGACCAGCGACCCGGATATTTATGCCGCAGGTGATGTGACAAACCATCCGAATGCTCTGTTGGGCCGGCGATTGCGACTCGAATCGGTACAAAATGCAGTTGATCAGGCCAAAACAGCGGCCAACGCCATGCTGGGCACGTTGGGTGAATATGCCGAAATCCCTTGGTTCTGGTCTGACCAATATGACTTGAAACTACAAATCGTTGGTCTGTCGGAACCGGATGACGACGTGGTCATCCGCGGCGACCCAGCCAGTCGCAAGTTCTCGGTGTGTTATGTGCGCGATGGACAATTTGTCGCCATCAATACGATCAACAATGTCAAAGACTTCATGGGTTCAAAAAAGTTGATCGCAGCAGGAAGAAAAATCGACCCGGCTCTGCTGGCAGATGTCGATACGCCCCTGAAAGAAATGTGACCAACTAGCCACTTGCAATGAGGGGAACCTTTCGGTAGGACCCTGCACACAGTGGAATCTCAATCCGCAATCCAAAAGGACGAACCAAATGGCGAAGATCATCATTACCAATCGCGACGGCGAAAAAAGCGAAATCAAAGGCGAAATCGGCATCTCGCTGATGGAAAACCTGCGCGACAATGATTACGAACTAGAAGCCATCTGCGGCGGCCAGTGTTCCTGCGCAACATGCCATGTCTATATTAGCGACAATTGGATTGCCCGCACCGGCGAACGCAGTGACGAAGAAAACGAGTTGCTGGAAGAACTGGAATGCATGAAGGAAGGCTCTCGCCTTAGCTGTCAGGTGCCGTTCACAGCAGAACTTGATGGTTTGGAAATCACAGTCGCGGAAGACGAATAGTCTGATCGACGGCTAATATCCCAGTCTAGAACGCCACGTTCTAGAAGGCCACGTTCTAGAAGGATTGGGAAACAAACAACCCACCCATATATTCTTTATAGGCCAGGTCCGACGTCGTCGTACTGAAGCTTTGTATGCGCCGTGGGCCCGCGCTTACGGTACCGCCTGTCGTTGGCCTGACATTACTGCCGTTAGGGCTGAGGACCGCAAGAGTGGTTGGACTTGGGGCTGGGCTTGGGCCCCGGCTAAAGCTGGCATCGGCATTGCCCACATTCAGATTGGCCCGGTTGCTAACAGGGGCTGGCGTATCGCTGATCGTGGCACCACCGCCCCCACCAACACTGTCACTGACGGCCAGACCCGGACTGGCACTCACCGCCGCGGGGACCGTGGTCACGCTGGTCGACAGGCCAGAGGGCAACAGCGAGACTTCTTCGTTCTCGACGATATTGACTTCGCGGACATCTCCCCACAGGCCAAAGCTGGTTTCGCCACTGCGCAATATCACGCCCACGCTGCCCTGGTCGCGCCACTGATACTGGGCCGAGGCAAACCGTCGGGAATAGTTCAGAAGGGCTTCCTGGTCGTCATCTGCACAGTTGCCGCACCCGGCCTGATTGGTTTCCATATAGTGAACGATATCGGCCAGAGGGAGGTATTGTTGAGCAGTCGCAGCTTGTAGCGTGGCCGCCAATTGTTCCTGCTGGGTGGGCGTATCCAGCAACGGCACCTTAGAGACAACCTGGCCTTCATCTGCCATCGCGCCTGACGACAGGCCTATTGCCAACACTGACAGCGCATAGAACTTTCGTATGTGCATTTTGAGCCCCCGACAAATTCATCACCTGAGTCTAAATATAGGCGCAGTCTATGTCTTTTTCAGCCAAAACGCCAATTCACGATGGCTTTACCGCCAAAACCAGCGCCCGATCACGAGATTGCAAGGCCATCCAATTCATGATTAGCTTTGGCGACTTATCAAGTGTATGGGAATGAACGATGTTCAATAATAGCACCACAATTTTTCAAAACGCCTTTATTGTCAATGATTTAAAAAAATCATGCGCAAGATGGGCCCGAACTATGGGCATCGGGCCATTTACATTGCTGAAGGACATCGACCTGCCCAATATCGTCTATCGTGGCCAACCAGGTGAATTGAAACTGTCAGCGGCATTGGCAGCCTCTGGCAATATCCAGTTAGAGCTGATCCAACCCCATCACGATCATGCCTCGGTCTATCGTGACTATTATCCAACCGGCCAGGAAGGCTTTCATCATATTGGCATCCTGACCGACGACCTGCAGGCCTCTATCGCGGAATATGAAGCACGCGGCAATGGCGTCGTGTGTTCCGGCGGCGACCCCGAGGGCACCGAGATTGCCTATATGGACACCTGGGACGACGGCTTTTGCCTGACAGAACTGATCCGCCCCGCTGACAGCTACATAGAAATGAGCCGGATGCTAGAGGACGCCGCCCGTAACTGGGACGGCAAAACAGTCTTCGTGCCCGGCAATTAGGAGCCTCGCCCATGCAACATGTGAATGCCGTCCTGACCCAAAATGCCTATGTCGTTCGCGATATCGAGGCGTCGATGCATCAATGGATTAACGCCATGGGCGTTGGGCCCTTCTTTTTATTGGATCACATTCAACTGAAGGACGTGATTTATCGCGGGGCGCCCATCGATCTGGATATCTCTGCCGCTATCGCCTTTTCGGGCTCGGTCCAGATTGAATTGATCCAGCAGTTCAATGACGGCCCATCAGCCTATCGGGATGTGGTGCCCCAAGGGCAAGAAGGCTTTCATCATATGTGCATCTATCCCGATGATTACGACAAAGTAATGGCCGACTACGAAGCCGCCGGCATGCCCCTGGCCATGGCAGGCAAGGTCGCATCATCGGACGCGCGTTTTTGCTATATGGACGCACGCGCCAATCTGAATTGCATGATGGAGTTGGTCGATGTGCCTGAAGGAGGTGCCAGCGCCCTGTGGGCACCCTTGCGCCAAGCCACGGACGAATGGGATGGCAAAACCGACCCCATTCGCCTGATGGAACTCTGACTACGGATAGATAGCCCAGTGGAGCTTTAGCTCACGGAGAAATAATCGTCGTATTGTCGACGGGCAGCTCAACACCGTTAATGTGCTTTGATTCGTCGGACGCCAGGAACAGCACCGTGTAGGCGACATCATCAGGCTGACCAATACCGGGCCCAGGTGGCATATTCTTCATGATTTCCAACATTTCTGGTGTAGGCGTTGGAATATTGGCCGTCATCTGCGTGGCGATGCCGCCAGGATGCAATGAATTGACCCGGATTTTATAGCCAGACTGCACACAGTGAACGGCTGCGGATTTGGTCATGGACCGCACCGCGCCTTTTGATGCCGCATAGGCAAAATAAGCCGGATAGCCCTGCATGGCCGCCGTCGACGACATGTTGATGATCGACCCCAACTCGCCATTTTGCTTGATCGTCGAAATGCCGTGTTTGATGCCGTAAAACACGCCATCGGTATTGATGCTCTGGATCAGCCGCCATTGCTCATTGGTAACTTCTTCTGGCGAGGCCGGGATGACAATGCCAGCATTATTCACCAGCACATTCAGCTTGCCGAATTTGTCGACCGTCGTTTTCAGAACATCGAGCCAGGCGTCTTCATTGGAAACATCGTGTTCCATAAAGATCGCATCACCGCCGGCCAGCTGGGCCGTTTCTTCACCCCCCGTGACGTCTACATCGGTGACAACAACTATGGCGCCTTGTTCTGCCAGACGAATGGCGTCTGCGCGCCCCAGTCCTGACGCCCCGCCTGTCACCAGGCACACTTTTCCTTCAACTCGACCCATTGTTTTTTCCTTTG
>SMXS01000154.1 GCA_004356955.1 Alphaproteobacteria bacterium | reverse complement strand
TGGCCCTTGGGGTGAAGGCGCTGGCTCTTGGGGGTGTTGGTGTTGGTGTTGGTGTTGGCGCTGGCGCTGGGGCAAAAAACCGATTAGCCTTTCACCACATTTTGGGGAAGAGGAGACATCAGATGACACGCATTCAAAAACTGGACCCGTCCGAATGGGACGCAGAGCTGCGCGAGATGAACCGCGTTGATGAGGCCACCGAGTTGGAACTGGGCCTGATGCGCATTTTTGCCCACAAGCCAACGGCTGCAAAAGGACTGGCCGCCTTTGGTGGGGCGCTGAAAATGGGACGCGAATTACCCGAGCGCCTGGTGGAACTGGTGCGCCTGCGCATCGCCTTTCACAATCAGTGCCGCAGCTGTATGGCCATCCGCTATACCGATGCGCTTGAAGACGGCGTCACCGAGGATCTGGTGTGTTCGCTGGAAAAACCAGCCGAGGCCGACAATCTGACAGCGGCCGAAAAAGTCGCCATTGAATATGGCGAAAAGTTTGCCACCAACCATCTGTCAATTGATGACGCCATGTATGACCGATTGCGCGAACACTTTAGCGAAGCACAGATTGTCGAATTGGGCATGACCGTGGCCTTCTTTGTGGGTTTTGGCCGCCTGGCGGCCACCTGGGACATGACAGAGGAATTACCTGAGCGTTTTCAGGACCACAGCCACACCATGACCCCATGGAATGAAGAGTCCATCATCGTCCGCTAGCAGGTCGGGAGGATGGGAGGATGGGATTTTCATCAAATTTGATATTGTGCGAACAACCGGAACGGAGTAGCTTCTTCTCAGGTGGGGAAACGCTAACTCCCTGCCCACCCAGTAATAAATAGAAAACTGAAAAACCTACCTCATTAGATAGGTTTCATTTGCCAGCATTTCTTTAAGTTATCAGGCTGGGGCCGTAGGGCCCGAGTGTAATGGATATAGAGATTTGCCAGGCCATGCCTTCAATTGAGCCAAGCAGTGCTGACCAACAGCTGATCGCCAATGTTCTGGCGGCCATTGCTGATGCCACAGCTGTGTTCGACCAGGACAGCCGCCTGGTTGGGGCAAACACGGTATTTCTGGCCCTGTGGGGTTTCTCGTCCGAGGCTGATGCCCACGGGACACGCTTTGCGGATCTGTGGCAAAATGAACAAGCGGGGGCAAGCGCCGACCAATCGCTGCTTTTGGGTGGCGCGTGGTCCTCTGAAATTGTTGGGCGCCGCGCCTCGGGGGACGATCTCAGGGTACATATTGCCCTGCGGCGCATTCGCGAAGCAAAACAATTACCGGATTATCGATTTGTCTCGTTCATGGATTTATCGGCCCGCAGCGATGTCATCACCGCGTTGCAGGAAAGCGAACAGCGGTTCCACGATATGTCGGAAACCGTTTCAGACCTGATTATGGAAATGAACGAAGACGGCGACATCACCTATCTGTCGGCACCTTACAGCCCAACAGGTCGCGGCCTTGATCTGCAGGTTGGCAGCAACTACGCCGACGCGGTCGTCGCCTATATAGACAAAGGCGGCACCATCTCTTCTGGTGAAGAGGGCAAGCGCCTGTTTGAGGGGCACGAACCATTTGCAGATTTTCGGACCGAATTCTCCGACCCAGATGGCAGGCGCACCGTGTTGCTGGGCAGTGGCATCCCCAAATTTGATGGTGATGGCATTTTCCGGGGTTATCGGACCGCGCAACGGGATATCACCAATATTACCCGACGTGAAGAAGCCCTGGCCCGCAGCGAGATGCGCCTGCAAGGCATCATGGACAACGCCCTGGTTGGTCTTGCCACGGTTAATTACATGGGCATCATCGAAACCTTCAACACCGAGGCTGAAAGGATCTTTGGTTATTCCAGCGACCAGATGATCGGCAAAAACCTGTCATTGCTGATGCCAGAGGCAGACCGCGAACGGAACGCCGTCGAATTTATCGAATTTCAACAGACTGGTAGCAGCGAGTTTTATGGGCGGGGACCGCAAGAACGCACGGGCCTGCGCTGCGATGGTTCGACCTTCCCCATGGAGCTGGCCATTGGGGACATGGTCATCGGTGGCCGCCGTACATTCATTGGCAGTTTCTACGATATTTCCGAGAAAAAAGAGGCCGAGCGCAAATACCAACAGGCCCAGAAGATGGAAGCAGTCGGCCAGATGACTGGCGGTATCGCCCATGACTTCAACAACTTGCTGGGTGCTCTGGCGCTAAACCTCGAGATGTTGTCGCTTGATAGCGGCGATGACCCGTCCACCGCCGATCTGATCGACGCACTGTCCGCCACTATTCAGCGCGGGTCCTCGTTGACCCAGCGACTTTTAAGCTTTTCGCGCCAGCAAGTGCTCGAAATTGAAACCCTCAACATCAACGACCTGATTGGCGATTTGACAGACCTGCTGGTCCGCACAATACCAGCCAATATACAAATCAAAACACAACTGGAAACCGACCTCTGGCAAACCAGTGTCGATGCGCACCAACTGGAAAACGCCATCCTTAATTTGTGCCTCAACGCCAAAGACGCGATGCCCGAAGGCGGCACCCTGACCATCGAATCCCGTAATTGTACGATCGGGCCGGTGGGCGTAGCTGGCTTTGATGATATGAGCGCTGGCGACTATGTGGAACTGACGCTAACCGACACAGGCACGGGCATTCCCAGCGATATGATCGAGCGGGTTGTCGAGCCGTTTTTCACAACAAAAGCCATGGGCAAGGGCACCGGATTAGGGCTTTCCATGGTCTACGGATTTGTCCGGCAGTCTGGCGGACATCTGAATATTACCAGTATAGAAGGCAACGGAACCGTTATAAAAATGCATTTTCCCAAATCAGACGCAATCCATAAACCCAGGGCATCCTCAGAGCATCAGTCCCGCACCGGCACGATAGAGGGCCTAAACATCCTGATAGTCGAAGACGACCCGGACATTCAGAAAGTATTGTTGAAAGCCTTGGTCCGCAAAGGTTGCCAGGCATTCGCAGCGGCCAATGGACCCGAGGCCTTGGCCTGGTTGAATACGCAGCCCCGGGGACTCGACCTGTTGTTGACGGACATCGTTTTGCCCGGAGGCATGAATGGCACCGAAATTGCCGACAAGGTGCAGGAAAATTATCCCAATTGTGCGACCATTTTCATGTCGGGTTATCTAGATGATGAAATCAGCAATTTTGATGCTTTATCCAAAGAATCCAACTTTCTGACCAAGCCCTTTACCCTGGCGCAGCTGACCCAGTTGATGAAGGACGTTTTGTTTGAAGACGAAGCCGCCTGAAAGCATCTGACAGCACTCGATAGCCCCCAAAGCACTGTGGCGCACAACCAGACATGACAGGTACCTGGTCCGTCTGCTAATCAGGGTAGAAGATCCCCCAACCAACCTACAGGACCACGCCCATGGACCGCGCCGAAGAATACAATCAAATTGCTCAAGGCATTGTCGACCATTATAAAAATGGCACCACGGCGCAGGCTTTGGGCACCCTGCAGGTGCCGGTCACCAGCTATACGGACCCCGATCGATGGGACCACGAAATAGATAAGATATTCAAACGCCTGCCGCTAATGTGGCGCTGACGTGCGAAGTCAAGGACCCCGGCGCCTATAAGGCTATCGAGATGGCAGGCGTGCCTGTCCTGATCACCCGCACAAAGGATGGCGCCATTCGTGCTTTCATCAATGCCTGCACCCATCGCGGGTCCCCTATTGTGCCCGATGGCCGTGGCACAGCGTTCCGGTTTTCATGCCCCTATCATGGATGGACCTATAGCAATGATGGCCATCTGGTCGGCGTGGCCGACAAAGCTAAATTCGGCGACGTGGCCATCGAAGACATGGGCCTGACAGAGTTGCCCTGTGATGAACGTGTCGGCTTTATTTTTGTGGTGCTGACCCCCGGCGACACAATCGACGTGGATAAATGGTTGGGCGATATGGCCGACGACCTGGCCCCCTATGGCGTTGAAGACTGGTACTACCACGACACATTGGCCATCGACGGTGCCAATTGGAAGATCGCCTATGATGGCTATCTGGAAGGCTATCATTTCACGTCGCTGCACCCCAATACGATTGCCAATGTCACCCTGAACAATCTGATGGACTTCACCGCCTATGGCCCCCACCTGCGCACCGCCTATGGCGAAACCAATATCGAAGAGATGATGGCAATCCCCCGGAAAGATTGGCACACGCGCGAAAATAATGGCTTTTCCTTTGTGCGGACGCTGTTTCCCAATATCTCGATTTATCTGGGCCTGGGGCTTGGCCAAATTGCCCAGATTGTCCCCGGACCAACACCGGGCGAAAACCGCACATTCCTTAATTTTGTGCATCCGACGCCGCCAAAGGACAATGCCCAAAAGGCTGAATTTGACGAGACCATGACATTTCTGCGCGATGTTGTGCGCGATGAAGACTATGACCTCAACTTCAAAATCCAGCGCGGATTACGGTCAAACCCCTATGATCACGTGACGTTTGGACGCAACGAACAGGGCAATCAATACTTCCACAAATGGGTCGACTACTATTTGGATGACAATCCTGATATAATGCCGCCTAGCCTGTAACCGGTCACGCCGAATTTCCTAATTGAATATTTGTTGGTTTTAGGTCTATCGTCTCGGGGCGCTCGTTGACTTGATGCATGGCGACACGATTTAAGGCACCTAAATATGGCAAATGCCACCGACAACATTGAACCCGACATCGAAAAACAAACTGTTCTGGTTGATCGATCAGGCAAGCGGCTGCCCGACTATCTGCAGGTGGCCGTCAATGGCGGCGCACATCCACTGAAAATTTGGCGTCGACATCGAGGCCTGGCCATGGGCGAGCTGGCGCGTAGCGCGGGCACGACAACAGAAATAATTTTCAATATGGAACGGTTCAACGAGGCCCCAGATGACGACCTCGTCGATATTATCGCCGATATACTGGACGCCCATCCCGACGCCTTATTTTTGCCGGACTAGATCTTTTAGTCACAGCGACCTTCCTTGCACCTGGCCTGACGAACATCGGCACAAAAAAGGCGACGGAAACCCGTCGTCCTCTTCGACAACACCTTTGTCAGGCTTAGTCCAGTTCGCGGACCCGCTTGACGATATACTGATTGCCACCCTTGCCAGATTTGGTTTTGAAGTAGACTTTTGCGGGCCATAACGCGCTGGCGCACCAGATCGAGCAAGGCGAAAACGCCAATCAGGACTGCCGCCAACACAGTCAACGCCACCAAGGTTGGCACTGAATGCGACGTCAAGACGCGGTCATAGATTTGCAACATGAACAACGGCGATGTCAGCAGCAATAGATTGGCCACCGCGCTGAAGATCACCACAGCGGCGAACGGTTTTCTGACCCGTGCCCACTGGTCACCTGGGATCCATCGATCATGCCAGGCGCCTACATAGTCAGACGCCGTTCGCGGTTGTTTAACTGCCACAGGCGGACCTCTCCGAGAATCATCTTCGATACAGGCCCATGGTTAATCGATTGATCGCAAAGATCAATTTTACGAATTTTCTACAAATGTATTATGGAACGGAAAGAAGTGGCCATGCCCTGGCGCTACTCAAAGGGAAACGAGACATACACCGCGTTGGGGGCAGCGGCGGCAATGTCGTCAGCAACGGGAATATTGTTTTCATCGAGCCCGACATTGGAAAACTTGGCGTCCCGTGGCACCGCCGTCAACATATCGGTCATCGCCGCGTGTATGATCTGCAGGTCATCCGTCACCACCGTTGGCCGGGCGACAATCCTTCTGCGCTGAACGACGATGGCGGCCGCGTCCACATCCACCAGGTTCTTCCACCAATTCATGTCTTTGCTTGTGAAGCAGTGAACACGTCCGTCTTTGATGTGATAGCTCACGGGCGTCGACATCGCCCGGCCTGACTTGCGCCCTTTGAATTCGATGACGCAAATATCTTTGCTCACGGCACCATGCATGGGGGACTTCAAAATCCCCTTCATGATCGGGTTAAGGAATTTGTACATCACACTGGCCATCACTCACTCCTGTTGCTTTCAAACTTAGTCTTCTTGACTGTTACCTTTTCGAACATGAACCCCATAGAATGTTGTCGCTATCGTCCCAAGGACGATGAGAAACCCACCAGCCCACACAGAAACAACGCGCCAAAATTCGGCGACGCCCATCTGTGATTCAGTGATCACGCCATTGGCGACCCCCCTGGCATCAATGACGCTGTTCCAAAATATGATCGCTCCGGCCGACTGAATATAGACCATCAAACTGACGGCCGTGACGGCCAGATACAAGACATGTACCAACACCGCGATCGGTTTGGTCAGCTGTGTGCCTGCGAAGTGAAAAGCAACAATCAACGCAAAAGTTGCAGAAATCCAGAACTGGATCATCCACAGCATGGTATTCAGATTTAAAGCTTGAATTTCAACGGCTTCGTAGTAGCGAAGCCCAAACAATTCCATGATATCCACGGCTTACTCCTATGGCCAACCTGCACCAGGTATATCAACTGACGTGGCCTCGATACGCGCGCTTTTCAAGGCCAAACACTTATCTTCTGCAACAGCCTCCGAGGTGCACAAATACAAAATCTTGCGATCCTCGCCGCCCAGGGCACACGCCAAAATCATGCGATCGGTCGAGATCACGCTTAGCACGTCGCCCCCTTCGGCCATTCTATAGCATTCATTGGTAAAGGGCGACGCGACCCAGATCGCGCCCTCGGCATCCATGCACATGCCGTCGGGCAGCACCTTGTCGGGCATTTGCGCCCAGACACGCTTGTTCACCAGGTCACCATCATCGGCAATATCATAGGCGGTTAACACCCCGGCAAATGTTTCTGCCACCACCAGGGTCGCCAGGTCTGGCGTCACCACTGTGCCGTTCGGGAATGTCAGTCCACCGCCGACGACGGCACAGCTGCCATCGGGGCCTACGCGCACCAAATGTGTTGGCTTGCGGTCTTCGCCCGCGTCCATATCGAAACCAAAATTACCGACATAGGCTCGCCCCAACCCGTCGACGACCATGTCGTTGACCCGCCCTGGCACCAGCGACGATAGATCCGCATGCACAACCAGTGAGCCATCGTTTTCGCGGCGCAGCAATTTCTGGCCGACCATCGACACGATCAACAACCGACCATCCGGCAACCAACCCAGGCCCGACGGCTTGCCCTCGATGTGGCATTCCAGCACCCGGTCCTGTCCCGGCACCACCGAATAAACCGCATGACCATGCATATCAGAAAACCAAAAGCGCCCGTCATGCCAACGCGGCCCCTCGGGGAAACATAGTCCATCGGTAATAATGTCGAGCGGCATCGCGGGCTCCCGTCCCTTCAACCTGTTCTGATTAAACCATAATTTAGCCCAGGATGCGATGCATAATCTGCGTGATAACGGCCTGCCAGAATACTTTCCTTGACAGTTTCAAACATGTTTGAAACTGTCACGTATGGCCGAATCGAAAACATCATCCAAGTCGGACCCAAAGGCCGACATTATTGCAGCCACCGAACAAGTGCTGACTAGTGGCGGCGTGTCTGCGGCCACTGTGCGGGTGATTACCGGCCTGGCGGGCGTGAACAGTGCGGCCATCAATTATCATTTTGGATCGCGGGATGAGCTGTTTGGCGTCGTGTGTAGCCGTCGCATGCAGCCCGCCAATCGCAAGATCATCCAGTCGCTGGAGGCGCTGGAGGACCAGGACACCCCTGCCCTGGTGACCGATATTTTCCGCCCGCTGGTGGAAACAGCCTTGCAGGTCTGGGTAAATGACGACGTACTGCGTGCGTTGCGGGCTGCCATTTTCTTTAGCCCGCGAACCGCCGACAGCATGAACGAACAAAGCATGGCCGACGTCTATGTGCATATGCGCGGCGCCCTGATGCGCGCTTGCCCGCACCTGGCCACCCGCGACATCCGCAAACGCTTTCGCCTGGCCATGAGCACCATCATGCATGTGGTCGCCGCCGAAGACGCGCATTTGACCTGGGCCCGCGAAGACATCGATGTGGACGACCTCGTCGCCTATGTCAGCGCTGGTTTTAAGGAGTAGCCCCATGGACAGCCAAACCGTCGAGCGCCTGCGCGCTGAAATCCAAAATGAATATGTCCGCGTTGCGCCGCCAGAGGGCTTCCCCAACCTACCGCGTATCCCCGTAGGTCGTTATACAGACCCCGAATTCTTCAAGCTGGAACAGGCCGAAGTGTTTGATAAGTCATGGCTTTATATCGGCAGCAGCTGGGAATTCCTAGAGCGCGGGTCCTACAAGGTCTATGACAATATGGGCCGGGCTGAGATCGTCATTATTCGCGGCAATGATGATGTCATCCGCGCGTTCTACAATACATGCCAGCACCGGGGCGCCACGGTGTTGCGCGAAAAGACGGGCCGATTGGACTATCTGTCCTGCCAGTTCCATAGCTGGACCTACAATCTGGAAGGCCAGTTGATCGCGATCCCTGACGAGCGCGATTTTGCCAATGACCCATCACTAAAAGATTGCGGCCTGCACGGTGTCCGCTGCGAAAGCTGGGGCAAGTTCATCTATATTAATCTGGACGACGATGCCATGGACCTGGAAACATGGTTGGGGCCTGTGTCGGAGGATTTTGCCTGGGCCAAGGATTTGCGCCCCACCAACCGGCACGAACGCGTGATTGCCGTGAACTGGCGTGTGTGTATCGAGGCCTTTGTCGAGGTCTACCACATTGGCACCGTCCACCCGGACAGCGTCGCCCAGGGCATCGACCACCGGGGCACCGTGTCGACATTTTACCCCAATGGCCATTCTCGAATGATCGTCCCCAATGTAGGGGCCGCCGACGGCGCGCCACAGGAAATCAAGGAAACGCTGGCAGAATATCGCCTGACCGACGAAGGCGCGCCTTTGCGGGTAGAAGCCAATGTTTCCTACAATATTTTCCCCAATGTGCTGGTCCCGTCGGGCCTGTCTGGTTTTACGCTGATGGAGTTTTGGCCCATTGACGTCAACCACACACGCCTGGTGACCTGGGTCGTGGAACCTGATTGGGGCGATGGCGTCGAGCCACCAGAATACAAAGAGAGGGCGGGCTATTTCGACGAAGTGCTGGATGAAGACACCTGGAATATGGAGCACATCCAGCGCTCGTACCAATCACCGCATTTCAAAGGCCCGAAAATCGGGGTGCATGAAAAGCGCATTTATTATCTGGAACAGTCGCTCGACAAGATGATCGGGCCTGACAAGGTGCCGGAGGATATGCGGGTAGAACCATTGTTGGAAAAATATGTCGTGCAAACTGCACAAGACATCTAGGGGCATCTAAGGAAAGTAAGGGAAGAGAACATGTCTGATTATGATATTTTGATCCGTGGGGGCACGGTTATTGATGGCACCACCATTCCACGGTTTCGTGCCGATGTGGGCATCAAGGACGGCAAGGTCGCCAAAATTGGTGGTATTAATGGCGCAAGCGCGGACAAGGTCATCGATGCCGGTGGCAATATTGTCGCGCCCGGTTATATCGATATCCACACCCATTATGACGCACAGATATTGTGGGATCCCTATTGCACCATTTCCGGCTGGCACGGGGTAACCTCCGTGGTGCTGGGCAATTGTGGCTTTGGCTTTGCCCCAATACCCCCTGATATGCGTGACCGGGCGATGCTTTCCATGACCCGCAATGAGGCCATCGAGTTCGACACCATGAAAGAAGGCATGGAGTGGGACAAATATGGCTGGGAAACAATTCCTCAATGGATTGATCACCTGAAGAAAATCCCCAAGGGCGTCAACTGTCAGACCCTGGTACCGCTGAACCCATTATACGCCTATGTCATGGGCGGGTTTGATGAGGCGAAGAAACGCCGTCCGACCACCCGCGAAAAAGAGACCATGAAGCAAATCATGTTTGAAGCCATGGACTATGGCGCGTGTGGCTTTTCGTACCAGCGTTGTCGCCTGCCGTCGGTCCAGCCAGACTGGGACGGGTCCCCCATGATCACCGATTTGCTGCCAGACCACGAAATTATCGAAATCGGCGGTTGGCTGAAGGAACGCGGCGAAGGCTTTATCGAAATGTTCGACAATGGTCCAACTGACCATGACACCGTCGAGGACTTCATGACCTCGCTGGCCGAGGCCGCCGACCGGCCCATCGTCCGTAACATCCTGTTGGCCAATGACGATGTGCCCGAACCGCATGAAGCCTTTTTAGACTGGCTGGACGAGTCCCACGAAAAGGGCCTGCAGGTGTTTGGCATGGGCTTTACGGTGCGTTCGCCAACCATCCTGACCTTCGAAGACTGGTCCCTGTGGGACAATGCGCCCCATTGGCACGACGTCATGAATGGTCCAAACGACCAACGCATGGCCATGATGCGCGACGAAAGCAAACGCCAGGGCCTGCGCGCCGAGGTCGAACAGGGCATTGTCGGTGGCCAGGGCACATCCGGCCCGTTCCGCAAGCTGATCGTGCACGACACGCTGGGTTATGGCGATCTGGCGAAATATGAAGGCCGTTGTGTCCAGGATATCGCCGATGAAGAAGGCCGCCATGTTGTTGATGTGGTGCTGGATGTCTCACTAGAGACTGAATTCAAGGCTGAATTCGTTGGCGATGCCTATGTCGCATCTGCCCAAACTACCAAAAAGGTGCTGGATTCACCTTATGTAGTACCCGGCATTTCCGACGGCGGCGCCCATTGCCATTTCTCGGTCCAAGGGGCTTACCCCACCGATCTGCTGCAATGGATGGTCCGCGAAGAAGGCCTGATTACTGCTGAGAAAGCCCATTATGGCCTGTCGCGCCTGCCTGCCCATATGTGTGGCCTGGCCGACCGTGGCGTGTTGCGTGAAGGGGCACCGGCTGACGTGGTTGTCTATGACCCTGATACAATCGCCCGCCTGCCTGCCTGGAACAAGATCGACAAGCTGTATGATTTGCCCGCCGGTGGTTGGCGTCGCGCCCAACGCGCCAAAGGCCTGAACTATACGCTGGTGAACGGCCAGGTAACCTTTGAAGGGCTGGAATGCACTGGAGCAACACCTGGGGAAGTCTTGCTGGGATCGCAAAGCTAGTCTCGTCTTTGAAGGGAAGCGAAGACCATGACAACTTTCGGATTGCGTTATGCATTGCGGCGGCCAGCCTGGGCCAAGACGCCCCGGCAAGACCTGTACCGGGCCTGTGTCGAGCAATGCGCCTGGGGTGACAAGCAGGGCTTTGCCACTGTGATGATCTCGGAACATCATGGGTCGCCTGATGGTTATATGCCATCACCCCTCGTGGTCGGTGGGGCCATTGCTGCGGTGACCGAACACATGCGCATTCGCATCTCGTCGCTGATCCCCACCCTGCACAATCCTGTGCGGTTTGCCGAAGATCTGGCCACGCTCGACATCCTATCCAATGGCCGGGCAGAACCGGTGCTGTCGGGCGGCTATGTCGGCACTGAATTTGATATGCTGGGGACATCCCTGTCCAACCGCAAAGCACATATGGATATGATCGTGCCGTTTCTACACAAAGCATGGTCGGGCGAACCCTTTGAGTGGGAAGGCAAAACCATCCACGTGACGCCGCGCCCAGTACAGCGGCCCATGCCGGTCTGGATGGGTGGCGCATCAAAAGCTGCGGCCCGTCGCGCGGCCAAATATGCTGACCTCTTCCAGCCCTCCAAGGCCGAATTGATGACGACCTATTACGAAGAACAGGACCGCCTGGGCATCGCGCGCAAGCCTGTCCTGCCCCGGTCCACCATGGCCTGGGTCGCTGAAGACCCCGACGAGTTCTGGGAGCAGTTCGGACCCCATGCCCTGCACGAAAACAACGAATATGGCCAGTGGTATGAGGATTGGGACGCCTGGAATGGCTATGTGAAAACCGAAAGCCTCGACACCCTGCGGGAGACGGGCCTGTACCCGATCCTGACACCAGATGAGCTTATTGAAAAAGCGTTGTCGCTGGGTCCCGATGGCTTTGTAATGCTGCACCCACTGTGTGGTGGCTTCTCGCCAGAGCTGGCGTGGAAAAGCCTGAAGCTGGTAGCAGAAAAAGTGCTGCTCCCTCTGAAGGAAATAGAGGAGGCCTCAGCATGAAATTTGGCGTCTCTATTTTCCCCACCCATTACAGCGCCGGGCCGGCCGAGATTGCTGCCGAGGCGGAGCGGTTGGGGTTCGAGAGTTTTTGGGTGTCAGAGCATTCCCATATCCCTGTCGCCACCGAATTCCCGTTTGCCGATACTGTGCCGGATGACTACCGCTCGATGTTCGACCCCTTTGTTGCATTGGCCGCAGCCGCGACGGCCACGACCAACATTCGTCTCGGCACAGCAATTTGTCTCATCACGCAGCATGATCCGATTAATTGCGCCAAGGCGGTGGCCACGCTGGACCAGATATCGGGCGGGCGTTTTGAATTTGGCATCGGGGCCGGTTGGAACCCGCTAGAGATGGAAAACCACGGCGTCAGGTTCGAAGACCGCTTCAAAATGACCCGCGAGCGCATGGAAGCCATGAAGGTCTTCTGGACGTCAGACGAAGCCGAATATCACGGTGACCTGGTCAATATTACGAAATCACGGATGTGGCCCAAGCCCGTCCAGAACCCCTACCCGCCCATTTTGATTGCCGGTGCGGGCCCCAATATTTTGAAGCGGGTGATTAACCAGGGCGATGGCTGGATGCCCTTTGTGGTGGCTGACTGGAATGAGGCCATGCAGAACCGCATAACCCCCTTGGCCAAATTTGCAGACCAAGTGGGCGACCTGCGCGCACTGGAAGCCGAATTAGATGCCCCCAGAAAGTCTATTTCTGTCAAGGGGTTAATGGCCAATAACCGAGACATTGAAGCCCTGTTGGCGCTGGAAGTCGACCGCATGATCCTGCCCCTGCCCCAGGCTGGCCGCGACCAGGTGTTCGAGGCATTGGAAGCCCATGCCAACGCCACTGCCGATTATAGAAAATAGGAGAAGAAACTTGAGTGAAGATCTGGAAAACCGCCTTGAGGCACTTGAAGCCCGAATCGTCGAACTAGAAAGTATCGAGGGTGTGCGCGCTGCCATCCTGCAATACGCCCACGTACATGATCGGGGCATGTCAGATGCCGTGGCCGATCTGTTTACCGACGACGCCGTCCTCGACATCACTGGCTATGGCGAGCAATTCGACACCAGTCTCACCGGCCAGGACGCTATACGCGCCATGTATAACCGGCTGGATGCCCGGCACAACTTCAACCCGCCCTTCAAGCATATGTTGACCAATTGCCAGATCACCGTCGAGGGTGATGAGGCGGTGGCCATCACCTATCTGGATGAATGGGGTGGCCCCCAGACCGACAAGGGGCCCGGTGGGGGGCTTTATCATGACCGGTTGCGCAAGGAAGATGACGGTCAATGGCGTTTTTCCCACAAACGCATCATCTCTGTCTCTGAGCAGACGGTGGACGAAGCCGTCAAGGAAGGCATCTAGCATGGCAGAGAAACTTCAGGACAAGGTTGCCATCGTCACAGGCGGCGGTCGCGGTGTAGGCCGTGAAGTCGCCCTGCTGTTCGCGCAACAGGGTGCGAAGGTCGTCGTCGCTGATCTGGGTGTCGAGGTTGACGGCAGCGGTGGCAGCACCGGGCCCGCACAGGCCGTTGTCGACGAAATAGCAGCCGCCGGTGGCCAGGCCATCGCCAATACAGGCGACGTGTCAAACTGGGGTGACGCCGAAGCCCTGGTGCAGGCAGCCGTGGATGAATGGGGCAAGCTGGATATCCTGGTGAATGTCGCGGGTAACTTTAACAGCAATAATATTGTCGACTGCACACCAGACCAACTGGAGACCCTGTTTCGTGTCCATATGCAGGGCACCATGGCCACCAGCCACTTTGCTGCGCTGCATTGGCAGGAAAGAAGCGAACGCGGCGACGGTTATGGCCGTCTTATCAACTTCACCTCAGATTCCGGCATTGGCGGTGTCCCGGACACCTTCACCTATGCCGGTGTCAAAGCAGGCATTGGGGGCTTAACGCGTGCTGCAGCCAATGCCCTGGTCAATTATGGTGTGACCGCCAATTGCATGACCCACGGAGCCCATACCCGCATGGCTGACAACTATAATGTTGAGACGACCGCCGATTATGAGCGCGAAACCGGTCACCTGCCTCACGAAGACACAGAGGACCACCGCAAGCCCAAACATGTTGCGCCGTTGATCCTGTATCTGGCGTCACCCCAGGCAGCCAATATCACCGGACGCATCTTTGGAGCCTATCCAAACAAATATATCCGTTGGAGCGAACCTGAACACGACCGCGTCGTAGAGTATGACGGCGCATGGGACATCGATGAGTTGTTCGAAATGTTCCCCGAGAAATTGGGCGATGGCTTGTCACTGGATGATCTGCCATACCCCATGGAAAGCCTCGACAAACCCGTTCGGGTAGGCTTCGGCAAGGTCAAATAAGACCAAAACAGGAGACAACAATGAGCGGACTTTTTGATCTGAGCGGGCAAGTTGGCCTGGTAACAGGCGGCAATGGCGGCATTGGTCTGGGCATGGCCGAAGGGATGGCCCGCCAGGGCGCTGATGTTGTCATCTGGGGCCGCAATGCCGACAAGAATGCTGCGGCTAAAGAGAGGCTGGAGAAAACCGGCCAACGGGTCGCCACCGCACAGATCGATGTCTCGGACGAGGCTGCTGTCAAGGAAGGCATTGCCAACATCCTTTCTGAATTTGGCCGCCTCGATACCGCCATCGCCAACGCCGGCATGTCGTCCAGCCAACGCAGCGTCTTTGATATTACCACCGAAGACTTCAACCGGGTGATCCAAGTCAACATTAACGGCGTGTTCTTTACCTTGCGCGAGGCCGCTCGCCACATGATCGACCGGGCCAAGAATGGTGACCCAGGCGGCGCATTGGTTGGCATCGCCTCGACAGCTGCTATCCATGGGGCTGCGCGCAACGAGCATTATGCGGCATCCAAAGGCGGGGTTGTCACCATGTGCCGCGCCATGGCTGTCGAATTCGCCCGGCACAAAATCACAGTCAATTCCATCTGTCCCGGCTGGGTCCGGTCCGAGATGTCCCAGCCAGCCCAGGACAATGACAAGTTTAATGAAAAGGTGATCAGTCGCGTCCCTACTGGCGGCTGGGCAGACCCGGAAGACTTTTCAGCCATTGCGGCCTATCTATCGAGCCGGGCCGCCAGCTTTCACACCGGCGACACCATCGTCATCGACGGCGCCTACACTATTTTCTAGGACGCCGATCCAAAAATATGCGTAGCATGGCAGCCCAACCAGTTGCTGGAGCGTGCCATGAGTGAACGGGTAAAAATTACAATCAAAGACGGTGTCGCGGATGTGCGCCTGGTCCGGTCGGACAAAATGAATGCGCTCGACGACGCCATGTTCGAAGGCCTGATAGCGGCTGCCGAGCAGGTCTCGACCGACCCGACTGTGCGTTGCGTCGTTATCTCGGGTGAAGGCCGTGCCTTTTGCGCGGGCCTGGACATGGGCAATATGGCCGCCATCGCTGGCAGTGGTGGCGACAGCGAAATCACACGCCAACCCCTTGCCATTCGCACCCATGGCATCACCAACAGACCCCAACAGGCCGTCTGGGCCTGGCGCGATTGTCCGGTGCCTGTCATTGCCGCAGTACACGGTGTGGCCTTTGGTGGCGGCTTTCAGCTAAGCCTTGGCGCCGACATCCGCATCACGCACCCTGATACCAAAATGTCGATTATGGAAATCAAATGGGGTCTGGTGCCTGACATGGCCGGTACCGCCATCATGCGCCATCTGGTGCGCGACGACCTGTTGCGCGAACTGACCTATACGGGCCGCGTGTTTTCCGGGACGCAGGGCCTTGAATATGGCTTTGTCACCCAATTGTCTGACGACCCGCATGCCACTGCCATGGAAATGGCACAGACCATTGCCAAAAAGAACCCGCAGGCGATCCGCGGCGACAAACTAATCTTTAATTCCATCAATGGCATGACGGACGCGGAGGCTCTGATGCAGGAATCGGTGTTGCAAGACGGCGTCATCGGCACGGCCAACCAGGCCGAGGCAGTGATGGCCGAACTGCAAAAACGCGATCCTGTTTTTGAAGACGGCGCCTGAGCAGGGACCCATATGACATTTGACGACTATAATGAGATCACCCGGCGGCGTTATGAATATGCCGTAGGCATCGACACCCATGACTGGGCCCTGCTGCGCAGCATTTTTACCGACGAAATTACGATGGATTTCTCAAGCTATAGCGGCCAACCCAGCGCCACAACCACGGCCGACGATTGGGTTGCGGGATGTAAATTGTTGTTCATGGGACTGGATGCCACGCAACATGTGATGACCAACCCCATTGTCGATGTCGACGGCGACGTTGCTACCCAGCGCATGTATATGAAGGCCGAACACTTTCTTCAGAACGACCAGGGCAGCCCTGACTTTGCTCTGGCTGGCTATTACGACGACAAGTTAATCCGCACCTCGGATGGCTGGCGCATCGAGGCCGTGACCCTGACAATCCTGTGGAACCGTGGCAATCGCCATATTATGGAATTGGCCATGGCCAGGCCATCCAGGGAGAAACACCATATTTGACCAACTGGCCGTCGGGACCCTCGCCGTTTCGTTGACGGTGATTATCGAGGCCATTTTT
>SMXS01000153.1 GCA_004356955.1 Alphaproteobacteria bacterium | reverse complement strand
CCAAGTCGTCTCGGTGGTGCTGGACGCGCGCCCATCGAATTCCGAACCATGGGTCTTTCCCGATACCTGCAAATATTGCGGATCCCCCGCAGTGCGAGAAGAAGGCGAGGCCGCCCGCCGCTGCACCGGAGGGCTGATCTGCCCGGCCCAGCGGGTCGAGCGCCTGCGCCATTTTGTGTCGCGTAATGCCATGGATATTGACGGACTAGGCGAAAAACAAATCGCGGCGTTCTGGGAAGAAGGGCGGATCGAAAGCCCGGTCGATATCTTTACGCTGGCTGAACGCGACGCGCTTGCCAACACGCCTTTGATCGAGAGCGACGGTTGGGGTGAACTCTCGGTCCGCAAACTGTTTGCTGCCATTGACGCGCGCCGTACCATCGGGTTGGAGCGCTTGTTGTTTGCACTGGGTATGCGCCATATCGGGCAGGAAAACGCAAAATTGATTGCCAAAAGCTATGTCAATATGGATGCCCTCCTGAGTGCTATGCGCGAAGCGCGGGTTGAAGACAGTGACGCGCGGGTGGAGCTGGAAAACATTGATGGCATTGGCCCCAAGGTTGCTGCGGCCCTCATTGATTTTTTTGCGGCCGAGGCAAATCTGCAAATCGTCAAGGGTCTGACGCGCCAAATCGACATCCAAGACTATATCATCGACGAATCTGACTCGCCTGTTTCTGGACAAACCCTAGTATTCACTGGGTCTTTAGAGATAACGACCCGCCCAGAGGCCAAAGCGCAGGCAGAATCAATGGGTGCCAAGGTCGCTGGCTCTGTTTCCAAGAAGACCGACCTCGTTATTGCTGGGCCTGGGGCTGGTTCCAAGCTGAAAAAGGCGCAAGAGCTGGGTGTCAGGGTCATTGATGAGGCAGAATGGCTTTCAATCGTTTCTAAAGTTTCACGCTAACCCCCAGAAAAGACCCGAAATTATAAATCACGTACCTATGCAATTATTGCATGGCGCTATTGTAATCTCTGCACTTTTTAATTGGCGGGCTGATCACATATAAGGTCCCTCGAGACAGCAATAAGGCTGTCAGCAACGACAAAAGAGGAGATGCGATCATGTTTAACGAATTTTTTGATTACCTAACGCGGGACGTGCGTCCATTTATGGATCTGCTTTCCTTTAAAGGCCAGCTTGTCGATCCAATGGCGATGAACGACAATGCAGTCAACGACAATACAGTGAACATTGCTGTGATTGTTCCGCCCGAAGCAGCTGCATAACAGCCCGCTTCCCGCAAACAAACCAAACTGATGCCGGGGCCCGGTTTCAGGCTTTACGTTGGAAGACGAGTGTTGACCACTCACCGATAACGTAGCGACGCCTGAATGCTAGGCCCCGGTTTTTATATGTCTGACGGACCATTTGCTCTTGCTTGGTTAACAAGCCGGACAACACTACCATCCCACCAATATTTAGCGCCTGTTTGATGTCTGTTGCCATGGTGCATAGGGGCCGGGCCAGGATGTTGGCAACAATCAAATCATAGGGGCCTTGTTGACTCAGGACCGTGTCGTGCAAGCCCATTGCGACCCGAAAGTGCAATTGGTCAGTCAGATGATTGAACCCGGCATTGTCGCGCGCCACGTCGACGGCCACTGGGTCGATGTCGCTGGCCATAATTTTTTGACTGACGGTCGATGACAATGACTTCGCCAGCGCCAGCGCCAAAATGCCCGTACCACATCCCAGGTCGAGCGCTTTTCTGACGGGCTTGTATTTGGCGATGTCGTCAATGGCCAGCAGACAGCCCAGCGTGGTTTCATGCTGACCCGTGCCAAAGGCCATGCCTGCGTCCACCTTGATATTAAAGCCACCGCCATGGGGCTGTTCATGATGGCTGCCATAAATATGAAAGCGCCCGGCCTCGACCCTCTGGTGGTGGATGAGGGACTGCTCGACCCAATCGATCTCGGGCGCTGGGTAGACGGCAAAGTCGTGCCCTGCCAGCGCCTTTTCGATGGAGCCTTTGGGTGGCGTGGTCATGAAAAAGGCATCAACTTGCCACCGGGGGTCGTCGGGGATTTCAAAACTCGACAGGCTTGGCACCTCGTCTGGCGGCGCGAGGCCTGCCAAAATTTCCTCTATGCGGTCGGTCAGGTCACGATCAACAATCACCCGGACCTGACAGCTTGCACTCATCCTGTCTGGTCTGTCTGGCCTGCCTGGTCTGCTGGGTCGACGAAGGAATCCAGCACGCGTTTAGTGCCCGCTTTATCGAAATTGATTTCCAGCTTATTGACGTCGATATCTTCAATCAGGCCATAACCGAATTTTTGATGGAATACCCGCTCGCCAATGGCGTAGTCAGTGGTCGATTTGGTGCTAAACGAGATTTTGTCCGCCGTGCTCTGAATGGTCTTTGTCGGCGGCCGGCGATAGCGCGCTGTTCGGCGCGGGGGCACGGGCTGGTCCCATTCCATGGGGTAGGATTCAGTGTCGTCAAAGTTGCTCTCTTGGTAATGGCCACCTTGGGACAGGCCGATGGCGGCTTCTCGGGTGACATGATCCAATGGCAGTTCTTCGATAAAACGCGACGGCAATGACGCTTGCCACTGATTATAGATACGCCGGTTGGCCGCGGTGCTGACAAAAGCTTTGCGACGTGCGCGGGTCAGGCCCACATAAGCCAGGCGGCGTTCTTCTTCCAGCGCCGCTGTGCCGCCTTCATCCAGGGCGCGTTGGTGGGGGAACAGGCCTTCCTCCCATCCGGGCAGGAATACGTTGTCGTACTCCAGCCCCTTGGCGCTGTGCAGGGTCATGATGTTCACTTGGTCATCCTGACTGACGTCGTCTCCGGCGGTGGCTAAACTGACATGTTCCAAGAATTCAGCCATGTTCTCAAAAGTCTCCATACTCCGAATCAGTTCCTGCAAATTATCTAATCTGCCTGGTGCGTCCGCAGATTTGTCATGCTGGAGCATTGACGTGTATCCGGACTCATCAAGGACGATCTCTGCTAATTCAACGTGAGACATGTCATTCAAAAGTTTGCGCCAGCGATCAAAGTCATCCATCAGCGATTTTAAGGAATTCCTGGCTCGGGGGCGTAACTCATCGCTTTCGGCGACCATTCTGGCGGCTCTGTACAAAGTAAGTTGCTTGGATTGCGCAACCGTTCGGACTGCCTGCAGGGCGACGTCTCCTAGACCTCGTTTGGGTAGGTTGAATATACGTTCAAACTTCAGATCATCGTCTTGCTGGTAAATAACGCGCAAGTACGCAACAGCATCGCGAACTTCTCGGCGCTCATAGAATTTTTGCAATCCTACCAATCGATAAGGAATGCCAATCGTATCAAAGCGAGACTCAAACTCACGGGTCTGGAAGCCAGTGCGCACCAAGATGGCCATTTCGTTGTAGGAGTCGCCTTCACGCTTCAGATCTTCGATCTGATCGCCGATATTGCGGGCTTCTTCTTCGCCGTCCCACACGCCCATGACACTGACTTTGTCGCCATCATTGGCCTCGGTCCACAAGGTCTTGCCCAGGCGCCCCTTATTGGCCGATATCAGCCCCGAGGCGGCACCCAGAATATGCGAAGTCGACCGATAATTCCGTTCCAGCCGGATGACCTGGCCGCCGGGGAAGTCGTCCTCGAACTTCAGGATGTTGCCTACTTCGGCCCCACGCCAGCCATAGATGCTTTGGTCATCGTCACCAACACAGCAGATATTCTGGTGCTTTTGGGCCAACAGGCGCAACCACAGATATTGCGCTACATTGGTATCTTGATATTCATCAACCAGGATGTATTTGAAGCGACGCTGAAAATCGGCCAGCACATCGGGGTTGTCCATGAACAATGTCAGGCACAGCAATAGCAAATCGCCAAAGTCTGCAGCGTTCAGCGTTCGCAGTCGGGCTTGATAGGCCTTGTACAAAATAATTGCCTTGCCATCGGCGAACAGATAGGCGTCATCGGCTGGCAATTTTTCGGGCGTCAGGCCTTTGTTTTTCCACTGGTCGACGACCCCCGCGAAAACGCGGGCAGGCCACCGTTTTTCGTCAATATTTTCGGCCTGGATCAATTGCTTGATCAGGCGAATTTGGTCGTCCGTATCCAGGATTGTAAAGTTGCTGCGCAGCCCTACCAGTTCGGCATGGCGGCGCAAGATGCGGGCGCAAACGGAATGGAAGGTTCCCAGCCACGGCATGCCCTCGACCGCTTGCCCGACCAGATTGCCAACGCGTTCACGCATTTCACTGGCGGCTTTGTTGGTAAAGGTGACGGCCAATATCTGGCCTGGCCAGGCGCGCCCGGTGCCCAGAATATGGGCCAGGCGCGTTGTCAACGCGCGAGTCTTGCCCGTGCCGGCACCTGCCAACACCAAGACGGGCCCATCAATGGCTAAAACGGCCGCTTTTTGCTGGTCATTCAGACCGTCAAGATAGGGCGCAGGGGCCTGCGCAGGCGCGGGGGATTGTGATTCCAGCGTATCGAGATCAAACGGGTCAGGCATGGCCCTGTTGTATCGCACTCATGTGTCGAGCGCTTGTGTTTTGTTGGCAAAAACGACTATTCGCCGCGTTCTTCCTCGCGTTCTTCCAGCAACACCCGGTTATAGGCTGCCAGCGCATCCCGATGCAGCAGAACGCCGACCAGTTGATTGTCTTCAGCATTGTCGAGGACGGGCAGATATTCCTCTTGTGTGACATCCATGGCGCCGAGTCCCTGTTGCAGTTTGTCGTCCTGGAACAACACCCTGCTGGGCTGCTGCATGGCATCGGCCGCGCTGACCAGGGTTGCTTCATTGTCGACGGCGGCGCTGAGGCTGTAGGGCGTGATCAACCCCAGAAACTGGCTATCATCCCCCAGCACCATCAACATGCCATTCGGCGACAGGGTCATTCTGATACGGACCTGATCCATTGCCTCTGACTCGTCGATGGTGCGATAATTGGTGGTAATGACATCACCGACCTGCATGGTCTGGACAATATGGCGTGCCCGACCACCGCGTAGTTTCAGGCCTCGGCTTTCCAATTGTGCATGGAAGAACGACAGCACGCCCATTTGCCGCGTAATGATGCTGGCGATCATCGTGGCGACCATGATGGCGATGGATAGCTGGTAGTCGCCGACCAGCTCAAAAACAATCAGGAAGGTTGAAATAGGCGCGCCCAGTACAGCACCGGCAACCGCCCCCATGCCAATAATGGCGAACAGGCCATGAGACGCGATGGTGGCGGGCACAATCCACCCCGCGATCAACCCGATGGCCCCGCCGGTCATAGCGCCAATAAACAGCGCAGGGCTGAACACGCCCCCGCCAAATCCGGCACCCAGGCTTAACGATGTCATGGCGATCTTCAAAACCAACAACAGCAACAGCAACGTTAAGGTGAAGCCCCCGTGCAGAGCTTTGTCGGTGGCTTCATAGCCAACGCCTAAAATTTCGGGGAAGGCAAGCGCGACTATGCCAAGGACAAGGCCGCCGAGGATCGGATGCAGCCAGGCAGGAACCTGATGGATGCGCGCAAAGAGATCGCGGCCCATCAGGCAAGCACGCAAAAATCCAACGGATACAAAGGCGCAAACGACGCCCAACACCAAAATTATCGGGATGTCCCATCCAGATGCAAAGCTGTAATCGGGGATAATGAACGCTGGGTAATTGCCTAAATGGGCACGGGTGATGATGGTGCCGACGACGCTGGCCATGACAATTGGGGCAAAGGCGTGGATGGCATAATGTCCCAGCACCACTTCCATGGCGAAGAAGACACCTGCAATTGGCGCATTAAACGATGCCGCAACAGCGGTGGCAACGCCGCAGCCCAACAGGGTCCGGGACAGGGCAGGGGTTAGGCCCAGGCGTTCGCCAAACCAAGACGCAAGCGTCGCCCCCAGATGAACAATAGGTCCTTCACGCCCCGTCGACGCACCGGCCCCAAGGCTGACAGCAGACATGGTCGCGGTCGCCAGGCCCTGGGTGAAAGGCATCCGCGCATTATTCAGGGCGCTGGCCTCTATGGTTTCGGCGATACCCATGGCCCGGCGGTCCTTCAGGATGAACCGCAGCATCAGCGCGACGACCAGCCCGCCCGCCACCGGGGCCAGCATAATTCGCCACCAGGGCGCGCTTTGGGCCTGGGTGGCAACGTTTTCACCGCCAAAACCAAAGGCCAGTATCTGGGTGAAATCAATGAGTTCACGAAAGGCGATGGCCCCATAAGCAACAACGATGCCGATGGCTACTGCTGCGGTATACAGGATGACTTGCTGGTTCCGCCGCAATCCCCATAATTTGGAAAAAAAGGTGCTCATGGCTGCAGGTGCCTTTGGGGCCTCCAACTATTCGACAGTGATGGTAATGCTTTTTGAGATAACAGGCGGGTTATGGGGGATGTGATACTGGTCGCCCAAGATCAGCTGTAAGGTGTGTGTGCCGGGGGCCAGGTCTATGCTTGTCTCGGTTTGGCCACCGCCAAAGTGCTTTAGTCCGTCTTCATTGGTCATGGCCTCATCCAGAGGTGGGACAGGGTGATCCAACAGTAAATGGTGATGACCGGTGTTTTCTTTCTGTACGCCCGCCGGGGCGACACCCATGCCACCAAGGCCAAATACAATCTTGACCGGGCTGGGCAGCGTCGCGCCATCGACGGGGCTGACAATATAGACCTGCGCGCCTTCGGCTGATG
Source organism: Alphaproteobacteria bacterium (assembly GCA_004356955.1). Taxonomy (GTDB): domain Bacteria; phylum Pseudomonadota; class Alphaproteobacteria; order SMXS01; family SMXS01; genus SMXS01. The sequence goes on along the minus strand of SMXS01000153.1, from coordinate 1,464 downwards.
GTGTTAGATCATCATTTGCTGCAACGGCACCAATTGGCATGGCAAGTACTATCAAAATACACGGGGCAAAAATAAACGGGGCAAAAATAAACAGGGGAAAACGCGTTTTCATGACCACAGGCTCCTTTCCCCCATTGGCGGCACGGGGGCTGATGTTTATATATATGTTAGACCTGAAATTAACCGGCGCAACAAGGCTGTTGTGGTTGGATGCGACGAAGACACTCTGTCTTCATTTGTGGAGGCTTGATTGAAGCGATTTGTCTATGGCGCAGCGGCTTTGCTTGGCTTGATCCTGGCGATTATTGTGATTGCACCCAGCTTCGTCGATTGGAATCAATATCGCGACGAAATTGCCCAGCAGGTAGAAGACCTGGTCGGACGACCTGTGACCATTGAAGGCGATCTGGATTTTACGATCCTGCCGTCACCTGCTTTGTCGGTCAAAAAGCTGCGGATCGCCAACATCCCTGGCGCGTCGACGGTTGATCTGGTGACGCTTGAGTCGCTGGATATTGAAGTGGCCTTTATGCCGCTGTTGCGGGGGACCTTCCAGGTTGAACGTACAGTGCTGGTAGCCCCTGTCATCAATCTGGAAACCTTGCCGGATGGTCGCAATAATTGGGATCAGCCAGATGATCTGATGGCTGGCGGTGATAGTGCCGATGATGGCGTGGGTTTTCAGGTGACGCTCGACAGCCTGCAAATCAAAAATGGTGCGCTTCATTATGTGGATGCCAGCACAGGGACCGAACAGCAGGTCCAAAATATCAACGCTACCATATCAGCGAAGTCGATCTGGGGCCCATACAAAATACAGGGCGACGTCGAATATGACGGATTGCCCGCCACAATAGATATGTCAATCGGCGACGTGTCCAAGTCTCGTCTGCCGGTGGAGGTCAAGATTGGCCTGCCACAAGGGGGGCTGGAGGGCACATTGTCTGGTGTTGGCTATCTGGACGAGACGGACTTGTTGTTTGAAGGCACCATCGACCTGCTGGTGCGCGATTCTCGCCAATTTATCGAAGCAGTCACGGGCAATGAGGCTATCGGAGCCGACGCTGGCGTTCCCATCTCATTGTCCGGCCGGGCCTCTATCACCAACGAGGCCACCAGTTTTGAGAATGTCGACATCAAGTATGGCGATGTCAAAGGTCAGGGCGAGCTGGGCATCACTTATGGGGAAAGCTCTTCTTACAAGGCCATCCTGTCTCTCCCTGTCATCGACCTTGATGAAGTGATCGACGATATCAATCAGGTTTTGGCCGGGTCGGACGAAGATAATGCGTCGGGTTTTGAGTTGCCCGCCGATGTGGATGCATCCCTGGATATTACGATTGAGGGCCTGCGCTTTGGTGGCCGGCTGGCACGACAGGTGCACCTGGCAGCTGTGTTGAGAGATCAACAAGTCACTGTCACGTCGTTGCGCGCGTTGATGCCCGGCGGGTCTGACCTTTCTAT
>SMXS01000013.1 GCA_004356955.1 Alphaproteobacteria bacterium | reverse complement strand
TGCCACGGTCTATGCGGTCGAACTGACCATCAAACGTCACAAGGTCCTTGGTCCACAGGTCCCGCAAAAAGCCGATTTGTTCATCGACACGGGCGCCGCGTGTGGCGAAATCCTGTCCCAGGGCATCATATTCCACATAGTTCCAGCCGACGCCGACGCCCAGGCGCAGTCGACCGCCAGACAATAAATCGACATCCGAGGCCTGTTGCGCCACCAATACTGTTTGCCGCTGCGGCAAGATCAACACCCCGGTGACCAGCTCTATTTTCTCTGTAATACCGGCGAGATAGCCAAACATAACGAACGGGTCATGGAAGGGATCCTTGTCTGTATAGGGGCCCCATAATTTGGGTTCACGATCATGGGTCGCCCCAACCACATGGTCATAGGCCAACAGATGGTCATAGCCCAATGCCTCGGTCGCCAGACCAATATCGCGGATTGCTTTTGGGTCTCCGCCAAGTTCGATTTGTGGGTAGACAACACCAATTTTCATACACTTGTTCCCCCAGTGAAAGCGTCACTCTAGCCCACTCGCACTTCGGAGACGATGTCGATATTTACTCCCCGGTCAAAAACTTGAACGCACCCATGGGCAGCGGCAGCACAATCGTCGACGAATTTTCGCCAACGATTTCGTGCAGGGCTGACAGGTACCGCAGGGGCATTGCCTCGGGCACCGTCGCCAAAATGCGCGCAGCCTCGGTCAGTTTTTCGGCCGCTTGTTGTTCGCCTTCAGCGTTGATTACTTTGGCCCGGCGCAGGCGCTCGGCTTCGGCCTGTTTGGCGATGGCCCTGATCATGGATTCGTTGATGTCGATATGCTTGATTTCAACATTGACGACCTTGATGCCCCAGCCATCAGTCTGGGCATCAAGGATTGCCCGTATATCAATATTCAGCTTGTCCCGTTCTGCCAGCATTTCGTCCAGTTCGTGCTTCCCCAAAACCGATCGCAATGTCGTTTGTGCCAGCTGGCTGGTGGCGTTGTAATAATCCTCCACCTTCAGGATGGCGCGCTCGGGGTCCACGACCCGAAAATAAAGAACCGCATTGACGGCCACCGAGACATTGTCCCGCGAAATGACGTCCTGGGTCGGCACGTCGTGCACCATCAGACGCAAATCAACGCGCACCATTTGTTGGATGAAGGGGATCAGGATGATCAAACCAGGCCCTTTAACGCCTGTGAATCGCCCCAGGGTGAAGACAACACCACGTTCATACTCCCGCAATATCTTGATCGCGTAAATCACTATCATGAAGGCAAAAAGGCCCAAAATCGCGTACATGCCATAGTCAAACATTGTGTTCTCCTGTCCTGTTAGTTACTTGCCTGCTATTCTATTTACTTTAATGAAATCATAAGAGTAAGACCATTCCGTCCAGCGATGATCACTGATTGGCCGGGTGCGCAATCTTGCGCGCCCACGGCCTTCCAATGTTCGCCCTGATAATCGACAATGCCCTGATCACCGGACCATTCAACAATGGTGACTTCCGTCCCTTCGGCTGATTCCTCTCCTGCCGCTATGGGTCTGCGGAAGGCGCGCACCGCCATGGTCATGAACAACAGCATCAATCCACCGCCGATGACCGCTGTCGCCATCAGCAACGGCATCGACAGCTCAAACCCAGGCGCGTCCATATCAAACAACAGCGTCGCCCCCAGCAGGAACGCGACGCCGCCGCCCAATCCCAAGATGCCGAACGAGGGCACAAAGGCCTCGGCCACGATCAAGCCCATGCCCAACAACATCAGCGCCAACCCTGCATAATTCACGGGCAGGACGTTCAGCGCATAGAGTGCCAGCAAAAGGCTGATCGAACCGACCAGGCCAGGGAAAATCGCGCCAGGATTATAGAACTCCAGGATCAACCCATAGACCCCCACCATCATCAGGATCAGGGCAATATTCGGGTCGGTAATCACCTCAAGAAGCTCTGTGCGCCATGATGGCTCTTGCATCACCACAGGCTGGTTTTTGATATCCAACGTAACGGATATGTCCCCTATATCAACGTCACGGCCATCAAGAAGTCTAATCAGATCAGGGATATTATCGGCCATCAGGTCGACAACATTCATCTCTACGGCCTTCTCTGCAGGCAGGCTGGCAGCCTCTCGCACGGCCGAGACAGCCCACTCGGCATTGCGACCCCGCAAGTTGGCGAGGCTTTCAATATAGGCCGCGGCATCATTGATGGCTTTGGCCGTCATGGCGTCACCACCTTTCTGCGCGGCATCGCTTTCCGCTTCTTCATCTTGATCCAGCATGGGGTTTGCATCAGGCCCCGGCAAAGATGTTGGTGGCCCTTGCAATTGTACGGGCGTCGCGGCGCCCAAATTGGTGCCAGGCGACATGGCGGCGATGTGACTGGCATAAAGGATATAAGTCCCGGCACTTGCTGCGCGGGCACCCTGGGGTGACACAAAGGTTGCCACCGGTATCGGCGATGCCAAGATGTCCTGAATGATTTCGCGCATGGACGTGTCGAGGCCGCCGGGCGTGTCCATCCGTATAATGATCAGCGAGACATTGTTAGACCGTGCCAGCGAGAATTTCTGGTCTACATATTCGGCAGTCGCGGGCCCGATTGCCCCATCAAGTTCCAGAACATAGATACTGCGGTCAGCCTGGAAACTGGGCTCATGTTCATCAGCAAACACAAAAGAATGACCCGCCAACATGAAACTAACCATGCTGGCCAATACTGCAATCAAGCTGAACGATCGTCTATTCATCTGCCTCCGATCCGAAAATTTTCCGGCTGTTCGTTGGCCCTTTAAAATCGTATCGGGATTACCTGCAACACGCAAGGCTGGCAAAGCTTGCTCAGTCGCCTGTATTTGCCGTCATTTGGCGTAAATCATCTTTTCGGCGGGTAATATTCTGCCGGTCCAGATAGGTCAGGAACGGGATGACATATTTACGCGTCGAGTTGAGAACGCCCCGCGCCTCGCCAGCCCGAAAGTCTGTACCCTTGGGAAAAGCCTGCCGAAGGTCGACAACAGCCTGATCAATCGCCGATCGATGAAACAGAAACAGATTGGTTCGTTTATGGTCATAAAGCGGCACCAGGCGACCGACCTCGATCAACAATTCTGCCAGGGCTTGGTCTTTGGAGTTTTCTGATGTGATCTCGCCCATTGATGGCGGCGTCATGGCGCTATCTCGAATGCGCGTCTCCAATTCGTCGAGATAGGCCCGCTTGGCTTCGCCCAAGGCCGCCAGCGGATCAAAACCTGGCAGGCTGACGATGCCATCCGTCAACAGAATGACTTTTTCGGCCAATAATACGTTGAACACAATCTGGGCAGCGCCACCTTTGAGCGACAATGCGGTCACCAGTTCTGGTTGGCCAATCCCCAATCTGGATGACTGATTTGCATGAAATTGTGCAAGCGTTGCGGTTAATTGATCCCCAGCCTTTTGCACGGCCTGGGCGTCCATCACCAAATTGTCTGGGCCTATATGGCTGCCTGCAGCGGTTAAAACCGCCTGCAAATCATCGCCTGACAAGGCAAATCGCGTCTCAAGGTCGCCCAAAGGCACGCCGACAAGACCCGCCTGGGCGACATGGGCAGTAATGGCCGCACCAACATCAGTCCCGCCGACGGCCTGTAGCTGGGCCATGGTCGCATCATCGAACCGTTTGCGTCGCAGGGCCCGTGTATTCAGGAACCGCCCACCACCGATGGTCGCCACCGGCGAAATCGTCCGGACAATGAAATGATCCTGGTCCCAGGCTGCCGCCGGGACCTTGAGGCGAAATTGCACATCAGCAACCTCGCCAGGCATCATGCTGTCACGATCCAACAGACGAATAGCCGCCAGTGTTTCTGTGGTGCCATGCAATACCCGAACCGGGGTGCCGTTCTTCAGCGGTCTGTCCTGATCATTGACCAAACGCAGATGCGCGTCCCAAAAGGGCGCTGGTTGTAACAAGCCGCTGGAGGCCAAAGCCTGGCCCCGCTCTATATCAACATCGGTGCGGATATTCACCGCCACCCGCTGGCCGGGTCTGGCTTCTTCCACTGCATGGCCATGCACTTCCAATCCGCGGACCCGTGCAGCGACCCCCAGGGGTACAATTTCGCCTGTATCTTCGACCTGCATCACGCCCCCGCGCAGCGTCCCTGTGGCCACGGTGCCAAAGCCCTGGACCGTAAAGACCCGATCAAACGGCAGATAAAAACCACTGGTTTCAGGACGAGGCGACCTGTCCTTGAACAGGCTTTCCAGTGCCTCGACCAGATCATCGATGCCCCTGCCATCTTGGGCCGAAACGGGCACAATGACTGGCGCATCAAAACCCGCGCGCACCAGAAAGTCATCAACGGCGGCGGTTGTGTTGGCAATATCGTCTGCAGTGGCCAGATCAATTTTGGACAGGGCAACCACGGCCTTTTTGATCCCCAGCAGCGAGGCGATCCGAATGTGCTCGACGGTTTGCGGCATGATGCCTTCATTGGCCGCCACGACAATCAGTGCAGCCTCTATCCCGGTCGCACCAGAAATCATCGTGCGGACAAAATCAGCATGGCCAGGCGCGTCGATGAAGTCGATCATCCCGCTGGGCGTTTCGCGGTAGGCAAAGCCCAGGACAATCGTCAGACCACGGCGGCGTTCTTCTGCCAGGCGGTCGGTTTCGGTACCCGTAAGGGCTTTCACCAGGGTGGTTTTGCCATGGTCAACATGGCCTATAACCCCAATCGACAGATGGTCGGTCATGGATTGGCGATGGCCCCGACAGAGCGGGCAACACGCACAATATCGCCGTGCATCAGGGTCCGCGCATCCAATAATACTTTGTCTTTGACAATCCGCCCAATGATCGCCGGGTCGCCTTCACGCAAGGCGGTGATGGTTTGTTGGGGGCCCAGATCATTGATTTCTATCGTCGCACAAAAGGATTCCAGCTCGATCCCCGGCAGCGACCCGCCCCCGGCTTCGCCCCGGATCGGTTGCACTTGCGACGTGACTCTATCAATCTGGTTCAACGCATCTGACAACTCAGTCGCAACGGCCTGCAGCGCGTCGGGCTTGGCGGTCAACATCGCCAAAACCGGGATTTCAACTTCTGGCTGGAAGGGCGCTTGATACAGCCGCAAGGTTGCCTCTAGCGCGGCCAGGGACAATTTATCGACCCGCATGGCCCGCAATAGCGGGGTTTTGCGGATGGCCGCAATCAGGTCTGCCCTGCCGACCATGATGCCGGCCTGCGGCCCACCCAGCAGCTTGTCACCAGAGAACATTACCAGGTCGACACCAGCGGCGATGCTTTCCCCAACCGTTGGTTCTTCACCAATGCCGTGTTGGGCCAGGTCAATCAGCGTGCCGCTGCCCAGATCCTCTACCAGCAACACATTGTTGTCATGAGCGAATTTGGCCAATTCCTGTAAGGTGGGCTTGGCTGTAAAGCCCAGTAATCTGTAATTGCTGGTATGGGTTCGCAAAATGACAGCGGTTTCGTCACTCAGCGCATTCTCAAAATCAGCCATATGGGTTTTGTTGGTGGTGCCCACTTCGACCAGGCGTGCACCGTTTTGGGTGATCACGTCGGGTATACGAAACGACCCACCGATTTCTACCAATTCGCCGCGCGAGACAATGACGTCGCGATCCTTGGCA
>SMXS01000152.1 GCA_004356955.1 Alphaproteobacteria bacterium | reverse complement strand
CTTTGGTGCGTTCGTCATAGTCCGTCGTCAATTCGGCTGCCCAGGCATAATAGGGGATCATCAACATGGTCCAGCCCAACCACATGACCATCAGCCAACTGAACAGATAGACCGCGCCGATGCCTTCGGGCGGCATGAATATCTTGTAAATCCCCAGCATCAACAAAGGAACTGACGCCAACATCCAGGGTTTGCGACGGCCAAATCGCGATTTTGTGTGGTCGCTGAGATAGCCGATCAGTGGATCAGTAATCACGTCGAAAAGGCGCGCAAACAGCATGATATTGGCGACGGTGGAAATCGCCAGGCCGATATCGCCTGTATAAAACCGGTAGAGATAGATGCTCATCGGCATCAACGCGAGCATCACCGGCACGTCGGCCAAACCATAGAAAAACAGAGTCTTGGTCGGCAGCTTGTGCCCCGCGCTCGACGCTTGCATCGACATATTTATTCGGCGATTCCAGGGGCGATCTGTGTGGCTGCCTGAGCCCGCCTTACGTCTCGCCGGTCAATCGCTGCGCGAATACGCGTCTGTCGTTCTTTTGTGATGGGGTATCGCCAGATCACAATGCCTGCGAGAATGAAGATTGAAGACGGCAGGAACGTATACACGTACACAAGACCCTGAATGGCCTCGGGCGTGTTGAGCATGCCCTGGCTGGCTTCGAACCCTATCCAACCAAGCGCCCACAAACCCAATGTTGCGCCTAAGCTACTGGCACCTTTTGTGGCCAAAGACCACGCAGAGAAATATTGTGCCGCCCGGTTTTCCCCCGTGCGGGCCGTGTCGATATCGATGACATCGGCCTTCATGGAATTGGGCAGGGCAATGAATGACCCGGTACCAAAGGCGCTGATCACCGCAAAAGGCATCATGAACCAGAAATCACCTGGGCCCAGGAACAGATACATCGGGCTAATTGCCGTCACCAGAAAAAAGCCTCCTATCCAGGCGCGATGCTTGCCAAAACGCTTTGACATTGCCAGCCAAAACGGGATGCCAGCAATGCCCGCAAAAGTGCCAAAAAACATAATAAAGGGCACCATATTTTCCGTCGCACCCAGCACCGCGGTGACGTAAAACGCATTCAAGGGCATCAACACGGCCACACCGAGGCTCGAGATCATGAAGGCGGTCACCAACCACAGGAACGAGCCATTTTTAGCCATCACCTTCAGCCCATCGAAAAGCTGCATGGAAGAACCGCCAGTATTTGGTTTTTCGTCGACCTTCCAAACTGTATAGAGCACGCAAATAGGTGTCAGGATCAGGGCCGCATAGGCGGTGATCTCCATAATTTCACCAAAGCCATCCAGCGTAAAGAAGGTGACCATGATCACCGGAAAACTGATCGAGGTCAGTTGCCCGAGGCTACCAATTCCAGCGCGCCAGCTGGTTACCCGGGTTCGGTCATCATAATCGGTCGTCAGCTCAGCACCCCAGGCATAATAGGGGATCATCAACATCGTCCAACCCAACCACAGCACCATCAGCCAAGTGAACAGGTACCAAAGGTCTGCACCTTCAGACGGGATCAGCACTTTGTATAGGCCAAGCATCAAAAACGGCAGCGAGGCAACCATCCATGGCCGGCGCCTTCCCCAGGGGGTCTTGGTATGGTCCGACAGATAGCCAACCAAGGGGTCGGTGATCAGGTCAAAAACCCGGGCGAACAACATCATGGAGCCCATATCGATGAGGTCGAGACCAAACTCGCTGGAGTAGAAAAAATTCATATACAGCATCATCGGCATGATCGCCAACATCACTGGAAAATCAGCAAGACCGTATGAAAATAAAGTGGAATTCGGCAGTCTAGGCTTGCCGCTGGGGGTGAGTGTGGACATATGTTGCAGCGGCTCCGACGTTTATTTGATTATTGTGTGCCACGGGGCAACAACCACGGCGTGGTGCCGTGTGGTCGTCATCTGATGCTGGCGCAGCTGTGCCATGAACCATTCCCCGTAGTTTCTTCCTGAATGTATAGTGTAAGCGACCAACCGCCATGGCAAGCAAAACCGGCACGCGTGCCGAAACTTGTTTTCTTCGTTGCCCCCTGGGGTCCAGTTGGTCCACATTGATTGCCTGAAGTTAACAAGGGGGCAATTCTTCGTGATCAAATCATATGGGCTGTTGCACAAACGCAGCGATATCAGCCAAAAAAAATTCCATGCGCATTGGAAGGGCCCGCATGCGGTCCATGCGCTGACCCTGGTGCCAGTGATGCGCCGGTATGTCCAGAACCACAAGGCTGCCAAGAAGTATCCGGGCATGGAACCCCCCTGTGATGGCGCACCCGAAGTCTGGCTGTTGTCGATTGAAGAGGCAGGCACCTTGGGCACGATGCCGGAATATCTAAATGGTGCCTATATTGATGAGCCCAACTTTATGCGGGTGCGTTCTGGCGGTGTGATGGTCAGCGAAAATGTCATTATAGAAGGCGCGCCCATGGGCAAAAAAGACAAGCTGACCAAAGTGTTATATTTTTTGAAACGCAACCCTGCCCTTGGTGCAGAACAATTCCGCGAACAATGGATGGCTCATAAGGGCCCGCTTTTTGTCAATCAAGACCACGTCCGGCGCTTCGTCAAATCGCCGACATTGCCGCAAAGCTATGTCCAAGGCGACGCGACCTATGACGGGGTCGAGGAAATTTGGTGGGATACAGAGGCCGCCTTCAACAAAGACAAAAAGGGCGGCGGTGCCAGTACAACTGACCAGCAGATGTTACTTGATACCAACGCCACAACCGCCATGTTCGTCGATGAAAACAGGGTGTTTTGGCCCGGTTTAGATGAAGACGAGTAATCTGTTATCTTGCGCCGGATCAACGAAACGCCCCACGAATCGTGACACAATCACGCTCGAATATAGAAATTACTGAATTGGAAAAGCGCATTGATTAGCTTCCCAAGTCGTCCTTATAGTAAGTTGATCGGCGCTGTTTTATTGACCGCTTCCCTGCTGCCCATCAACGGCCAGGCTCAGGAAAACCCGCCTTCTCTGCCGCATATCGATATGAATGATTCGGAAACTTATCGGTCCTATGACGGTAGCGGCAACAATCTTTTGAACCCCGATTGGGGGTTTACCGACATCCCTTTATTGCGCCTGCTGGATGCCGACTATGTCGATGGCAGCACGCCCAGCGGGGCCGATCGGCCTTCAGCCCGCGAAATATCCAATGCGGTCAGCCTGCAGACCGGTGACATGCCAAGCGACAAGGGACTGAATGCGCTGTTCTGGGCGTTCGGCCAATTGCTGGCCCATGACATCACGCTGGTACCAGCAGCATCACCCACAGATTACTTCAATATCCCGGTCAGCGACGATGACGACTATTTTGGTATGGTTGGTTTTCTGCCCCTGGCACGATCAGCGTATGACCCGGCAACTGGCACCAATGTGGGCAATCCAAGGCAACAGATCAATACCATCACGGCCTTTATTGATGCCAGTTTTGTCTATGGTTCGGACGCCCTGACCGCCAATATTCTGCGCCGCAATGAAGGCACAGGCCGCCTGATCACCGGGCCAGATAACATGCTGCCAACCAATGGGCAGGTGGGGCTTGATAGCGACCCCAATAACGACTTTTTGTTTGTCGCGGTTGATGCCCGGGTTAACGAACAATTGGCGCTGTCAGCCATGCATACAATTTTTATGCGGGAACACAATAGGTTAGCCGGTCTGATCTCGCTCGATAACCCGGGCATGGACGGCGACGAGATCTTTCAGATGTCCCGCATGATCGTCGGCGCTGAAATGCAGGCGATTACCTATAACGAGTTTTTGCCGATCCTTTTGGGCGAAGAAAATGGCTTGGCGGACTATGCCGGATATTCCGCCAGTGTCGATCCGGGCATCTCTAACGAGTTTGCCACAGCCGCCTATCGCCTGGGCCACACATTGCTGCAAAACGATTTCCTGATCATCCGACCTGACGGCCCTGTCGAGAATTTGGCTCTGGCATCGTGTTTCTTCAACCCATCCTGCATGAATAGTGAAGGCCTGGAAGCGACAATCTTTGGCCTGGCACAGCAAGACGCACAGGTTTTTGACATGATGTTTGTTGACGCCGTGCGCAATAATCTGATCACGGATTTTGGCATCACCATGTTGGTCGACCTGTCGGCCAACAACATTCAGCGCGGTCGGGACCATGGGTTGCCCAGCTATCAAAGCACGGTGGCGCAACTGCAGGCGATGGGGCTGATTACAGGTAACAACAACCTGCCCGATAAACTCCTGAACGCTTATGGCACCAGCGAGGTCGACTTGATTATCGGTGGCCTGGCCGAAACCCCCTTTGGCGACGCGTTGGTGGGCGAAGTTTTTCACGCCCTGTTACTGGACCAGTTTGGACGCCTGCGAGACGGCGATCGATTCTGGTATCAGCAGAACTCGCTGTTCGACGATGACATGATCCTGTGGTTGGACAATCTGACCATATCGGACCTGATCTTGTGGAATACGGACCTGCAGTTTTTGCAGACCTATGGTTTCTTCGCCGTTGATTTTGGCCTGAGACGCGCGGCAACTCATAACCAGGTAATCACCGCCTCGTACCTCAATGCCCTGACGATGGCCGATGTCGATGCCTATGACCTGTACCTGATTGGCATTCATATCGGCGCTTCCGACAACATTCCACGGGCCCTGGATATGATCCATCCGGAATGGTTCAACGCCTTTACGGAGACAGGCCTGGTCCACGCCCGATCAGGCATGAACGAGATCACCAGAAGAATAGGTGTGGTCTTCAGTGGGACCGATATTGTCGAAGCCCGCCGCGCAGGCAACGGCACAGCCGCAGGCTCGTCTGGCAGTCGACAGCCCCTGGCGTTCTGGATAAATGGTGGCGTCGAGTGGCAAAATGTCGATCCCAAAAACGGATATATGGGTTTTAGTTCAACAACATCGAATGTTTGGATGGGCGTTGATTACCTTGCGAGCCAGACTTTCCTGATCGGCATGATGGCTGGCGTGTCTGATACCGATATCGATTTCGACAATCGTGCGGGCAATGGCGATGCAAAAAGCTGGCAGATCAGCGCCTATGCTGCCGTCGAGACGGGGCGCTGGCACTTCATGGCCAATGGTGGTTTTGGGGACATGGATGTGAACTCGACAAGGGACATAGACCTCGACAACTACTCAAAAACAGCCGTCGCAGATTATGATGGCAGCCTGTCCTATGGCCGCGCGCTGGCTGCCTATCATCTGTCGTCGAGTGGTGGCTGGCAGATCAGGCCGACGGCGTCGCTTACTTATATTCGTATCAAACAGGATGCCTTCCAGGAAAGCGGTGCTGGCTTTGCCAATCTGACGGTCATGGCACAGTCCCATGCGTCCTTGCGCGCCGCCGGGCTGGTTCATTTTTCCAAAGCTTTTGACCGCGCCAATGGCCGCGTATGGCAGCCCTTCTTTCAGGTCGGCATCGCGCACGAATTCAAAGACAACCCGCGCGAAATTTCCGCCGCCCTGGGTGGGGCAGACTTCGGCTTCACAGTGTTGGGGGCCGTCGCAGCACAGACTACCGCCATCGTCGGTGCCGGTGTTGACGTGCAGCTTGGGCAATCATTCTGGCTTAATCTGAACTGGCGCAGCGATATTGGCAGCCACTATGCCGACCATTCGGTCCAGGCGGGGGTTCTGCTCCAGTTCTAGAGTAGCGCCTACAGGCTGCGCAGTACGCGCCCTTCTTCCAGAGCATCCACTTCTTCGTCGGAATAGCCGTATTCCAGCAAGATTTCGCGATTATGTTCGCCCAAACCTGGTGGATCGCGGCGGACAGACGCAGGAGTTTCGGAGAATTTTATCGGATGTTTTGTCGAGATATAGCCCGTCTCGCGGTGGTGCGAGCGGCTTTCAAACATGTTGACGGCCTTCAGGTGCGGATCGTCCATCAACCCGTCAATATCGTTCACATACATGACGGGAATATCGTTGGCAGACAGTAAATCGTACCATTCTTGGGTCGTTTTTTGTTTGGTCATGGCGTGCATGGCCTCATAGATCTGCGGCAAATTCGCCAACATCAGATCCATATCCGTGAACATGGGGTCATCGGGGGCAATGTCAGAATCGCCCAGGGTGAACAGCTTTGCCCATACATCCGGGCCCATCGGCATGATGTAGATATAGCCATCCGACGTCTTGTAGGGCCTGCGGTTCGGGTTGGATACTTTGTGGTAACCGACAATTCCGCGTTCGGGTTCGTAAATTCGGTTGCCCATATGGTCCATCATCAAGAAAGACACAAAGCTTTCCAACATCGGTACTTCCACATATTGGCCTTGGCCCGTGCGTTCGCGGTGGAACAGGGCAGCCAGCAGGGCATAGGCGCAATGCAGGCCCGACGTTTTGTCGGCAATCAGCGTGGGAATTAATTTGGGGTCTTCATCCCCATCAATATATTGTCCCAGTGTCGCGCCGCCGCCTGCGGCCTGGATCAGGTCATCATAGGCGGGTTGGCCTGCATAGGGTCCGTCGCTGCCATAGCCAACCGCGTGCACATAAACGATATCTTCCTTGATGGCTTTGACATCTTCATAGCCAAACCCCAGGCGCTCTATAGCGTCCAGGCGAATATTGTGCAGGAAGACATCGGCCTCTTTGATCATCCTGGTCAGGATTTCCTTGGCGCCATCTTTCTTCAGATTGAGGCACAACGATCGCTTATTGCGATTGGCATTCATGAACAAAAAGCCAAAACCAGGCTGGCTGGCATCCCCCGACCAACGCGTGATGTCGGACTGCGGTGATTCGACGCGAATAACATCAGCCCCCAGATCGCCCATGATTTGACCGGCATAGGGGCCAAGCAACACAGTCGACAGATCAAGGATTTTAATGCCATCCAATGGGCCGGGTTTAGTTTCAGTCATAGGGTTCGCCTGTGTTCAACGGGATAAGAATTTGGCGCCAATATAGAACCAGATCGCCAGATGACTAGACGACAAATTCACCCTTAGAGCGGATTATTGAGTTGTCTGGCCACTCGCCCCGATTCCAATGCCTGATGATTCGAGCTGAGTTTTCAACGCCGTGTAGAAACCATCCAGATACGCTTCAATCGCATTGGCGTGCAGATCATGGGTCGATGCATCCAAACACTCGGCAATCGCCATATAGGTCAATCGACACCAGCCATCAACAATCGCTTTGATGCTCATGCTGCCCCTGAACGATTTCATGCCGAAGTCACGGCAATTCAGGAGGCTCATTTCCACCGTCATGCTGGCATGGTTCATGGCTTCCAGGCGTTGGGACAACATCGGTCCTTCGATGGGATAGATATTGCGGATCATCCCGATGCCATTGCCGATAAAGTCAAACCTGGTGTCTTTGTCAGGCCACCACACAGCGACGCCGCGAAAATCAGAGAAGATCATCCACAGATTGTCCGCCTGGATATTGATGTCCATGTACCAGTGAACCGGGCGGCTCTGAACGTCAACTAGAGCGAGTATTGACTTAGGCATACTATTTTCGTTCCTTCAATCAACGGTCACAGGGGCGCTCTTTATAGCCGTCAATTGGTGCTTTGTTTACTCGGCCGCAACCTGATGGTGTTGCCGCAATCGTTCTTCGCTGTCGCTGGGATAAATCCATTTTTCGCCGATGACCTGGCCGACCCGCAATTCATCCGGCACCCGATTGAGGCCGATGGTCCGATCAATGCTTTCATGGGCGTGG
>SMXS01000151.1 GCA_004356955.1 Alphaproteobacteria bacterium | reverse complement strand
TTGAGACGAATTTCTTCCGGATAGTCCACCTCGCCAAAAACTGGCATAGGCAGTTCTTCAGCAGCCGACAGGACAGTGAACGATTCGATGCGTATTTCGACGTCGCCTGTCGGCAGGTCTGCATTAACCGTGTCTTCAGTCCGGGCCACAACAGGACCCTCGATGGTCACGACGCTTTCAGAACGCACGGCTTCAACATCGGCAAAGCCTTCGGCATCAATTTCCATCACACATTGGGTCAGGCCATAATGATCGCGCAGATCGATGAACATCAAATTACCGTGGTCACGCTTGCGGTGAACCCAGCCAGAAATTTTGACGGACTGACCTACGTCAGCCTTGCGAAGATCGTTACAGGTGTGCGTGCGGAAGGGATGCATGCTTGGTTTTCCTTTAATCAATGTCTGGGCGCGTAAAGCACATAACAGGCTTTAATTGTCAAGACCCTGTTAACATTGCATGATGCGCGCGCGGCGACTCAGCCACCGGTTTAATAACAATGAAGCTCGATGAAAACCATTACTGATACTCAAAACCTCGTTCAGGCGATGAATTCTCTGCGCGGTGCAGAATTTGTCACAGTTGATACGGAATTCAAGCGGACCAATACCTATTGGCCCATTCTATGTCTCATTCAGATTGCCGGACCGAACGATGCCTACATCATCGATCCGCTGGCAAAAGGGATCGATCTGGCCTCGTTTTACGAAATCATGGCAGACACAAATATTCTGAAGGTGTTTCACGCCTCGCGCCAGGATCTGGAAATTTTTTGGCACGAAAATGGCGCCCTGCCCCACCCGGTCTTTGATACTCAGATTGCCTCGATGGTGTGCGGCTTTGGTGATTCTGTCGGCTATGAAACGCTTGTGAACCAATTGGCGAATGCGCAGGTCGACAAATCATCCCGGTTTACTGATTGGACACGCCGCCCCCTTAGCAAACAGCAATTGAACTATGCCATTGGCGATGTCACCCATTTGCGGGTGATCTATGAGCGCCTGGCCGAGATGTTGGAAGAAAACGGCCGCACCAGCTGGCTAGATGAGGAAATGGCAGATCTGGAAAACCCTGGCACCTATTTCACAGTGCCGGAAGATGCCTGGCGGCGGCTTAAGACCAAAAGCAACAATCGACGTTTCCTGGGTTTGGTGAAGGCTATCGCCGGTTGGCGCGAGACTTGCGCCCAAACCTCTGACGTGCCGCGCAATCGCGTCATGCGCGATGATATCGTGATGGAGCTGGCCGCCCATCCACCCCACAATACGGAAGAGCTGAAAAAGGTCCGTAACGTCCCTTCACAAGCCTTGTCCCAAAAGAAGGGCATCCCTTCGTTGTTGGATTGCATTGCCGAAGTGCAAAATAGCAACGAGACCAGCCTGCCTGAACCACGCAGACAGAAAAAGCTGCCCAAAGGCATCGGCCCAACCGTTGATCTGCTGAAGGTTCTGCTGAAACAAAAATGCGAAGCTGAAGGCGTCGCGCAAAAACTGGTCGCAAATGTATCGGACCTAGAACATTTAGCTGCCGATGATGCAGCCGACGTCAAGGCCCTGAAGGGCTGGCGCAAAGAGCTGTTTGGAAGCGATGCCATTGCCCTCAAGAAAGGTAAATTGACCCTGTCTGTGAGCCGCAATCAGATTATTGTGTCGCGGCTGGACTAGTCGCCTCAGCCGGGGTGAGATCAACGACTCCTTCTCGCCCCATAACAACCGCAAGGGCCTTCAGGCGCGACCGGACAGAATCGCCAACCAGATATTCATAACGATCGGGCACTGACAGGGTCACCTCGGTCTCGTTTATCTGCAGTGTGCTGCGGCCCAGTAACTTTTTGGTACCACCTGAAATACGTTGGCCCAATCGAAGAGCAAGGCCGATCTGCTTGGCCAGCTTCACTTGGTCCTGCCGCAACAGCGACACAGGCAGTGCGGCACTTTCGCCACCAACTTTGCCCCCGTTCGCAACGAATAGTGCAAGCGCGATAAACGCACGATCAGCATGAGACAGCCCCAAAATCTGCCGCTGCATAATCTGTTCCATCGTGAACTCAGCCCGATATTCCGGATGCCCTGTCCAGCCAATATCACTCAGCAGGCAAATGGCGTACTGAAGGCGCAATATATCTTCGTCTTCGTTTTCAAACAGTGGGCTGATCCACCGCCGTAAATCGCTGCCGTGTTCGGGAAACCGGCTTTGACGACGGGCTGTATCTTTGCAGAACTCGATCAACGGGTCCTTTTTACGCAAATCACGTTGGGCATTGTCATACAGAATACCTTCCCGCAACCCATTCGCTGAAACAACGAATTGACTAGGCTTGATCAGCTTCATGACCCGGTGCAACACCAACGCTGCCACGGGCAGCATTCGGGCGCGTTTGCTGCTGATACCTGCATTGACTGCATCTGCTGGGTCATTTTCATTATATATCTTGCGCGCAAACTTCTCGGCTTCGGTACCGGGCAATTCATATTGTTGCAAAATTCGTAGAGGATAATTTTCACGCACCATGTGCAGTTTGGCCAGAGAACGCCATGTGCCGCCAACTGCATAGAGGTCTTGCCCAATGGCTTCTGTCAGCCAGGGAACGCTTTTAAGCGTCTTGTCTATATAGGCTTCGGCGTCTGTCAGTTCATCACCAAACATATCCAGCAATCGCAAGGTACCAATGGGCAATGACGCTGTCTGCCCAATGCGCCCTCGGCTGATCATGGCAAATTCCAGACTACCCCCGCCCAAGTCCCCTGCCAGGCCCTCCGCCTTTGGGATGCCGGCCAACACACCAAGCCCGGCATGCTGGGCCTCTTGCTGGCCGGATAATACCCGCATTTCCCGTCGTGTTTCCTCGAAAACTGCTTGAATGAGGTCAGCACCATTGCTGGCGTCGCGCACAGCGGCGGTTGCAAAGATATCCAGGTGATCCACCTTCATTTGCTTTGCAAGCGAGCTGAAACGATGGATGGTCTTGCGCGCCAGACGCTGGGAACCTGCTGAAAGTTTACCAGTGGAACCCAATGTCGCCCCCAAGCCGCAGAATGCACGTTCGTTAAAAACAGGCTGTGGCAACCGGCCATTAAGATCAAACACAACAAGGCGTATAGTATTGGACCCAACATCAATCAGCGCGACGCGGGATTTATCCTCCCACAAAGTGCGGCCCTGTTGTTTCTTCTTGTCTATTTTCTTTGACACTTCGTTGGTCAAAAGGCGTCACTCCCAGACAAAAATAGTCGGTGAATTTCGGCCCAGACTAACCAGCTACTCTTCAGAAACATAGCCCTATTTGACCTGCCTTTTTGATTTATTGACGCAATACCAACTGAGGCAAAGGCCGCTTTTCCAGGGATTCACCACGGCCGGAAAGACTGGGGTTTGTCATAAAATACTGCTGCGCATTGAATGGGTTGGCTGCCTGTTTCACCCGTTCATAGGTGCCGTCAGAATTCATGGTCCAGCTTTGCGCTGTATCCTTCAGATTGGCCAACATGACCTCTTCCAGAATTTGTGCATGCACTGTTTCGTTCTCAATAGGCACCAGCGTTTCTACACGACGATAGAAATTGCGCGGCATCCAGTCTGCCGAAGAGATAAAGACCTTGGCACCCGCAGAGGGCATCGCAGCGCCATTAGCGAAACAAGTAATCCGCGAGTGTTCCAAAAAGCGCCCGACAATACTTTTGACCCGAATATTGTCTGACAACCCCTTGATGCCCGGCCGCAAACAACAAATGCCTCGGACCACCAGATCTATCTGGACGCCTTTTTGGCTGGCATCATACAGGGCATCAATAATCACAGAATCGACCAACGCGTTCATCTTCGCCCAAATCGCTGCCGGCTTACCCTGCTCTGCATTGGCCACTTCATTGGCGATATGATCCAATAAAATTGACTGCAGATTGCCAGGCGATAGCCCCAATTTTTCGAAGTCTTCGGGCTCAGCATAGCCCGTCAGATAGTTAAACATTCTGTTGGCATCACGCCCCAACGCCGGATCATCGGTAAAAAATGACAGGTCCGTATAAAGGCGTGCGTTGACCGGGTGATAATTCCCTGTGCCAAAGTGCACATAGGTGCACAGGACGTCGCCTTCACGACGCACAACGATCGACGTTTTGGCGTGGGTTTTCAACTCTACAAAACCAAAGACAACCTGGGCCCCGGCCCGCTCCAGATCGCGGGCCCATTGAATATTGGCAGCCTCATCAAATCTGGCTTTCAATTCCACCAGAGCTGTTACCGATTTACCTGCCTCGGCTGCGTCCATCAACGCGCGCACTATGGGGGAATCGTCGCTGGTCCGGTAGAGTGTCTGTTTGATGGCGACCACGTCTGGGTCTTCTGCAGCCTGGCGGATAAATTGCACCACGACATCAAAGCTTTCATATGGATGGTGGACAACAATGTCCTTTTGCTTGATGGCCGAGAAGCAATCGCCGCCATGATCCCGAATACGCTCGGGAAAACGGGCATTGAAGGTGTCAAACTTCAGCTCAGGCCGATCAATCGTGACCAGTTCCGACGTATCGGCCAGGCCGATTAAACCATCGATTATGTGAACATCTGCCGATTTGACGTCCAGGCGACTGGCGACGAATTCACGCAATGACGCCGGCATTTCTGCGCTGAATTCCATCAGAATTACACGCCCCCGTCGGCGGCGTTTAAGCGCTGTTTCAAAGAACCGCACGAGATCTTCTGCTTCTTCCTCGATCTCGATATCACTGTCTCGCACGACACGCAGCACGCCGCGGGCCTGAATGTCATAGCCTGGGAACAGTCTGCCAACAAACAGAGTAATGACATTTTCGAGTGAAATAAATCGGGCTGTTTCACCCGGCATCCGGATGAACCGATCCAACTGCTTTGGCATCTGGATCAACGCATTCATCGGCTTTTCGTCCGCACGACGGCTAAGGTCCATCATCAGCACAAAGCCTAAATTGGGAATGAACGGGAATGGATGGGCCGGATCGATTGCCAGGGGCGTCAGCACCGGAAAGATGTGTTCAAGAAAGTGGTCTTCCAACCACAGATGATCATCGGCCTCCAGATCATCTGGGTTCATGACGTGAATGGCCTCGGCGAAGAGCGCCCGGGACAAGGCCTGCCAGCTACTTTGTTGTTTGACCAGCAGCCCTGACACCATCTCGTTGATGGCCTTAATCTGTTGGCTGGGTGACCGCCCATCGTCACTGACCGTATCGACGCCCGCGTTAATCTGGCCCCGCAGACCCGCAACACGAACCATGAAAAATTCATCAAGATTGCTGGCTGAAATCGACAGAAACTTCAGGCGCTCAAGCACCGGATGTTCAGTGTTCTCACTTTCCTCTAGCACCCGCGTGTTGAACTGCAGCCATGACAATTCGCGGTTAATAAACCGGGACGAACTCTCCATCATATTTTTTGTGGTTTGTTCTTCAGGTTGCATCAGATCGCCAGCACTCGTTTTGCCAATGGTATTGTTACTGCCCTGCCCTCGCTAAGGGATGCGGCATCAAGCCGCTCAACAATGTCGGACACTGATGAAAATGAGCGCTCGATCCGGGGCATCAGATACCTTAGCACATCTTCTGTGACAGAAATCTGACGATCCGAAAATTGCTTTACCATGACGGCGGCCAGCAAATTATCGTCGGGGACACCCAGAGTCACCAGGTGGGCGGCATGCAATCTCGACTTCAGGTCAGGTAGTTTAATGCCCCATGCATTTGGCGGTTCTAAAGCTGTTATCAGCAGGCTTGTGTTGTGTTCTTTGACCCAGTTGATCAGATGGAACAGCGCCTTTTCGTCCCCAACCTGACCATTGATATCAAGGCAAATTGGCTCATGGTTTGCCGCGTGTGGCATGCAGGCAGCCAAATCGCCCTGCACATGGTCAAAAGCCTGTGATTTTTCTTGCCATACCTTGGACAGATGTGACTTGCCACTTTTCGTCGGTCCCACCACCAGCAGTACATGATTAGGCCAATCTGGCCATCTGTCGATCCACTCGACCGCGGCATAGTTTGATTCTGTCACCAGGAAGTCATAGCGGTCCAACGCCGCCCGAATGGGCAGATCAAGTATCAACTGTGTATTTAACCCAGTTTCCATGACGCCTCGGTTTCGCTAGCGCTAACGATCAGTTTTCTTGTTCATTGTGCCACGGGTGACCAGCCATAGGGTTAGATATTGCAGCCACGACAAAACAGTGGTGGTGGCTGTCGCGTACAGCAATATCTTGATGGACATGGCCATTTCCAGATTAAACCCGGCGTTCAACAATACGACCGCCGCCAATATTATCTGCAGCGCTGTGTTGAACTTACTCAACAAGGCTGGTTCCGGCTTGATACGCACGCCGAACAGATTGGAAATGCCCCAAGCCAACAAGATCAAGACATCGCGCCCAACGACCAATGCCACAATCCACCAAGGCAAAAAGCTCTCTATGCCCAGCATCACAAAGGTTGTTGCCAACAGAGCTTTGTCGGCCAGGGGATCAATAATTCGCCCCATATCGGTCAGCAACTTCAGGCGCCGAGCCAGATACCCATCCAGGGCATCAGACAGCCCCGCACAGACAAACACATAAAAGGCTAGCTCCATCTGGCGCGTGGCGATGAACCAGCCAATCAATGGCGATGCCAGCAGGCGTCCCATGCTCAACGCATTCGGCAAATTTATCGCCGATGGTTTGATCTTAGGCACGTGACCCTCCGCATCCAGCGTTACTCTCGAATATTCCTATCATTGAAAAAGCAAAACCCAATGTTGTTCCGAAGGCTGCATGGCAACGCCATAATGTTGCAACGTAGCCGAAAGTTGCTCTGGAGTACCCAAATAATTCAGGGTGATTGACGCTTTGGACACACTGATTTCAGTCAAGGCGATGTCCTTGATGACAGGAATTTGTGCCAATCGCTTTTGCAACCGCACCCAGTCATCCAGAGAATTGAGATAAAACTTGGCCTGCAACTGGCTGATCTGATCCAGCGAGACAAGGGACTGGACCTTCCACTCATAGGCAATTTCCTGGCTTACGCCTTGGGCCACGCGGGCAAATAATTCTGCAGCAGACTCGCCTGGCTTAGATTCGAAGACATAAATGGCCCGAACTTCCTCGCCAATGCCCCGGCGGATAGTCTCGACCTCCAGAAGAGCCTCGCCGGTAAACAAATCGACGCTGTCGCGTGCGATGACAGTCAGTGTCTCTGACATCCCATAAAGATCGGCCATCATGGCTGCATTTTCAATACTGTCGACGCCAAGTTCAGTACCCAACAGATTGACAGAAACGCCGATGTCCGTCTCGGGCAAAAGGAAAGGCACCAGGCTGGTGCGCCAATCGGCGTTGGTCCAGGCGGCTTGCCACGTCGAATTGTCGTCCCATGCCACCGACAACCCGGCATTCTGGTGATAGGGCAATATCAGAATAGGTCGCGCCATGGTTTCAGAGAAACGCGCCCCGCTGATATCGAGCAATCTGCGCACGCCCTCTCGATTAAAGATAATTGTTAAGTCTGATATATAACGTGTTGAAGAATAACGTTCATTTTTGAATTGGATACTCAGAACGAGTGCCTCGACATTCGCATCATCCAGAGTTGGAATTCCTCGGCGATCTTCTGCAATTGTCAGCCTTTTCAGCAAAATATTGAGCGCCCGTCTCTGACCGTGCCTGATGGCAACATCACGGGCAATTGCCGCAGTCGAGGCTGTTACGTCCACAGCCACATCATCAATCTGATAGGCATTCGGCACCGGCCCAAAATCCTGTGCCCTGGCAACAGAGGCAGCCATCACCAGGCAAAGGACGCAGCCGATTAGCCGGGCATTAGCCCGCCGTCCCATGCGTAATAATGTGATCTGATGGAACCTGTTGGAGATCATTCTGGGATTTTCCGATCCGGCGGGTATTAGCGGGTATTGCTGGTTGTTTGTAGTATCATTGCCCTTCCCTTTCCACTAAGAAGGGCCAAATCAAGGGTCGATTTTTCGCCCCTTTTCCGGTTATGGTCTGCCTATTCCTGGGCTTTATACAAGTAGTACACAATTGTCCGAAAAAGACACGAACTCCCTGAGGTACAAGGATGCTGGCGTCGACATCGATGCAGGCAATGCCTTCGTTGAACGCATCAAACCTCTGGTCAAACGCACGAGCCGCACGGGCGCAGACGCATCGCTGGGCGGATTTGGTGGATTTTTCGACCTAAAGGCTGCGGGGTATAACGACCCAATTCTGGTGGCAGCTAATGACGGTGTCGGTACCAAGTTGAAAATTGCCATCGAAACAGGCATTCACAACACGGTCGGCATCGACCTCGTCGCCATGTGCGTCAACGATCTGATCGTCCAGGGGGCTGAGCCCCTATTGTTCTTGGATTACTTTGCTACGGCGCAGCTTGACATAGATGAAGGCGAACAGATCATCGCTGGTATTGTGGAGGGCTGCCAACAAGCCGGATGCGGATTGATCGGCGGTGAAACAGCCGAGCTGCCAGGCCTATATGCCAAGGGCGACTATGACCTAGCAGGCTTTGCCGTTGGCGCCGTTGAGCGCGGCCAACAGCTGACCGGTAAGGACGTCGCTGCCGGAGATATCATTCTGGGGCTGGCCTCCAATGGTGTGCACTCCAACGGGTTTTCACTGGTCCGCAAGGTGGCAGAAATATCTGGCCTGAGCTGGAACGACCCCTGCCCATTTGCCTCCGACATGACATTGGGCGAGGCCCTGCTGACGCCCACACGCATTTACGTGCGATCTGTTCTGGCGGCCATTGCTACGGGCAGTGTCCACGGCATCGCCCATATCACAGGTGGTGGCTTGCTGGAAAACATCCCGCGCATATTGCCCAAAAATATGAAGGCGCAACTCGACAGAACGAACTGGCAGGATTGCAATAGCTGGTCTGTACCAGCAGTGTTTGATTGGATTATGACGGTAGGCGGAGTCGCACCCCGGGAAATGCTGCGGACCTTTAATTGCGGCATCGGCATGACAGTAATTGTCGCCGCCAACGCCGCAGAAAAAGTAACGAGCATTCTGGAGGAAGAAGGCGAGACCGTCTTCCAGATTGGTCAGATCGCCGAAAAAGAAGATGACGATGAAGACGTCACCTTCATGGGCGAAGACCTTTAGCCAACAAGTTCAACGTCAGCAAAGAAGTAAGAAATTTCGATCGCTGCGTTTTCGGCAGAATCCGAGCCATGGGCTGAATTGGCTTCGATTGATTCTGCAAATGTTTTGCGGATCGTGCCAATAGCTGCATCTTCGGGGTTCGTTGCGCCCATGACTTCGCGGTTCTTGGCAACGGCGTCTTCGCCTTCGAGAACCTGAATGACAACCGGGCCAGACGTCATAAAGTCGCACAAATCGCCAAAGAATGGACGTTCAGCGTGCACTGCGTAGAAGCCTTCAGCCATGGCGCGCGTCAACTGAATGCGGCGCTGTGCGATAATACGCAGGCCTGCATCTTCCAACATGGCGTTGATTTTACCAGTCAGATTACGGCGGGTTGCATCGGGCTTAATAATAGAAAATGTACGTTCGAGGGCCATTGCTCTTGCTCCATGGTTTGATGAATTCGCGCGCTACATACAAATATAACGCCGCAGGAGCAAGCGGGAATCTAGCTCACAGTCAAATTGGCAAAGGACTGTGTCCCTTAAGACGGAAAGCTAAGCTTTCTTTTCCCACTTCCCGGCATCACTTTGCTGCCAGTAGGTTACCTCGTGCCCCGCGTCCTGATAGGCTTTCCAGCGCGTTCGTGCTTGGGCAACGGCATCTTGGTCATTACCATCAAACATGTCGAGGCACCGGTCGAATTGGGCCAGGTCCTTGTGCTGCCCTCCGTCTACCAACACCAGAACATTGGCCCGATTGGGGTTGTCTTCTTCAACCGTCAGGTAAATCGGTTGCAATTCGGCATCGCCATCTTTGCCGCTGCCATGGGGCAGGAAACTGTCCTGATCATAGGTCCACAGCGTGCTGTTAAGCATACCAACCCGTTCTTCATTATCAGCCAGTACCAACGCCTTCATGGACGACGCAACCACGCGCTCCAGCAATTTGGGCAACGCGCGCTCCAGAGGCTGCCGTTGCAGGTGATAGAAGCTGATATCTGTCAACGCAGCACCCTCGCCAGTTCTATTTTTCGTGGTTGTCAGCAATAAAGCGGTTCAACAAGCGTACGCCATAGCCGGCCCCGCCTTTGGGCACCGTTGGTTGTTCGGTGTCGTTCCAGGCTGTCCCGGCGATATCCAGATGCGCCCAGGGGGTATCATCCATGATATAGCGCTTCAAAAACTGCGCTGCGGTAATAGAGCCGGCTTTGGAGCCAGACCCGACATTCTTCATGTCTGCTATCGGTGAATTAATCATTTTGTCGTAACGCGAGGACATGGGCATCCGCCAGACCTATTCGCTTTCGGCCTCACCCGCGGCAGACAGTTGCTCGCACAGATCGTCATTGTTAGAGAACATGCCCGCATATTCATTGCCCAAAGACGTGATGATCGCGCCCGTCAGTGTTGCCAGGTCAATGACCAGACGTGGCTTGAAGCGTTTTTGCGAATAATGCAGTACATCCGCCAGCACGAGCCGGCCTTCGGCGTCTGTATTGATCACTTCGATGGTCTGACCGGACATGGACCTGACCACGTCGCCTGGCCGCTGTGCCGTTCCCGACGGCATATTTTCAACAAGCCCGACAATACCCACCACATGGGCTTTGGCCTGGCGCCCCGCAAGCGCCTTCATCAGACCAATTACTGTCGCCGACCCACCCATATCCCATTTCATCATTTCCATGCCGCCTGGTGGCTTCAGAGAAATACCACCGGTGTCGAAAGTCACACCCTTGCCGACAATGGCGACAGGACCTTCCTTGGCTTTGCGGCCCTTGGCAGTACTGAGGCCATTCCATTCCATCACCACAACGCGGCTTTCCCGCGCGCTGCCCTGGCCCACACCCAACAAGGCGTTCATGCCCAAATCTTTCAGGCGTCGTTCGGTCAGGACGTCTACTTTGACGCCCAATTTTTCCAGTTCCTTACATTTTTTGGCCAGAGATTCCGGATAGATGATATTGGATGGCTCGCTGACGAGGTCCCTTGTCAGGAACACACCCTGGGCAATCTTGTCGAGGGTCGCAAAATTGGTCCGCGCTTTGCGGGTGTCATCGCCGACAACGACCATTTTGGTCAGGGTTGGCTTCTTGGCTTTGTCGCCGGTCGTGAAGTACTGATTGAAGGTGTAGGATTTCAGCAGCGATCCATAAGCCAGATGGGAAGCCAGATCCGCCCCGTCAATCTTACACTCTTTCAGAACATCGGCAATAACATGGATGCTCTTGCCTTTAGCCACCCGCCCCCGTGCCACGATGCGGCCACCAATGTCTTCGGCAGACCGCAGTGTAATCTCGGCAGGGTCACCAACCCCCACCAGGATAATCCGAGACGCGTTGACTTTAGCCGGCGCCAGCACGTCCAGCATCTGGCCAGACTTTCCTTCAAAGTCCGACGCATTGATGGCCGCGCTAATCATGCCACCACTGGCTTTGTCGAATTCTTTGGCAGCGGCTGACAGGGTTGCCTTTTGCCCTACCAATACCGCAATAAGTTCGGCCTTTTGATCGCGCTTGTTCGTGAAGGTAATTTTCATTCTCGTCCTCGGTATTGGTGGGATCAGATCTTGATCCAGAGTGCTTGGCATGTTGCGCAGGGCCAGAAACCCCCACACCTGTTTGGGCCATCTTAGCCAAGCCTTTGCAAAAGGCCAGTGCTGCTATGATATTCAGTTGAAAGTTACCTGCAGCGCATCTTCAAACCCTGGGGTCAGGCCCCTAGCCATGCGACGGCGAAAAGTGTAATTACCAATGAAGATCGGCCACCCTGTTATCAGGGGTTAAAAATAGACAATGAAAGCACCAAATTGGCATTTTCTCCGGTGACGAGATACAGGGCATTGCACGTCCATCAAGGTCCCCAGAGACGCAATGCCTGGTGTTCAATTGTGGGGGCTTTGTTTGCGCTGTGGATGTCATCCATTGCCGCACCAGTTCTGGCCGAAGACGCCTTGCCAGAAGACACCAATATCCACTGGGCCGCAGATGAGATTAAATACGACCCCGAAAACCAGACAGTTGTTGCCACTGGGCACGTAGAGATCCGATATGACGGCAACGTGCTATTCGCTGACCAGATTATCTATAGTCGCGGTACAGACGAAGTTGTTGCTTCTGGGAATATCAAATTCGTCGATCGCAACAACGATATTGTAACCACGGAAAAGCTGGTTCTCAGCGGTGATTTGCGGAAGGGCGTGATGGAGGGCGTCCACATCTTCTTTAAAAAAGGCGAACGCCTTGCAGCTGAACGCGGCACCAGAACCGATGGTCGATGGACGACCATCTACAGGGTCGTTTACACACCGTGTGATGTCTGTGACGAATGGGGCAATGACAAAGACCCGCTCTGGCAAATCAAAGCCAAAAGTGCCGTCCACGACCAGGATAAAAAGACCCTCACCTATGATGATGCATTCTTGGAATTGCTGGGGTTCCCGGTTTTCTATTCGCCTTGGCTAAGGCACCCAGACTCCACTGTAGAAAAGGCCTCAGGACTTCTGGCACCCAAATTCGATAGTTCTTCCTTGTTGGGGTTTTCCGTTGAAATCCCGTATTTCTGGAATATTGCGCCACACAAAGACCTGACGATCATGCCCAAAGCGACCACGGATGAAGGATTTATCCTGGGGGCGGAATATCGTCACAGGGTTGAAACCGGCCGCTTTTCATTTGCGGGCAGCATCACCAATCCGCGTCGCCGCGATGAACAGAACGATAGAGTGTCGGGCCACGATGTCCGGGGACACCTATTTGGCATAGGACGCTTTAAGGCTGGCAAAAATTGGGATTGGGGCTTTGATGCCAACTTGGCGAGCGACGATACATATCTGCGCCGCTACGACATTTCCCGCGCCGATAGCCTGACCAACCGACTTTACATTCAAAAGCTGTTCGGTCGGGATAGTTTCTCGGTCACGGGGTATGCGTTCCAAGGTCTGCGTGAGGAAGACATTGCTGGTGAAACCCCCATTGTGCTGCCTTTCATCGAATATGATTACGTTGGCAATCCTGGCTGGCTCGGAGGCCGATTTGGGGCTGATGCCAGCGTTGTCATGCTAACTCGCACGGATGGCATGGATACGTTCCGCCTGTCGACCAGCGGCAGTTGGCAGCTTCCGTATATTTCACCATTTGGTGAGCTCTATAAATTGACAGTGGGATTCAGAGGCGATCTGTACAAAACCTTCCAGACCCCAATAGAGCCTATAGGGCCCATAGAGGGTGTGGATGAAGCCGAAACGAATAATACGGATGGCCGCATTGTACCCTACGCTATGCTGGAATGGCGTCTGCCCTTCGTCCGCCGAGGAGATAAAAACCGACAGATCATCGAACCCATTGTCTCTATCGTGACCAGCCCTACCGGCGGAAACTCTGATGACATCCCCAACGAAGACAGCATCAGCTTCGACTTCGACTCAACCAATCTGTTCAGCTTGTCTCGATATTCCGGTCGTGATCTCTGGGAAGGCGGGACTCGTTTCAATTATGCCTTCAAGTTTTCCCACTATGCAGATTCGGGTGCTAGCGCCAGTCTGATTGTCGGTCAAAGCTATCGTCTACAACGTGACGAAAATTTTGCCCCTGATTCAGGATTGCAGGACAAGTTGTCGGATATCGTCATTGGTGCCCAACTGAACTTGCCTGGTCTGTTCGACTATTATCATCATATGCGGCTGGATAAAGACAGTTTCAAATTGGTGCGTAACGAAGGCATAGTTGTCTTTGGGCCTGAAGAATATCGGTTTTCCGTGGGATATACCGATGTTCGCCGATCTCAATATGGCGCGGTCCTGCCTGATCGAAAAGAAATCCGAACTGCTGCAGACGTCAAAATAAGCCAGTTTTGGCGGGTGTTTGCAGACTTCAGTTATGACTTCGAAGCGCAAGGCGGGCCTCTAACTGTCGGTGGTGGCTTTACATATGAAGATGAATGCCTAGAATTTCAGATCAGGGCAAGACGTGACTTCACGAGTGACCGTGACGTCCTCCCCAATACGTCAATAGGATTTAGGTTGATTTTCAAGGTTGTGGGCGGGTAATTAGTTGATCGCACCCCTATATCCAGATAGGAATCTGGATCCCTCGGGCGTTACAAACACATGAGCAGACGGCACAAAAGTTAGCATGATCAAAACAGCGAAATTATCTTCCCGCAAAAGCATTTCGATGCTTGTCATCGCCGCATTCTCTTGCGGCGTAGCGACACAAACTGCCCTTGCCGTCGATGATATTCAGCGGATCATTGTTGTTGTGAATGATTCTGTCGTTTCTGACTATGATATCAACGAACGCGTTGGGCTTATCATGGCCACAACAGGTGGTGCGGCCACCGAAGAACGGTTTGCCCAGCTGCGCGGCAATGTTCTGGAAATGTTGGTTGACGAACATTTACAATTGCAAGAAGCCGTCGAACAGGAAATCCCCATTTCGATGGACCAGGTTGAGCAACGATACGCCGCACTGGCCGCGAACAATAACGTCAGTGTCGAACAGTTTGATGCGTCGCTGGAACAGATGGGCGCAAGCAAAGTTTCCATCTTGTCGCAAATGCGCGCGTCCCTTGCCTGGGAAGAAGTCGTCGATGCGCAGTTGCGTCCCTTCCTGGCCGTCAGCGAATCTGAAGTGAATTCCTACAAAGCTCGTATGGTCGCCAATAAGGGTGAGCCAGAATACAGGATGGCGGAAATCTTTTTGACGGTGAAGAGCACGGATCGCGATGCAGAAACACGCGAAACGGCCAACCGCCTGGTTGAGCAGATGCGCGCAGGTGCAGATTTTTCAGAGGTCGCGCGACAATTTTCGGAAACACCGACAAGCGCTGCCGGTGGTGACATGGGTTGGATGCTTCTTGAACAGCTCAGTCCCAACCTCAGGGACGAAGTCCTGCGCATGCCTGAAGGTTCCATGATCGGGCCTATCAAATCTTCCGGTGGCTACAGCATATACATGTTGATCGACAAGCGCCGGGTCATGATGTCAGACTTGGACGAAACAAAGCTTGATCTTCAACAGATCGTCGTTCCGATCAATGGTCGGGACATTAGACAGCTGGCCGAATCAATACATTTGGACACGGGCCGAATTTCCCGTTGTAAAGATATCCCTTCCTTTGCCTCCATGGTTGGGGCTCGTGACTTTGGTAGCCTGGGTGAAATGAAGCTGGGTGACTTGCCGCAACAACTCAAGATGCTCGTTGAAAATGTCGAAATCGGCCATGCCAGCCTGCCCGTACAAATGGGGGCTGATATGCGGGTCATAATAATTTGCGGTCGCATAGACCCGGAAATTCATGAGCCCAGTTTCGAGGAAATTGAAGATTTCCTGACCAACCAACGCCTTGCGATGATGGCCCGGCGCTATATGCGCGACCTGCGCCGTGACGCGATCATCGATTATCGATAATTCGCAGGAGTTACCTCCCCTTGCTATCAGCATGGGGGAACCGGCAGGCATTGGCCCTGACGTTGTTGTTATGGCGTGGACGCGTCGAAACCAAGCTAACCTTCTGCCATTCTTCGTCAATGGTGACCCGGCCCTCTATGCTGATCGGGCAAAGGCTCTTGGCCTGGAGCTTGCCATCCGAACCATCGATGCACCTGAAGACGCTGTATCTGTCTTCCCCAACGCTTTGCCAGTCATACCACTGGATCAAAGTGTAAGCGGATCACCTGCCGAGCCGGCGGATAACGACCCTGCCCTGATAGTACAATCATTGCATCGTTCCATCGACCAGTGCCTGGCAGGCGCTGCCAGCGGGCTTGTGACCGCGCCCATCAACAAGGCGGCGCTCTACAAAGACGGGTTTGCGTTTCAAGGACACACGGATTTTTTGGCCGCGACGCTCAGGCAACATACAGGTGAGCCGATCCATGAGTTGATGATGTTATGTGCGCCATCGGTCCAACCAACCTTGCGGGTCGTGCCTGTCACAATCCACACTGCCCTGAAAAATGTCGCCGGCGCACTCAATGCCAACGCCATCGTTGTGGCTGGTACGCAGCTGCATGACGCTTTACAGGTGGACTTCGGCATAAAGGCACCCCAGATTGCCATTGCTGGCCTGAACCCCCATGCGGGGGAACAGGGGGCCATGGGCAAAGAGGAAATCGAGATCATTACACCTGCCATAGAGACATTGGTTGCAAGCGGCGTACAGGCTAGTGGTCCCTACCCTGCCGATACGTTATTCCATACCGAGGCACGATCCAGATACGATGCTGTATTGTGCATGTACCATGACCAGGCGCTGATCCCTCTGAAGACATTGGATTTTCATGGCGGCGTCAATGTGACGCTTGGTCTTCCGATTGTCCGAACCTCGCCAGACCACGGCACTGCATATGATTTGGCCGGGTCGGGCAATGCACGTGCGGACAGTATGATTGCAGCCATCAAGATGGCCGTGACAATTGCCCACAGTCGCAGCGCGACAATTGCCCTCAGTCGCAGAGAAACACACGCATGAACCTGCCACCACTACGAGATGTCATCCGTGAATATGGTTTGCAGGCCAAAAAATCTCTTGGCCAAAATTTTCTGCTGGACCTTAATCTGACCCGGCGCATTGCCCGTGAAGCTGGCGCAGGGCCCGATGTCGTCGTCTATGAAGTGGGGCCCGGGCCGGGTGGATTGACACGTTCCTTGTTGGACGTAGGTGCCGCCAGAGTGGTCGCGGTTGAAAAAGACGCCCGCTGCATTGCTGCACTGGCCGATGTCTCTGCTGCCTATCCTGGGCGACTGGAAGTCATCCAGAACGATGCCCGAGAGGTCGATGAAGCAGCGCTTACAGCAGGCGATAAGCCTGTGATTATTGTTGCCAATCTGCCCTATAACGTCTCAACCGTATTGCTGACAAAATGGTTGTTGGTGGAACCATGGCCCCCTTGGTTCAAAAGCCTGACCTTGATGTTCCAGAAAGAAGTAGCCGATCGCCTGACAGCCTCTGTGGGCTCCAAAGCCTATGGTCGACTGTCCATCCTGGCGAATTGGCGCACTCAGCCACGTCGCCTGTTTGACGTGTCGCCCCAGGCATTTGTGCCTGCCCCCAAAGTGATGTCGAGTGTGGTTACCTTTGACACCAGGCCATCGCCAATTGCCGAAGCCGACAGCACCATCCTGCAGCAGGTCACCGCCGCTGCCTTTGGTCAGCGTCGCAAAATGCTGCGTTCCAGCCTGAAGTCACTGGATGTCGATGTTGAAGAATTGCTGTCGCGCGCCAATATCGATTCGAGCCTCCGGGCCGAAGTTATCGACGTCGAGGGCTTTTGTGCCCTCGCCAGTATCGTTGCGGACATGCGTGGGTAACTAAAAGTTCCCCGTGACGAATTCTGACAAACCCGTTTGGCGGGCCCGACGCAGACGCTCTGCTGCCAATATCGCCTTTAATTGCTGCAGGCTATCGGCAACGTCTTCGTTGATGATGATATAGTCATATTCTGGCCAATGGCTGATCTCAGTGGCGGCCTGGCTCATACGAGACTTCACGACGTCTTCGCTGTCCTGGGCCCTGCTGCGCAACCGCCGCTCCAGCTCGGTATTGGACGGCGGTAGAATAAACACTTTCACCAAATCGTTCGGCGCATTTTCCTGCAATTGCTGGGTACCCTGCCAATCAATATCGAACAAGACATCCATCCCATCTTCCAGAGACCCATAGACCGCAGCCGTAGGGGTACCATAAAAGTGGTCGAATACTTGGGCATGTTCCAAAAACTCGTTGGCGTCTACACGTCGGTCATACTCGGTCCTGTCGACAAATATGTAGTCCTCGCCTTCAACCTCGCCTGGTCTGGCAGCCCTTGTGGTCACCGAAACAGACATGGCAATGGCTTCGTCATCGGCGAGCAATTGGCGTGCCAAGGTGGTCTTGCCCGCACCCGATGGCGATGACAGCACCAACATAAGGCCGCGTCGGTTGATATTGATCGGCTTACTCATGCGATTGAAAACCCTGTCTATTCAATGTTTTGTACCTGTTCGCGAATTTGATCGACGATGACCTTCAGATCCAGGCCGATAGAGGATAATGCGTTGTCTGCCGCTTTCGAAGCCAAAGTATTGGCCTCACGCCCAAATTCCTGCGCCAGAAAGTCAAGCTTGCGTCCAGCAGGGCTACCTTGTTCCAACAAATCACGGGTCGCACTGATATGGGCATCCAACCGATCAAGTTCTTCGGCCACATCTGCCTTTAACGCCAATATCCCAACCTCTTGCAACAACCTACCTTCGTCGATCTCGACACGACTATTTGCCAGAGCCTCCTTCAGGCGCGCCTCTAGTCTGGCCTGAATGGCGACTGTTTGTTCCTTGGTGCACGTCCGAGCCTGGGACACCAGGCCTTCAATTTGATCAACCTGCTCGGCAATGATGTCGGCCAGTTTCGCGCCTTCTATCTGGCGATCCGCCGCCAGCTCTGCCAAGGCCTGGTCAAAGCTCTTCAAAATAGCTGCGTCACGCGCAGTCCGGTCGTTGTCACTCAGGTTTTGATCGGCCACTTCCATCACACCGCGCAGCGCCATGATGTCGCCGATACGTGGTGCTTCCAACCCATGTTCTTTCGCAGCGTCTTTGGCAATCATGATTGCCCCGCGCAGCGCCTGTTCGTTTACCTGAATGGTTGCCGGTGCATCGGTCGAATCGATGGCCAGATTGCAGTTCACATTGCCCCTGTTCAGGACAACAGAAACTGCCTTTTTTATGGTCCGTTCATGCGCATCCATACCAGATGGAAGGCGATGACGAATATCCAGACCGCGGCTGTTGACGCTTTTGAGCTCCCACGTCCATCGATGGTTCCCCCATGTGCCCTCTAGGCGGGCAAAGCCGGTCATGCTGGAAATGGGCAATAGATTCTCCCTTGGGTGTTCGAGACATTAGTCAAATGATTGCGCGCACTATATCGTCTCGGACAAAGGATCGTCGATGAAAAAACCTCAATCAATCCTGATCACTGGTGCCTCTAGTGGTATTGGTGCTGCCCTCGCCCAGCATTATGCGGCTCCTGGCGTCACACTGTTCTTAAGCGGCCGAAATCACGCCCGATTGGCTGAGGTCGAAGATGCCTGCAGATCGTCAGGTGCCCTCGTTGACGGCAGAATCATCGATGTGTGTGGCGAATTAGACCTGACGGTCTGGATCCATCAATGCGATGAGATCGCCCCCTTGGACCTAGTCATCGCCAATGCAGGCGTGGGTCTTGGTAATACAGATGGCGCCAATCTTCATGACGTCGCCAAACGCACCTTCGAGGCCAATGTTGGGGGTGTCTTCAACACCATTCATCCAGCGGTCGACTGCATGCGCAAGCGCGGCCAGGGCCAGATTGCACTCGTCAGCTCTATTGCTGCCTATCAGGGACTAGCTGGTTCGCCGGCCTATTCGGCGTCAAAGGCGGCCGTCAAAACCTATGGGGAAGCCTTGCGCGCTATGCTGCGTCCCGAGAATATCACTGTTTCTGTCATTTGCCCGGGATATGTGCGCAGCCGCATCACTGATCGCAACGACTATTTCATGCCGTTCTTTATGGAAGCTGACAAGGCCGCGCGCATCATTGCAACCGCACTGGCCAAGGGCAAAGGCCGCATTACGTTCCCCTGGCCAATGGTACCCGTGGCCCGCATTCTAACCAACCTACCCATGTGGTTGCTTGATCTGGTTAATCGACCAATGGGAACAAAGCGCGCAGAGGACTAGGGTCCTGACCCTTGCTGTTATTTCGTGCGGTGGCGCCAGTTCCGAACATTCTTTTCGTGCTCTCTATTCGTGGCGGCAAATGCATGGCCGCCCGTTCCATCAGCGACGAAAAACAAATCCTCTGTTTTCAACGGATTAAGCACCGCTTCCAATGACGCAAGGCCAGGATTGGAAATAGGCGTCGGTGGCAACCCATTGATATAATAGGTATTATAGGGTGTTTTATCCCGCAACTCAGACCGCCTTAATCCGCGGCCTAGCGGTTCACCACCTGTGATCCCATAGATGATAGTTGGGTCCGACTGCAGTTTCATTCCCTTGTTGAGACGGTTGATGAAAACACCAGCAATGTGGGCGCGCTCTCGATCCAACGAGGTTTCTTTCTCGACGATAGATGCCAGGATGACGGCTTCTTGTGGCGTCGCCAGAGGCAGATCTGGTTGCCGATCAGCCCACAATCGCGACAGACTAACGCGCATCGACGCTTGCATGCGGTCAACAATTTCCTGCCGGGTATCCTTCAGACTGTAATAGTAAGTTTCGGGAAGCAAACTACCTTCGTCCGGCACTAGCGTCACATCGCCCGTCAAGGACGGCACGTCTACCAGACGGGCTATGATCTGCTTCACGGACAGACCCTCTGGTATCGATAGTCGTCGGGACACCGTATCGCCCCGCTGCAACATCGATAGTATCTGCGCCATGGTCGCGCCTTGGGAAATTGTGTATTCCCCGGCTTTAAGGTCTGCCTGCGCCCCACCCAATCTGACACCCAAAGCAAAGATCTGCCGACTACTGATCATATTGTTATCGGCCAGCAACCGCGACACCATGCCGACCGATGCCCCTTTAGGGACAACGAGTGTGGCTGTGTCTGTGGCACGACTGCCAATTTCAAACTCATAGGCCAAATAACCGCTGATAAGAATGAACAGCAGCCCGACGGCTGTGACGATCTGATAGAATAGTCGCACAAGCCCACCCTCGACGAAGCGTCCAGGCTTCGTCGAATTCTCGGCATCGTCACTCATAAAAGGGTCTATATATCGCGGGCCAGTACCAGGCTTGCGTTGGTCCCGCCAAATCCAAATGAGTTCGACATAATGGCACGAACTTCGCGTTCTTTGGCGACTAGCGGTACCAGGTCCATTCCCGCACAACCATCTGAGGGATCTTCCAGGTTGAGGGTTGGTGGCACAATGCCATCACGCATCGCAAGGATAGAGAAAATGGCCTCAACTGCCCCAGCAGCCCCCAGCAGGTGACCAATGGATGACTTGGTCGACGACATTGACAAATTGTCAGTCGCACCATCGAATAGTCTGCGCACGGCACCCAGTTCAATCTCGTCGCCCATAGGCGTCGATGTGCCATGAGCGTTAACATAATCAATCTGATCAATACCAAGGCCAGAGCGCTTCAACGCTGCTGCCATTGACCGGAAACCACCACTACCATCAGGCGCTGGTGCCGTCACATGATGTGCGTCGCCAGACATGCCATAGCCGATAACTTCAGCATAAATCTTGGCGCCACGCTTTTTGGCATGCTCTAATTCTTCCAGGATGACGACGCCAGCGCCTTCACCCATGACAAAGCCATCGCGAGCTTTGTCATAAGGGCGCGATGCGCGGGTTGGCTCGTCATTAAAGTTTGTGGACAACGCCTTGGCCTGGGAAAAGCCGGCAATACCCACAGGGCAAATCGCCGCTTCTGCACCACCAGCAACCATGACGTCAGCATCATCAAGCATAATCATACGGGATGCGTCACCAATAGAGTGAGCGCCAGAAGAACATGCTGTTACGACGGCATGATTGGGACCACGAAAGCCGTGCTTGATCTGGACCTTGCCGGAAACGAGATTGATCAGCCGACCTGAAATAAAGTGCGGGCTGACGCGACGTGGGCCGCGTTCATGCAGTGTGATCGCGGCGTCTTCTATGCCTGGCAGGCCACCAATTCCGGCGCCAATGGAACAACCTGTACGAATCTGTGACTCTTCGTCTTGAGGGAACCAATCAGCGTCCTGTAGCGCCAGGTCTGCCGCGGCTGCCCCAAAAATGATGAAGTCGTCAACTTTGCGCTGATCCTTTGGTGACATAAAGTCGTCGGCATTGAATGTGCCATCGGTGCCATCGCCCAAGGGGACTTCACAGGCAACTCTGGCCACATATTCAGAGGCGTCAAACTTGGTGATCGTGGCTGCGCCAGATTCGCCAGCGATCAAACGCTGCCAAGGAAGTTCGAGCCCTATACCGAGGGGCGTAACCATGCCCATACCTGTGACTACTACGCGTCTCATAGTAATGATCCTGCCAGATTGTTGTCTTCAAACAATGATCTGGCGCCCCATAAGGGCACCAGATAGCCAAGCCTTAGCCGTTGGCGTCGATGAAGGAAATAGCATCCTGAACTGTCAGGATCTTTTCAGCAGCGTCGTCGGGAATTTCAACATTGAATTCCTCTTCAAACGCCATCACCAATTCAACGGTATCAAGGCTGTCAGCGCCCAAATCGTCGATAAAGCTGGCGCTATCAGTGACTTTGTCATCGTCTACACCAAGATGTTCGATAACTACCTTTTTTACGCGTGCAGCAACGTCGCTCATTGTGAATTTCCCTTGTCTGTTAAATCTTAACCGTTTGAAAGCACATGTTAATTTGGCTCCTTGAAGGCCCAAGTCCTTTAGAGCAGCCGTGTCGTATCACAATAGTAGCGGCAATGCCAGTGGCACAAAAGAGCAAATTCACAGAATTTTGCACGCGTGCGCGTCGCTGGCCCGTCGCGGGCAGGATAAGCCCTGCTATATCATGGCCATACCGCCATTGACGTGCAGCGTCTGCCCGGTCACATATCCGGCCTCTTCTGACGCCAAATAGATACAAGCTGTCGAAATATCTTCGCCTGCACCCAACCGACCCACTGGAATGGTGGGGATCAGGGCTTCGCGTTGCTTATCGTCCATCGCATCTGTCATAGCTGTTTCAATGAATCCTGGTGCCACTGTATTGACGGTGATACCGCGACTGGCCAATTCTTGCGCCAAGGCTTTTGACATGCCGATCATGCCTGCTTTGGATGCGGCATAGTTAGCTTGGCCCGGGTTGCCAGTTACACCAACTATTGACGTAATGCCGATGATACGGCCCCAACGTTTTTTCATCATGCCGCGCATGACCCCACGCGACAATTTGAAGGCTGCCTTCAGGTTCACGTTCATGACGACATCCCAATCGTCGTCCTTCATGCGCATGGCCAAACTATCGCGTGTCAGACCGGCATTGTTGATCAGGATATCAACCTGCCCCATGGCCTCCACAGCTTGCTTTGGCAGGGCGTCGACGGCCTCGGCATCTGACAGATTGCAGAGCACAACATGGACACGGTCTCCCAACCGATCCGCGAGGGCTGCCAGTGCGTCTTCACGGGTGCCGCTAAGGGCAACGGTGGCGCCCTGCCCATGCAGGGCTGTGACAATTGCCTGACCAATACCACCACTGGCACCGGTAACGAGGGCGCATTTTCCTGTCAGATCAAACATGATTGGCCTTTCTGATTATCCATTG
>SMXS01000150.1 GCA_004356955.1 Alphaproteobacteria bacterium | reverse complement strand
CGCCTTGCCCAGCGACATATTGCGCGATTGGGTTGATCCGCACGTTAACAACAGGTCCCCCAGGCCAGACAGCCCGGCCAGGGTTTCGCGGCGACCGCCCAGCACATCGCCAAGGCGCATGATTTCTGCCAGCCCCCGGGTGATCATCATGGCGGCTGTGTTGTCGCCAAGCTGGGCGCCTTCAATAATGCCCGCGGCTATCGCCAGCACATTCTTGACGGCGCCGCCGATTTGGGCGCCGATCACATCATCGGTCAGGTAAGGCCGAAAGCGACTGTGGCCCAGGGCATTGGCTAACTCAATGCCCAGTGCCTCGTCTTTGCAGGCCAGTGTCACGGCGCTTGGCAAATTGTTGGCAACCTCCGACGCAAATGTCGGGCCAGACAACACAATAATAGGGTGTCCCGGTGCGACCGAGGCCAAAATGTCGCTCATCAGCTCTAGCGACGTAATCTCGATCCCTTTGGAACAAATAATCAAAGGGACGCCGGGAGCGATGGCCGCGGCGATCTGGGCGCCAACGCTTCGCAAATGCTGTGCCGGGCAGACCAGCATAATCGCATCGCGATCAGCCAAATCGCCCATGTCATTGGTGGCCCTGATGGCCGGGTCCAGGGCAATGCCCGGCAAAAAAGTGGTGTTTTCGTGCTCATTATTGATGGCGAGGGCAACATCTTCTTCCAGCGCCCAAAGGCAGACATCCTGTCCCGCGCGGGCGGCACTGGTCGCCAGCGCTGTACCCCAAGCGCCGCCACCAACCACTCCGGTTTTCTTTATGCCCATGTTTTCTTTATGCCCATGTGACGCTCGCCAAAATGACCTTACTCAGGGGAAAATACCCGCTTCTTTCATGACAATAACTGAAATAGGGTGTTTATCAATGCGCTTCAAATCCGCACTGGCAGCCGGATAGAGACTGAAACACTGAATTTTGAGTTGAATATTTACTGTTTACTGATTATTCTTAGTCCATGGTGTTAAACACAGAAAAACTCGACAAGATTCGAACCAAAATCATCGATTCCGCGGCGCAACGGTTCCAGCGGTATGGCTATGGCAAAACCAATGTGGCCGAGATTGCCTGCGATTGTGGCATGTCTGCGGGCAATTTGTACCGCTATTTCAAGAACAAGTCGCAGATTGCCGAGGCGATCATGCGGTTGTCCGTCGACAGCACCATTGCAGAGCTTCGCTCGGTCGTAAATGCCCCTAATCTGACGGCGCGCCAACGGCTTGAAGAATACGTTCTGCAAGAATTATACTTTACACATCATCAGCTTGGTACCTATCCAACCTTGGTGGAACAAGTCCGAGACCCGAGCGGCAGTGGCCCGATGCTGGCCCATGACTATGTCGAAGAATCACACAAATTACTCGCGCAGATCCTGTCTTTGGGGGTTGAAAGTGGTGAATTTGTCGTCTCTGATGTGCATGAAACTGCCAATGTCATCCAGGCAGCGACGTTGATGTTCCGCTATCCGCAGCTTCATACGGACGATACGCTGGAACATCTGGAAACCGCCGCACAAGGCGTCATACAGCTGATATTGCGGGCGCTCAGCGTCGCAGAATCAGTTTCAATGACCCAAGCGGCCTAAACTAACGCTTTATTCTCCATCTTTTTTGACGAATAATCCCTTGTTATAAAAGGGTTATTTGTATTTCTATTGCTTACTTTAAGAAAATATTAAATAAAATGATAAAAATTCATTGTTTTTGTTTTAGGGCTCCCCATATCTGCGTCTGTAGGGACAAGGCAAACAGCAAATGTCCCCGACGTGTTTTAAGGATGGAGTAGAAAATGACCAAGATCATACAGAAGACAATCGACCAAAGTAGAAACGTAGTCATCGCGTCTGAAGTTTCCGGCGGTATTCTGGCAATCCTGTTGGTCGCTATCCTGATCTGATCAGGGTGGCCATTGGCTGGAGCCTCGGGGCCCCTTCACGGGTTGTATCTCTAGGCTTTGACGCCCGCGCCGATAGCGGCAGGGGCGTCAGGATCCAGAGGCCAACGGGCACGTGCTGGCGTATTCAGTGAATTCGTCAAGCCCAGTGCCAGGCGTTCCACCCCGGCCCAGGCCACCATCGCGGCATTGTCGGTACACAGGGCGACCGGCGGACAAGCCAAATTGAAACCTTTTTGCGCACAAATTTCGCCCAACCGTGCGCGCAGATACTGATTGGCGGCAACACCCCCGGCAATCACCAGAAATGGGTTCTTCCCAAACGAATAATCAGAACCCATAGAGGATGACGGGCCTCCCCCGCCCGCATTCTTGCCAACCCTCCCAGGGGTTTGGGGCCGGCTCTCACCAGCATATCCCGGCTGGTTATGACCGGCCCCCATTTTATGGGGGGCCTCTTCAAGACCCATACAAATATCCCCCATACAAATATCCATGGCCCGCGCTGTGCGGTTGCACAATACATCCCCCACAGCCGCCTGAAACGATGCACATAGATCAGCCTTGGTCTGGTCATCTGGCGCGGTCGCCAATTTTTCGACGGTCCGTAGCAATGCGGTCTTCAGCCCCGAGAACGAAAAATGACAGTCCGGTCGCCTGATCAACGGTCGCGGCAGGTCAAACGCTGTCTCGTTCCCATTTTTGGCCGCAGCCTCAACCGCCGGGCCACCGGGATAGCCCAGGCCCAGTAATTTAGCGGCCTTGTCATAGGCCTCCCCCACCGCGTCATCGATGGTGGTGCCCAGGCGCTGGTAATCGCCGACGCCTTTGACGATCAGCAATTGGCAATGACCGCCTGACACCAGCAACAACAGATAGGGAAACTCGATGTCTTCGGTTAACCGGGCCGTGAGCGCATGTGCTTCCAGATGATTGACCGCGATGAAGGGCTTGTTGTGCACACTGGCGATGCCCTTGGCGGTCATCAGGCCGACCATGACGCCACCGATCAAACCTGGGCCCGACGTGGCTGCGATACCGGCGAGGTCTTTGAATGCCAGGTTCGCCTGGTCCATGGCCTCGGCGACCAGATCATTCAGGTGATGGATATGCGCGCGCGCAGCAATTTCCGGGACAACACCCCCATAGGGGCGGTGCTCATCCAATTGGCTAAGGACCACATTGGCCAGAATCGTCCTATCGCCATCGACAATGGCGGCGGCGGTTTCATCACAGCTGGTTTCGATGCCCAGGACGGGGCCGATGGTCGTCATCTGTTTGTACTCGTTGTGCCCTTTCTATCTGGGGCTGCACTTGTTATAGCGGGGCCTATGACGAATGACACCAATTCAAACACCGGTTTGAGGATTGGAACCAGGGGAAGCCCGCTGGCGCTGGCGCAGGCGCATCAGGTGCGCGACCTGCTGATCGCCGCGCATGACCATTTGAATGAAGACAATATCCATATTGTTGCCATGACCACCAAGGGTGACCGTATACAGAACCAGCCGCTGACCGACTTTGGCGGCAAAGGCCTGTTCACGCAGGAAATTGAAGAGGGCCTTTTGAAGGGCGATCTCGACCTGGCGGTGCACTCCACCAAGGATGTGGCGACAAAATTGCCAGACGGTTTGGGCATCCAATGTTTTTTGCAGCGTGAAGATGTGCGCGACGTGTTTTTGTCCGACAAGGCGGCCAGCCTGGCTGAATTACCCGCCGGATCTGTCGTCGGGACGGCATCGCTGCGGCGACAGGCGCAAATCCTGCACCACTGGCCTGCGCTGAAGGTCGTCCCCTTCAGGGGTAATGTTCAATCGCGCATGCGTAAACTGCAGGCCGGAGACGTCGACGCGACAATATTGGCGCTGGCAGGGCTAAACCGCCTTGGTCTGTCAGAGGTCGCCACACAGATCATCGCGACCGATATTATGTTGCCCGCCATTGCCCAGGGCGCCATCGCTATTGAAACCCGTAATGATGATGACAGGGTCAATGCCTTGCTTGCCCCCCTTAATCATCTGGAAACCCAACAGCGCGTTACTGCCGAACGGTCCTGTCTGGCGACGCTGGACGGGTCTTGCCGCACGCCCATTGCGGGCCTGGCAGAAATCGTTGGCGATATATTGACGCTGAAAGCCCAGATCTTGTTGCCCGACGGGTCACAAAGCCATGAGACGACACAGTCTGGGCCGGTCGCGCAGGCGGTAGACATTGGCCTGCGCGCTGGTGAGGTCTTGTTGGCAGCCGCGGGGCCAGACTTCCTGAAGGATAGATAGGCCATGCGCATCCTGGTTACCCGTCCCCAACCAGATGCTGACCAATTGGCAACCGTTTTGGTAGCGCGGGGACATGAAGTCATTGTTGAGCCCCTGATGACCATCGACTATGACGCGGGCGCTAAAATCTCGGTTGAAGGCGCACAGGCTATCTTGATTACCAGTGCCAATGGTGCGCGGGCGCTGGCGGCCGCAACACCCGATCGCGGTGTGCCGCTATTTTGCGTCGGGGCGGT
The DNA here is from genome assembly GCA_004356955.1 of Alphaproteobacteria bacterium. Lineage (GTDB taxonomy): Bacteria > Pseudomonadota > Alphaproteobacteria > SMXS01 > SMXS01 > SMXS01. The sequence continues at coordinate 17,315 of SMXS01000150.1, read as the reverse complement.
CAGTGCGGCGCAGGCAGCGGCAGACGGTTTTTCCACCATATCCAACGCCTCGGGCGACACAAATGACCTGGCGCAACTTGTTGCTGATCGCTGTCGCGCAGATGGCGGCCATCTGATCCACATTGCGGGCAGTGTGGTCGCCGGGGATCTTGCGGGTCAGTTGACGGCCCTGGGTTTCACAGTCGACCGCGAAGTCCTGTACGAAGCCAAGCCGCGCGATGCGCTAAGCGACCCGACAAAGCAGGCCATAGCCGACGATCTGGAATTGGCCGTGACGCTGTTTTCTCCGCGGACGGCCAAAACATTTATCGGCTTGATCGAAAAAGCCGAATTGAAGGGTGCATGCACCAGCCTGGACCTGTTATGTCTAAGTCAGGCGGTCGCGGATGCCGTGTCCGGCCTGTCCTGCCGAGCGGTCAAAGTGGCAGACAGGCCGACAACAGACGCGATGCTGGCCCTGATATAAATCCCCTTATGAATTCCCTGGGGCGAATGTGAGCTATGGCCGACGAAAACGTCATTATTGATGTAACGCCCGATCCCCAGCCTGACGAGGCCTCGGGGGTGACCAACAATGATGCGGCTGCAGGTAATCAGGGTTCCAAGACCAAAAAGAGCCGCGTGCCAATTTTGCTGATGATGTTAGTGGTCATTGCTGTATTTGGGGGCGTATTCGGGGCCGGGGTCTATTGGTCACAAGACATAGCGGCCCGATTGGGCGTTGCGCTGCCGGGGTCTCAGAACAACAGCCAGACATTGGCTTTGCAGAACGAGATCACGCTATTACAGCAAGATTTAGCCACGGCCAAAAAGGACTCTGCGTCAGAGCGCGATGCGCTGGAGGCGCGCATAGCTTTGCTTGAGTCTGCGCCGACCCCGGTAGTTATTGCCGGCGGGACGAACATTGACGCCGCAGCTTTGGCCAACAGGCTCGATGCCCTGGCGGAACAAGACGAATTGATGTCCCGACAATTGGACCAGGTTCATGCCGATATAGAGGCTGGGATCTCTAGTGTCGACACCCGTGCCTTGCAGGTGCAAATCGAAACTCAGGCGACCAAACAGCAGAACCTGGCAGACCGCACCAGGGCGCTGGAGGACGGCTTTACCCAGCAGACAGGCCAGTTGGAAAGCATGTCGGGCGGGTCTCTGCGGGGGTTGGAAGACGGATTGATGGCCCTGGCAGTCTCTCGATTGCGCCAAGCGGTCGATGGCGGCGGGGCCTATATTGTTGAACGCAAGGCGGTCGAAGAACTGGTCGCCCGGCGCGAACGGATATCCTTTGAAGCGGTGGATGCCTTGCGTGAATTGGCGATATTTGAGGCCTCGGGCGTGACCACCTTGGATGCATTGCAGCTTGATTTTGACCGCGTGACCACCCAAATGCCGAATGATGACGGCCAATCGGCGGCTGCAGAGGGTGAAAGTGCATGGTGGCAACAGCTTTGGCGCTCGGCAACAGAGGGAATAAAAGTGCGCAGGACAGATCAGCCCGTGTCCGTGATTATCGGCGATCCATTGACAGACATCCGATCAGCGCTTGGTCGGCATGACCTGAGTGCAGCCCTCGATGGTGTGGCGGTGCTGGATGCCGAAGCCCAAGCGCGCTTGGCGGGCTGGACGGACAATGCGCAAGAGCGATTGCGGGTAAATCTGGCGCTTGATGTGCTGATGGCCAGTACGGGCCCAGCGCCGCTGTAAACTGCAATAGATTGTAGAAAGTAAATGTTTGTATGATTGCCTTGTCCCCTGAATTTGAAGCCGCCACCAAAGCTGCTGCAGACGATCCCGAAGCTTTTTGGGCAGACGCGGCCAAGGCCATTCATTGGGAAAAACCGTGGGACAAGGTCTTCGATGACAGCAATGCACCTTTGTACCGGTGGTTCACAGGGGCCCAGGTCAACACTTGCTATAATTGCCTCGATCGACAGGTCGAGGCCGGACGCGGCGACCAGGACGCGCTGATCTATGAAAGCCCGATCACCGACAAGACAGAACATTTCACCTATAGCGATCTGCTGGCGCGCGTTGCCAAAGTCGCCGGTGGCATGGCGGCATTGGGGGTCACCAAGGGTGACCGGGTGATCATCTACATGCCCATGGTGCCCGAGGCGATTATTTCCATGCTTGCCTGTGCCCGCATTGGCGCGGTGCACTCAGTGGTGTTTGGTGGGTTTGCCGCCAACGAATTGGCGACACGAATTGACGATGCAGAACCCAAATTGATCTTGTCAGCGTCCTGCGGCATAGAGCCAGGCAAAATCGTGGCCTACAAGCCGTTGTTGGATAGGGCCATCGCGATGGCGTCTGCCAAGCCCGACCATTGCATCATCCTGCAACGCCCACAGCAACTGGCATCAATGATCGAGGGCCGGGACATCGACTGGGTCGGTTTCGAGAGCGAGGCCGAACCAACCGGTTGCGTCACGGTCGAGGCCACGGATCCGCTATACATCATCTATACGTCCGGCACGACCGGCGAACCCAAAGGCATCGTCCGCGACAATGGCAGCCATCTGGTGGCACTGGCGTGGTCGATGCAGAATATTTATGGCGTTAACCCAGGCGAAGTGTTCTGGGCAGCCAGCGATGTGGGCTGGGTCGTCGGGCATTCCTATATTTGTTACGGGCCGCTGTTGCACGGCTGTACCGCCATTCTGTTTGAAGGCAAGCCCGTGGGCACACCGGATGCAGCGACCTATTGGCGCATTATAGAGCGGCACAAAGTCACTGTGATGTTCACGGCTCCCACCGCGATTCGGGCCATCAAACAACAGGACCCGGACGGCAAATTGGTCAAGGATTTCGACCTGTCGTCCTTCCGGGTGTTGTATGTGGCGGGCGAGCGCGGCGACCCTGACACCATCGCGTGGGGTGAACAGATTTTGGGCGTGCCCATCATTGACCATTGGTGGCAAACTGAATCTGGCTGGCCGATCAACTCTAATTGCGCAGGACTGGGGCTTTACCCGGTCAAACATGGTTCGCCGGGTAAAGCTGTGCCGGGCTTTGATGTGCAGGTGGTGGACGAAGGCTGCAACCCTGTTGGTCCAAACGAGACAGGGGCTATTGTCATCAAGTTACCCTTGCCGCCAGGGTGCCTGCCAACTCTGTGGGGCCATGATGACGCCTATATCTCGAAATATCTGACCGACTACCCGGGCTATTACAAAACCGGCGATGCCGGGTTCATCGATGAAGATGGCTATTTGTTTGTCATGAGCCGGACCGACGACATCATCAATGTCGCGGGCCACAGGCTGTCGACCGGGGCCATTGAAGAAGTGCTGTCCAACCATGTGGACGTTGCCGAAGTGGCAGTCTTTGGTGTTGCCGATGCGCTGAAGGGCCAGGTGCCGCTGGGGCTGGCGGTGCTAAAGGCCGGTGTGAACCGCGATCCGCAGCTAATCCTGGGCGAGCTGGTCCAAAGTGTGCGCGACCAGATCGGCCCGGTCGCCGCCTTCAAGACTGCAGGTATTGCCCAGCGATTGCCCAAGACACGGTCGGGCAAGATATTGCGTGGCACCATGCAGAAAATCGCAGATGGGCTGGCTTATCCCATTCCTGCGACCATCGATGACGTTGATATTCTCTTTGAGATTGAACAGGCACTACAGCTGCTTGGCTATGCCGGCGGGCCCGGGCCAATGCCCGCTGATGGTGATGGGGATGCCACCTGATGACACGGACCCTGCTGTATTTCGTGCTGTTTGCTGTGTTGGCAGCCGGCGCGGTATGGCTGGCAGACAATCCGGGTGAAGTGGTCATTAATTGGCAGGGGTATATCATCGAATTGTCGGTGGTGTGGCTGGCCATCATTGCCCTGATCACCGTGTTTACGACCATTGGCATCACCGAATTGTGGCGCTGGTTGCGCAAGGGTATCCGCGAGAAAAAGCGTCTGGCGCGCTATCAACGCAGTTTTGATGAACTGGGCTGGGGCCTGGGCGCGTTGATGGCCAATGATGGCGACAAAGCGCGCAGGCACGCTGAAAATTTTGCACGCCTGTCAGGAAATGACCCGCTTAGCCATATTATGATTGGCCAGGCGGCCTTGCTGCAGGACGACACTGTTGCTGCCAAGATGCACTTTTCTTTGTTGGAAGACGACAGCCGCATGCGTCCGATTGCCTTGCGCGGGCTATTGACCATTGCCGACCAGGAAGGCGATGCCGAGGCAGCCTATGATTTGGCCCAAAAGGCACAACAAAGCGCGCCCAAAGCAACCTGGTCTCAGCGTCCCTTTGTCGAGGCCGCGGTTGAACTTGAACGTTGGGATGGTGCAGCCAGTGCCTTGCGCGCCGCCATTGCCCAGGGTCATCTGGAGAAACCCGAAGGCCAACGCATGCAAGCCGTGGTCGCCTTGGCCCGCGCCAGACAAGACCATGAACAAAACCCTGATGATGCCCGTCGCCATGTGCGTGAGGCCCTGAAACTGGACCCAGGCTTAACCCCCGCCAGCGTGTTGGCAGCAGAGCTGGCCGTAGAGAAAAAGCGAGACCGCCGGGCCCAAAAATTCCTGCGCGATGGATGGTCCCATGCGCCACACCCAGACCTGGCCGCGGCCTATGTTGATTTGCGCACCGGCGAGGGCAGCGCTGCGGACTACAAGCGCGTCAGCAAATTAGTCATGGAGGGTCCAAATCATCCCGATGGTCTGTTGGCCCAGGCTCGTTATGCGCTCATGGCCGGTTTAACCGGGCCTGCCCGGGGGCACCTGAACGCGATGCGCGAAGTGATGCCCCAAAGACGGACTTTTCAGATGTTGGCGGATGTCGAAGCCCAGGCAGGCAATGCAGACGCCCAACAGATCGCCAAGGATCGCATGGCCACGGCGATGCCCGACCCAGTGTGGCATTGCACATCGTGTGGGCAGGAACATTTTGATTGGCAGCCCGTCTGCGCTGATTGCGGTGAATTCGCCACTATTCGGTGGGCCCCTATTGAAAGAAAAATGCCCGTGCTTGTCGACAACACGCCCAAACCAGTCGTTGAAGACGACGCAGGTGACACCATCCTTTTGACGAGTGAAGTAACCAGCGATGAAACCAGCGATGAAACCAAAGAGACCTAGCGGGGGCCTTGCCCATCGTCGACTTTGACAAAACTGCCGGTCACACATTCTGACGATGGCGACACAAAATACAGCAACGAACTATCAAGCTGTGCGGGCTGTCCCAGGCGGCCGCGCGGGAAATTTTGGGTAATATCGCCCATGCGTTCGATCATCCCATCCATCATTTCTGACGAAAATGCGCCGGGCGCGATGGCGTTGACATTGATGTTGTAGCGCGCCCATTCCACGGCCAGTGCCTCGGTCATGCGGATCAAACCCGCTTTGGTGATGGAATAGAGCGCTGCCCCATTGCCTTCATAACGAAAGGCGCCCACGGATGAAATATTGACCATACGGCCCGGCATTTTCGCTGCGATCAGGCGTTTAGCCACTTCGCAAGACAGCACGTAGGGTCCGCGCAGATTGGTATCGAAGACCCGATCAATCAGGTCGATCGACATTTTGTGGGCGCGCTGGGCGTCCGGGATACCCGCATTGTTCACCAGAATGGTAATGGTACCCAAGGCCTCTTCCACCCGATCGACAATCGACAAAATGCTGTCCGTATCTGTCATGTCGAGGTGGAAGGACGCACATTCCCCACCAAAGGCGTGGATTTGATCTTCCAGTTCGGCCAGGCGTTCCGTCCGCCTGCCGGTCAGCGCAACTTTTGCGCCACATTTGGCCAAAACCAGCGCGAAACGTTGGCCCAGCCCGGCGGTGGTACCGGTCACCAGGGCCACTTCGCCCGTCAGGTCGGTTGAAAAATTAGGCAGATCGAATGTTTGGTCGCTCATGAAGGGATCCTGTTTGTTTCTAGATAGTTCGGGCAAGTTGAGCGGCTTCGTGGATCGCGCTCATCATCGAATTGCGCCCCCGGACATCGCCAATCAAGTGCGTGGTGCGGTTGGTCATAGCCAGAGCCTCGGGCAGGTCACGATTGGGCTCGTTAAAGCTGACCAGGATAACAGTCTTGGCCTCTAGCGTGCGCACGCGGTCGGTGAACAACACACCAATATCGACGCTGTCGTCGGATATGCCGCGCAGATAATGCCCGCCAATATAGTCAAAATCTGATGACATCAATCGTTCGCGCGCCGCCCCCACGGTCACAGGCGGGTAGGGCACGTTGCCAGCCATCTGTTCGGTGCGCGACACCAGGGTGACGTGGACGCCAGCTTGCAACAATATATCGGCGACCGAGATGGCCTCGAAGGTACCTGTATCGTCAAAGATGACGGCGGGGCCTTCGATTTTGGGCATCTGGCCAACGCCAAACAGGCTCCATGAATTGTGGACATGGGGCAGGTCAAAGCCGGGGATCGGTTGGGCCGGGGTCGAAATCTGGAAACCGTCTTCGCGCGGCGTGGTACCCGTGGCGACAATAATTTCGTCTGGCGAAATCTCGTTGACCATATCGGCGTCGACCATGGAATTCAGGTGCACATCGACGCCCAGCTCTTCAATTTCCTCGGCCAAATATTGGGTAATGGTGCCCAGGTCAGCCCGATGTGGGGCACTGGCCGCCAGGGCAACTTGGCCGCCCAGGCGACGCGATGCTTCGTGCAGCTCTACGGCGTGGCCACGCATGGCGGCGGTGCGGGCAGCTTCCATGCCCGCAGGGCCACCTCCGACGACCAGGATTTTCTTGGACTGGTCGACTTTGTCCTCGGGCTCAAAGCTAATGTGCTTCTCTTGCGCAGCAGCCATATTGACCACGCAGCTGAGGGTGCCACCACTCATTACCCGACCGACACAACCCATATTAGTCCCAACACAGGGGCGGATCTTGTGCTCCTGTCCGGCCCGGGCTTTGTTGACCAATTCCGGGTCGGCGATCAGGGCGCGGACCATCGACACCATGTCAGCCTCATTATTGGCGACAATCGAACTGGCGTGATCCAGCGTCATAATGCGCCCGGTGACCATGCGTGGCTTGGTAATAAAGGGCGTGATTTTGGCGTTGGGGATCATCTCCAGCCCCAAGGGTTCGTCAGCAGGGGCGATCAGCTTGTGGAACCGCCAATAGGCGCCCATATGCAGGGACACATAGTCCACCAGTGGGTCCACGATTTTGGCGATTTTGGCATTGTCCTCCGCTTTCAATCCGCCGGGAATATAGTCTTCATTAGGGATGCGCACACCGACCACAAAATTAGGATCGTTCACTTCGGCGCGCACCGCGGCGATGACTTCCAGCAAAAAGCGAATGCGGTTTTCAAACGATCCGCCATAGTCATCGGTCCGGTGGTTGGTCGCTGGCGACAGGAATTCGTGGATCAGATAGCCGCTGGACGCGTGGATATCGACCCCGTCCATGCCCCCATCGCGGCACCGGCGGGCCGCCGAGGCAAAGGCTGCGACAACTTCATCAATCTGGGCTTTGGTCATCTCGAACGGCATGACACCGGACATCGGGTTGGGCACGGCACTGGCCGACCAGTTCTCGGGCGCAGCGCCTGCGGGAAAACTCGCCCCGGTGTGGTAGATCTGCTGAAACAGCTTCATGCCATAAGGCCTGATGGTCTTTGTCAGCTTTTCATAAAAGGGGATGCAATCGTCCGACCAAAGCGGCAGCCTGCCAGGTGCGCTGGGGTGCACATTGGTGGCCTCGAGTGTGGACATGCCAACCCCACCTTTGGCGCGGGCTTCGTGATAAGCGATCAGGTCATCGCCCATCAATAACGTTCCGTGCGGTGCCCGAACGATCCGATTGGGGATTGTGACGCCCCCGACCTGTAATGGTTCGAACAGATTGTCATAGTGTGCCATGGATGGTTCCCTTCTCAGCTTGGTCTTCCCATAGAAAAATTGTCATGATTCCCTGGGTTGCGCCAGCGCAAACTGCTTATAGTCTAAACGGCTTGATCAAAGGGGGGCTGGTCGTGTCACGCAGGCGACAGATTATCTGGGGTGTTCCGACCGTGCTCTATGCACTGTTTGTGCTCTGGTACACCGATTTTGGCGGACCCCTGCAACGGGCAGAGATCAACAGCTATATTGCAGTCATGAAGGACCGGGGCTTTTCAGCAGAGATGCAATCCCGCTTCACCGGTTTTATGGAAAGCGATACAGGCAGCCAGTTTTTGATGCTCAATGCCATCGACATGGCCGAGAACCCGCCTTTTGTGGATGAGAAAACGGCTGGCGAAACGGCCGATCAGCTGATGGCGCGTTATATGGACCATATGTATGCGCAACTGTTCAAACGCGCCTGTCACCCGGTGATCGTGGGGGACGCCGTGCATACTGTGCTCGACATTGACGGCATTGAAGGTGCCGAAGAGTGGGATATGGGGGCCCTGTTTCGTTATCGCAGTCGTCGCACTTTTATGGATGTGGTGACCAGCCTTGGCAGCCCCGGTCCGCACGAATATAAGATGGCCGCCGTGGAAAAGACCATCGCCTATCCCATAGAACCTTTTTTGTACCTGGCGGACCTACGCCTGTTGCTGGGGTTGGTATTATTTGCGCTGGCCGCGATGTTGGATTTGATTTTCGGCCGAGGAAGATCGATTACGGATCAGCGTCGAGGCGCTGGAAATGTCCTGTAATGGTCAGCAATTTGCGTTATAAATCTTACAGATAATCTTTTACCTCTGACATCGACATCGGACATCAGTATGCGTGGTTTGAAAACTATTTCATTGTCGGGTAAGCCCACAAAGGTTGCCCTGGTTACTTTGGTCTTATTGGTCGCGGCCTGTACATCATCGCCACCGCCGCTGACGACTGTGGCACGCCACAACCCTGCGATTGATATTACCCAGTATCAGACTTTTGCCTGGATCGCCGAGGACCCCCTAGTTGGATCGCGTGGTCTGCTGACGGACCGCAACAAAAAGCGTATCGAAGACAACATCGTTGCGAACCTGCAGGCCAAGGGATACCAAATGGTGGCAAACCGCGATGAAGCGGACTTTGTTGTTTCCTATACACGCGGCAGCCGACGGACGCTGACCAAGGCGTCTTATCCCGAAACCTACAGCGCAGGGTGGAGCTGGAACGAGCCCTACTATGCGGATGTGCGCGATATGCGGGCAGACCGGGTGGAATATTCCAGCACGTCAACGGCTAGCGTCTATATAGAAAACTCAATAGCGGTCGATATTTTTGATGTCCGGGCCCGTGAATTGTCGTGGCAGGGTGCTGCCCACAAAGAATTGACGGCGGAGGAACGCAAGAACCCTGCAGAATTTCTGGTGAAAGTCGTAGATGACATATTCAAACCCTTCCCAGACCGTCAATAGATCAGCCTGATGAAGCACACACTGACGATACTGGTTGCTCTCATGGGTCTTGGACTTGTCGTCGGGCAACCAGCCGAAGCGTCGCGCTATAAGATGTTCCAGAGCATACCCGACCTGGACCGGGGTGACATTGACCTGCTGACAAGTGCTGCCCGGTCAGGGATGGATGCCAAGCCAGAAGGGTCCATAGTCAGCTGGTCGAATGATAAGACCGGTCTGCGCGGCGAAGTAACATTATTGCGACTTTATGAACGGCAGGGCCAGGCGTGCCGCATAATTCTGCACCAGATCTGGACCAAACATGACGACCATGACTGGGCCGTTTCCAAGATTTGCCTTCAATCAGATGGGTCCTGGAAGATCCCACCTGATTGAACTTGATGAAGCAAACGTAAAAAGATTACCGCCGCTGCCCGCCGCCTCCGCGTGCGGCGCCGCCAGACCGGCCATAGCCTCCACTCCGCGAATAAGAGCTGCGACGGCTGCCTGCTTGGCGGTAGCTGCCACCGCCCCCACGAGACGACCTGGCGCTTTGATAGCGTTGGTTGCCCTGGCTTCTGGCACGAGCGTCACGTTCCAGACCAGAAAGGCGATCTGCGCTGGAAAAGTCACGATTACCGGCACTGATCTTGTTTTGGAACGCCTGATTAGCCCGATCATTGCCCAGATTGGCGGCCCCACCCGTCTGGCGATCTGAATATTGAGAGCGGAAGTCGCCTGACTGGCTCAGGCCACGGCTGGTGTTTTCGCGACCGGACTGGTTCCCCAGGCCTGCATCTTTCCATTGGCCATTTTCGTGGCCTTCCCATCCCCCGTCAGCAGATTTGCGATAGACATTGCCGTCAACACCGACAAACAAATCCCCTTCACCGGTTCGTACTGCCGTCACCGAATGGTCTTCGGTCCGGATGCGGGTAGATTCACCCCCGCCAGAAGTTTGCGTATCGCGACGAACATAGTCTTCGTTTGCGTAGACCGAACTTTGGACCCATTGATCGCCTCTGCGAGCAGTGGCGCTGCCCCACATCTGATTGTCGTCGCCGTCATAACGCCGCTGAACATTGGTTTCGACACCGGTGCGCGGGTTATAGGCATGCTTGACAAAATAGCCGTCATCATTGTCCCATGCTGCCACCCCATGGCTGTAGCGGCCGGTGCTTGGGTTATAGGTGGCGCTGCGGCCATAACCACCATAGGGGCCATAAGTCCACCCGGCGCGGCCATATCGACCCGTCGTTGGGTTGTAATAAGCCGCCGCCCCATAGCTGTAGGGGTATGCGTAATAATAGGGATACCCATAATACGAGTTGTAATAGTAGGGGTCCCAATAATAGCCAGACCCATAAACCACCACACCAAAGCTGACATAGCTGTGATGATATCCGGGCGTGGATTGCACATAGACCACATCTGCGGTGCTGTCATAGACTTGCACATAGGTCACGTGATGCGACGGCGAGTTGGCGGGGATGTCATAGATTTCGGCCGGGATCATGTCAGCCAGCTCCCACGGACCATTGGCCTGGGTCGAGACAAACCATATTGCGTGATGACACAAATAGTAGTGGTCCCCAGCCTGGATCACGTCAAAGCTGGTATTGACAGCGCGGGCCAGACTGGTGCCTTCGATCTGTTCGAACTTGGGTGATCCGGCGTAATAGACCTTTACTTTGACCTCGTTGCGTTTGACCGCAATGGTCTGGGGCAGTTGAGCCTGGATCACGGCAATTTGCGCTTCCCTGGTGCCCGGGATGGATGATCGAACGTCAGCCACGGGATGGTCTTCGGGAATGTCTGAAAAGGCATCTGGCAGCGGCAGTGCCGCCTTCCAGGGGCCGTCCAGGGATTCCGATTTAAACCAGCGGCCCGACACCAGGTAATAATAGGTGTTGTTGGCCGCCATGAAAAACAGATCGGCCGAGGTGTTGGCGACAAAGGCCAGACCTGTATCGGGGATGGTTTCAAGCTCAGGCGCGCCGGTTGTCGAGATCAGCTCTGCCGGCTTCATTGTGACGATGACGTCAACTGCATCACCAACAGGTTTGGCTGGCCCAATAGGTTTGTCGGGAATAGCCTCGCGAACGCGAACCCAATTGTCCGTATCAGGCAGTTGGCTGACGCTGAGCGGGATGGCTGCTGTGGCCTCCCATGGATTATTTATATCGTTTGTTTTCAGCCACTTGTCGCCGTTGAGCAGGTAATAGGTGTTGGTGGCGGTTTCCCGCAAGACGTCCCAATTGGTATTGATGGCAAACTCCAGTCCATCAACGCCCGTTGTTACAAATATTGGCGTGCCGTCAAAAATGACCAGGATGGCCTCGCTATCGCGATAGAATATTTTAGGTGGATCCATCGATATGTTGGCAGAAGTTCCCTGGAAGTTCTGATCGGCCAAATATTCCAATACGACATCAAGCGGTAACTCTAGCGCTTGTGTATGGGCGAGCGTGCGTAACTGCTGCTCTAGATGTTCTTCGGTTTTTTCTTTCGTTTTGGGAAAAGCAATCTTGGTGATCTTGCGGTCATAGATGGTCACCAGGCTTTCATCGAAATCGTACTGGACCGACGCTGTCATTTCGCCAGCCCCAATCAATGGTTTATCGGACCCGTCCTTGTAATATTCCAGCGCATAGATAGCGGTAATCTGGTCTAACCGGTCAAAGGCTTTCAACTGTGGCTCGTGCATCACGAAGGTGCCACCCTCTACCTTACGGGTGCGGGGAAAGGGTTCAATGTCCCGAGGGCCTTCTGTCACATCGGCGCCAAGGGGCCCCGGTTCCGGGGTCTGTGCATAGCCAGTAGAATGATGGGCGCCAAGCCCGACCACCACGGCTAGCGCTACCAGCACGAAAAGAGATTTCATGGTGTTACTCGGCCTTAATATTAAAGAAAATCGCGTAGAGCACCGGCACCACGACCAGTGTCAATAAAGTCGCAAAGGTCAATCCGCCCATAATCGTCACGGCCATCGCGATGTAGAACGGGTCGAACAACAGAGGCACCATGCCCAACACAGTTGTGACCGCTGCCATGGCCACCGGTCGGGCCCGTGAAACAGCGGCCTGCATCACCGCTGCATAGGGCCTGAGGCCTTCTTCAAGTTGGATGTTGACTTCATCCAACAGCACAATCGCGTTTTTGATCAACAGGCCGACAAGGCTTAAAAACCCCAGAATAGCCATGAAGTTGAAAGGCTGGCTTGTCAGGATTAATCCAACGGATACGCCGACAACGGCAAAGGGGACGGTCAGCCAGATCAGGATAGGGATGCGCAAAGAATTGAACAGCAGCACCAATACCAGGAACATCATAAGAATAGCCGTCGGGATCGACCCCGCCAGGGCTTCTTGGGCGTCGGCAGAGTTTTCAAATTCCGCGCCCCATTCCAATGAATAACCTGTCGGTATTTCCAGTGCGTTGATCTGGGGCATGATCCGGGCGAGCAGTTTACTGGGGAGTTCATACGCTGCGTCACACGACACAGTGATCGTTCTTCGTCGGTCACGACGATGGATTGTCGCGTCCTCCCATTCGGTACCAAAGCTAGAGACAACATCGACCACTGGGACAACATGCCTCAGGCTTGAGCTCCAGACCTGCATGTCGTTGATCTGGCGGATATCACGGCGCTCTGACGCGGGGGCACGCGAATAAATAGGGATCAACTCATCCCCCTCGCGATAGATGCCAACCTGCGTCCCAAGGAAATTTGCTTCCATGGCCTGAGCCAGGTCTTTGCGGGAAACCCCGACTTGTTGCGCCCGCGTATCTGAATAGATGGGTCGCAGCACCTTCACCCGTTGGCGCCAATCATCCCTGAACCCGGTTGCCCCCGGATCAGCCTTCATAATGGCCTGCACCTTTCGCGAAAGATCGCGCAGCACACTTGGGTCACGCCCGGTGATGCGTACCTCGATATCGTTTTCGGCGGCCGGCCCTAGTTTGAATTTTTTGATTTTAGGCTCAGCATTGGGGAATTGCTCCGTCATATAGGCGCGATATTCAACCGCCATGGCGTCAATATCCCGGTAGTCGTGTACCGTCACCAGTGCCAGCGAATAGGACGCATAATCTTTCTCAGGGCTGTAGGTCAGCAGGAACCGGGGCGCACCAGCACCCAGAAATGTTGACACTGAATCAACTCGATCGTCGGCCATCAATCTGGTTTCGATCTGCTCCATATCGGCCTGGGTTGCCCGAATGTCAGAGCCCTCTGGCAACCAGTAATGCAGCATGAACTGGTTGCGGGTCGACGGTGGGAAAAAGCTGTCATCAAGGGTGGTGAAGCCATAGATGGAAAGACCCAACGCACCGATCAACCCGGTAATCGTCAGCCACCGCTGAGAGATGCAGGCCGCCAAAAAACTCTTATAGGCTTTATAAAAGCCGCTGCCATAGGGGTCTGCTGCCACGGCATCGCCATCAGATGGCGCGGGTGCTTTCAGGAACATTACGCACAAAAGAGGGGTCAGCGTGATGGCCAATACCCAGCTAAGTGACAGCGAATACAGCATTACATTGAACAGCGATCGGGTAAATTCGCCTGTCGCATCTTGCGACAGACCGATGGCTGCAAACGCCAGGATGGCAATGGCGGTTGCCCCCAGAAGGGGCCACATCGTCTGACCGACGACCTCGCGGGCCGCTTTCAACCGGTCCATGCCCGCCTGTATTCGGACTAGCATCCCATCGGATACCACGATGGCATTGTCCACCAGCATCCCCAAAGCAATGATCAACGCACCCAGCGAAATACGTTCCAGCAGCACGCCCTGATTGGCCATGATGATGAACGTCCCCAACACGGTCACCACCAGCACGGCGCCAATAATCAGGCCCGTCCGCAGCCCCATCGCCAAGAGCAAAACCACGATCACAATCAACACAGCCTGCAAAAAGCTGACAATGAATGCATCGATGGATGCCACCACAGCGTCAGACTGCATCGAGATGATTTTGACATCTAGGCCGACGGGTGTTTGCTCTTCCAGCTCTTTCAATCGATCTTTGAGCGCCTCACCCATTGTCACGACATTGCCGCCGGCGGCGGTCGAGATCCCAAGACCGATGGCGTTTTGTCCGTTGAATCGCAAGACCCGTTGCGGTGGGTCAACATATTCGCGCGTCACATCGGCAATGTCGCGCAGGTATATCAGTGTCGTCCGTCCATCGGTGCCCGCGCTGGAACCGATCACCAAATTGGAAATGTCTTCTATTGTGTCAATCGATCCCGTGGGGTCGATGCGAATAAATTCATCGCCGACGCGGGCGCTCCCCGCCGAGACGACCACATTCTGTTGTTCCAGCGTCCGGTAAACCTGGTCGAGCCCGAAGCCCAACTCGGCAATGCGCGTCCGGGATATCTCAACATAAATGCCTTCTTGGCGTTCGCCCCAAAGGGTTATTTTGGCGACATCTTGCACCTGTAACAGTTCGCGCCTCAAAAACTTGGCGTATTCCTTGATTTCCCGGATGGAATAGCCATCGCCGGTGATGGCGTAAAGCACGCCATACACGTCGCCAAAGTCGTCAATGACCAAAGACGGCCCCGCGCCTGGCGGCAATTGTGATTGCGCATCGCCGATCTTGCGCCGCAACTCTTCCCATACGGCGGGCAGCGTGTCTTTGACGTACTTGTCTTGAATGGTGACGGTGATGGTGGACAGGCCGTTGGCGCTAATCGATTCCAGCTGCTTTATTTGTGGCATCTTCTGGATTTCTGTTTCCAGCAGATCGGTCACTTCTTCTTCAACCTCACGCGGTGTTGCGCCTGGATAGGCCGTATAAACCACGGCATCTTTGATGGTAAATTCAGGGTCTTCTAGCCGGCCCAGATTGTTGAAGGATATGATGCCACCAACAACCAGTATGCCGGTAATGAACAATGTGATGACCCGTTTGGAAACGGCCATGTCGACAAGAGAGTTCATGGGCTTAACCCCCGCCACCAAGGTCGACAATTCGGACCTTTTGACCTTCCGCAAGATAATGAACACCGGCAGTAACAACACGATCACCGATCGACAGGCCGCTTTGGATAATGGCGTTGTTACCGGTCATTTGGCCGACCTCGATAGCCCGGCGCGAAACCTGATTTGTTGCCTGATCGACCAACCATACAAAGGCGCCTTCGCCGCCCGAGGGTTCGCCAAAGATAGCGCTCGTTGGTACGCTCAGGGTCTCGATATCCCCGCTTGGCAATTCGGCAATAACAGTCGCCGTCATACCCGGTAACACCAAGATGCCCTCAGGCGCGGGGAAAACAGCGGTCACTTTATAGGTGCGGGTGATCGGGTCGGCTTCGGCGGCTGTCTCTTTGATTGTTAGCGGTAGACGTTGATCAGGCGCCGATTCGAACACGCCAAATATCTTGGCAGGGGGTCGGTTACCCGCCCCGCGTTGGGCAATGATGGATTCGGGCAGATCAATGACAAGCTCCAGCTCGGTGACGTCCTGCAGGCTGACGATCGCCTGCTTGCTTCGGACATCCTGGAAGTTGTCGACATATCGCTTGGCAATGGTGCCCGTAAAGGGTGCTCGCAGATTGGTATCCCGGAGCGCCTTTTCAGTCTGCTCCAATTGTGACGCGGCGATGTCCCTGGCAGCTGACGTTTTGTCCAATCGCGCTTTGGCCACATGGCCTTGTGCGTGAAGGGTTTCGTCCCGCTTGAAGTCGCCATCTGCCTGTTGGAAACGCGCCTTGGCCCCGTCCCGAATAGAGCGCAGATCACGTGGGTCAATCTGCGCAATGATGTCGCCTGTACTGACTTTCTGTCCCTCGATGACATTAAGCTTGATCAGCAGGCCCGATACCTGAAATGCCAGATCAACACGATGGGACGCTCGCACAGTTCCGGGAAATTCTCGGATGGTGCCGCCGCTGTCCCCGCCCACGACAATGGTTTTTACAGGTCGGACTGTTGGTTCGGAAACCTCTGTTTCACCGTCGTCACAAGCGGTGAGCGACAGGGCAATACCTGTAAGCCCAACCATCGCGATTTTGCGCAACGACCATAAATTAAATTTACCTACCATGAACTCTACTCCGCTAAATACTCTTGGGTAGTTGTGATACTCGCTTGATCCAAGGGGCGTGTCACGTCGATTGTGACGGTTGCCTGCTTCTAGCGTCTTTTGGATCTTGACGCACCCACCGGCTTACTATTCTTGACGCACCCACCGTCGGTGCGTCGGGCCATGGATGCCGCGTTCAAAGCCGCGATGTTCGGGATACACAGACGCAACATAGATATCCCCATTGGGTGCCAGCGCCATCTGGTGAATATAGATCGCCAATCCATCAATGCGTTCAAGCACTTCACCGGTCTGGTCGTCCAGGATTGCAAGGTTGCTCATCTTGTCACTGGCATAGACCTTGTCGCCATAAACGGCGACCGATAGCGGGTTAACGCTGGTCCATTCATCCAGATAATTTCCGTCGGCGTCCAAGACCTGGATGCGGCTTTGGCATTCTGGATCGCGGATGGTGCGGTACTCGGCGATTTGCCCGGGCACCGTCATATAGGGGTGCAGATTACCCCCACAAAAATCGACGACCAACAGCCGGCCATCTGCGGTCTGCGCCAGGGCATGCACCGAATTGAACTCGCCGGGACCACGACCCCATTTGCCCACTGATTTGATGAAGCTGCCGTCCGGGGCATAGAACATCAGGCGCGAGTTCCAGTACCCATCGGCGACCACATAATTGCCATTCGCTTGTACCACTACGGCGGTGGGGCCGTTCAGTTGATCGGGTCCATCGCCGGGTGTGGCAAAGGTCCCCAGGGTCACCATCAATGACCCGTCCGGCTCATAGCGTTTGACCGTATGGCCATCGCGGTCGGCAAACCAGAACTTGCCATGTTGGTCGATATACATGGTGTGCGCCCCAAGCGCGAAGCCACGGTCATCAGAGGGCCCCCATTTCCCCAGATATTGACCTGTACTGTCGAACATTGACACGCTGGACTTGCCTATTTTCTGCTTCATGGCCAGCGGGTGCGCTG
>SMXS01000149.1 GCA_004356955.1 Alphaproteobacteria bacterium | reverse complement strand
CAGAAATATCGTCACGCAAATGTAAATCGATATTGATGTCCCAAATTCGCACACCGCCATAAAGATCAACCGCACCGGTATTCATCGGCAGGCGATAAAATCCCATAATCTCGAGGACCAGTTGTTCGACCCGCAGCCTTTCAATAATTGCATTTTCACGTTTGTTGTTCGGCCCAAGCCGGGCATAGAACAAATCGACGATGCCGCCCCACTGGCCCTTGCGGGCCTCGGTTCGCAGCATGGCCCCCATTCTGAGATTTTTCAGAATATCCTTGAAACTCACATCAACCGGTGCCTCAACACGGCCCACGGTCGAATCTCCGTTGATACTCGTCATGAATAGCTAGGGCGCGATGGTGACTTCCCAATCATCGCTGACCATATCATCGGCTGCATTGGCACCGCCAAGCGGCATGAAGACGCCAACCAGCACGACCAAGGTGGCAATTATTGAAACAATACTTGAATTCATGAGGCCTATTCTGGAAGACCGATCAACCCCGGGAAAATAAATCACAGCACCAACAACTTTCTGTTACGTAACACGCATATGATAGTGCTGTAGCAACAGAATGAACAAGTCAATTCAGGTGCCATCAGGATACATTGACAATTCCGGCCCTGTGTAAAACCAGGTTGATACTGGTTCCTCTAACCGACACACTCCCAAGTCCATTTTTCAGAAGGTATAGAAATGACCGAGTCAACCAATCCACAGACGCTTGTCTTGCACGCCGGGTATCGCAAAGACGATACAACCAACGCAGTTGCAGTGCCAATTTATCAAACCACCTCTTACCAATTTGACAGCACTGACCATGCCGCCAAACTGTTTGGGCTAGAAGAAATGGGAAACATATATTCCCGCATCATGAACCCGACCTGCGGTGTTCTGGAAGATCGCATCACCGCGCTGGATGGTGGCGCCGCTTCATTGGCTGTCGCCTCTGGCCAGGCGGCATCTGCGCTGGCAATCCAAAACCTGGCGAGCGCCGGTGACAATATCGTCAGCTCCACTGATCTATATGGCGGCACCTGGAACTTGTTTGCCAACACCCTGAAAGCCATGGGCATTGAAACCCGATTTGTTGATCCTACAGATCCTGAAGCCTTCCGCGCAGCCACCGACGACCGCACCCGCGCCTATTATGCCGAAACCCTGCCAAACCCGAAATTACAGGTCTTCCCTATTAAGGAAGTCGCCGATATTGGCCGCGAATTTGGCATCCCGCTGATTATGGACAACACCGCCGCGCCCATTTTGTGCCGGCCTTTCGATCATGGTGCCGCCATTATCGTTTATTCGCTGACCAAATATATTGGCGGCCACGGCACATCCATTGGCGGTATGATCGTGGACGGCGGCAATTTTGACTGGGAAGCCCATGCTGAGCGCCAGCCCAATTTGAACACGCCCGACCCCAGCTACCATGGCGCTGTCTGGGTTGACGCGGTCCGTCCCATGGGCCCGATTGCCTATATCATGCGGGCCCGCACGGTGATGCTGCGCGACCTGGGCGCACCCCTGGCACCGATGAACGCCTTCCTGATTATCCAGGGGCTGGAAACGCTGCCGCTGCGTATGCGCGAACATTGTGTCAATGCCGATGCCGTTGCGGCGTGGCTGGGCAATCAGCCCAAAGTAACCATGGTGATCCACCCGTCCACGCAGAATGGCGAAGCGCGCCGCCGTGCCGACGCCTATATGCCTGGTGGCAATGGCGGCCTGGTTGGGTTTGAACTCGAAGGCGGTGCCGACGCAGGCAAAGCCTTCATCGACAATCTGGAAATGCTGTATCACGTGGCCAATATCGGCGATGCCCGCAGCCTGGCCATTCACCCGGCCTCAACCACCCATTCGCAATTGTCGGCAGAGGAACAAAAGGCCACGGGCGTCACCGACGGCTATGTTCGCCTTTCCATTGGTATCGAGCATATCGACGACATCATTGCCGATCTTGACCAAGCCCTCTCGAAAGCATAGGTCGACCGCGCATATGATGACGAAAAAACCGTTCTACTTTCTGCGACACGGTGAAACAGAGTGGAACCGAAACCGGCGCTGGCAGGGCATCTCTGACATCCCGTTGAATGACACCGGGATTGCCCAGGCCGAGGCCTTGCAACCCCTGATCGCCGATCTGGGCATTCAGACGATTTGCGCCAGCCCGCTGCAACGTTCTTTTGTCACGGCAGAGCTGGCGTCAGCGGGGCTGGATATCCCCATCCACACGATTGACGGCCTGAAAGAAGTGTCCTTTGGACCCTATGAAGGCGTCAATCACTATGAAGTCGACTGGATACAGGACTGGCTGAAGGGTGGCCATGTTGAAGGTGTGGAAGGCTATGACGCCTTCATCGCCCGATGTGTAGGGGCCATCAATCAAGCGCTAAAATATGAGGGGCCCGTCTTGATCGTGGCCCATGGCGGGGTCTTCTGGTCTATTCGCCACCACGGGCAGCTGGACCCGGAACTGCGTGCCTGGAATTGCTCGCTTTTTCATATTCAGCCACCAAATGGTGATCACCCTGCCTGGCAGCACACAGCCCTCAACGAGGATACAACCGCCCCTATTGTGGGTTGATAGCGCTATCGGGTGCCTCGGTTGGAATTGGCTCATCCTGCAGCCACGCCTTTAGCGCCGCATTAAAGGCAAGTGGGGCATCCTGTTGCACCCAGTGGGACGCATTGGGCAGATAGCGCAGGGTCAAATCCGAAACCCATTCATCGGTGCCAAAGGTCGATTGTTTGGTTAAGGCGAGGTCCTGTTCGCCCCACAACATCAATGTTGGGGTTTCAATAATTGGCAATGTTGCTTTGCCCTGTCCCAGACCACCGCCACGAACCGCTGCCCTGTAATAATTGATCATCCCTGTCAGGCCGCCTTTACGCAGCGCGTTCTGACGGTAAATGTCGACAATTTCTGGCGGGAAGTTTTCTTTGTTGACCGACGTATTCAGGATGGCACCTACCACGGCTTTGGCGTTATTGCGACGCATTACAAATTCTGGCAACCAGGGGATTTGGAATGCTGTGATATACCATGACTTCTTTTTTTGTTCTTTGTTTTCAGCAAGTTCCCGCCGCATGGCATTGGGGTGCGGTACATTCGCAATGATCAATCGCTTTAGGGGTCGAACCTGACCAATGGCAAAGCTCCAGGCAATCACAGCACCCCAGTCATGCCCCATCAAGATCATGTCCTTGCAGCCCGAGGCATCGAACAAGGCACCAATATCTTCGGTCAATTTATCGATGGAATAATTGGCAACCCCCTTGGGTATGTCTGACAGACCGTAGCCTCGTTGGTTGGGTGCCCAGACCGTGTATCCCATGTCAGCCAACATGGGCATTTGATGGCGCCATGAAATGGCGTGTTCCGGAAAACCGTGCAGGCACATCACCAACGTGTCGCCACTGCCGCACTTGTCGACTTCGAAACGCAGGCCATTGGCTTCTACAAACTCGGTAATAACAGATTCATGCTTCATGACGTGACCACTCTACTAATTTCCCCAAGGCAGACACGATGGCCGCATTATCTTGGATCAGCAAGGTAGAATTTGTGCTTTCAGCCAGCCATCCCACAGACTAGGATGACGCAAATTTCCCACCTTTCGAAGGACTCCCATCCGTGCAGATCAATCCAGATAATATTCGCGACTTTCGCAATGCGCTCGGCGGCTTCCCGACCGGCGTCACCATCATTACCGCACAGGGTGGCAATGGTGCGCTGGCCGGTATGACGGCGTCGTCGTTTAATACGGTATCGATGGACCCGCCGCTGATCTTGTGGTCCATCACCCGCGGCGCGACATATTTCCCCGTGTTTGACGAAGCCAGCCATTTCAGCGTCAATGTTCTGGCCGAAGACCAACAAGAGCTTTCAAACGGTTTTGCGAAAGAAGGCAAAAAACCCTTCGATGGCATTTCCTTCGGTACGGGTCTGGGTGGCGCACCGTTGTTTGATGGCTGTGTGGCGCAATTTCAGTGCGAAACATGGGCCAAATATGACGGCGGCGACCACGTTATCATCGTTGGCAAAGTCATCGAGTTTGAAAGTTCAGACAAAACACCCCTCGTCTTTGCCGGCGGTGGATATAAATTACTGACCAATTAGGTATTGATCTTATGGCGCTGCGTCAATCGGAAGAATCATCCATGAAGCTGCCCATAGCGGTGATCATTACGCTGTGGGCGCTTTTGATGTTTTTACCGCCATTGATGAAAGATATGCCGTTTGCCGAAGCGGCCCTGCCCGCGGCCGATGGCCTGATGCGCCATGTATGGGTTGCCCAACTTTATGAAGGCGGTGGTTGGTACAATAATATCATTGCCGACATCAGCGCCCCAGTCGGCGGCAGCCTGCACTGGACCCACCCACTCGATATTCTGATTAT
Organism: Alphaproteobacteria bacterium; assembly: GCA_004356955.1. GTDB lineage: Bacteria > Pseudomonadota > Alphaproteobacteria > SMXS01 > SMXS01 > SMXS01. Next base: position 1,087 of record SMXS01000149.1, on the reverse strand, counting down.
CATCGGCGCACAGCCGCTAGAGCTGTTTATGGAATCGTCTGAGGCGCTGTTTTGGTCGGGGGCGTTGATTTGCCCGCTGTTGCTGCTGGCTTGCCTGTTCGGCATCGCTTGGTCAGTGATCCCGCTGGTGGGCCGTCAACGCTGGCTGCCGGCCTGTATATTGGGCCTGTTTCAGGTCGGCATCTTTAGCTATGCTAGCTTTGGCCGAGCCGACCATCATACACTGTTGTTGTTTTTCGAGGTCATCCTGATTGGCGCGACCATCAGAATGATCCTCGGACAATCAGCCAGACGAGCGGCGATCATCGCAGGTTTAGCTGGCGCGGTCGGCCTTTGGGTCAGTCCCGAAATGGCACTGGGCCTGATCCCCTGCGTCATGATACTGACCTGGTTATGGCTGCAGCAGCCTGAAAAATGGCTGCCACACCTTTCAACATTTTCCGTTTCGCTGTTATGTGCCACGGTGCTTGTCATCCCCATAGAGTATCCGCCATCACGATGGTTCGAAACTGTCTACGACAAGATTTCGTTTCCCTATGTCATATTATTGGCCTGTTTTGCCGTGTTCTGGATGGTATGCCGCGCGGTACCAATGATCTTCAATTCGACGGTAAAGCGTTCTGTCTTACTTGGTTCCTGGGCCACGATCAGCATGGGCTTTATCATCTGGTACAGCCCCGGAATAATATTTGCATCTCTGTCACAAATTGACCCTCGCATTGTCGACATGTGGGTGAATAGAGTCAATGAAATGCAATCTCTGTTCCCTACCGGTCTGTGGGAATTGGGCATGTTGCTCGTTCTGTTAGGGCTAGGATTTGTCGCCTTGCCGATCATTCTGCACCGAGTCATCACTCGGCGAGATGATCCCTTCTGGAATGTCTACCTGTTCTTGGCTTTCGGCACGGTCATCAGCTTTGTCCTCAGCGTCCAACACGCACGATTTAGCGCATTGGCGGAGCTGTTCTTTGTTATTGCACTGGCTATACCACTAGATGACTGGCTCAAAAAATTAGCCGAATATCGGACCGGTCTGATCGGTCTAATGGAAAGTACGCTGATCATTATCATCCTGACCTTCTTCGGT
>SMXS01000148.1 GCA_004356955.1 Alphaproteobacteria bacterium | reverse complement strand
TGGTTCATGCCAATGGGGCGATCAAAGACAATGCGTTCATTGGCATAATTGGCGGCTTTTGCCAGCGCCAACTGTCCCAGCCCAACACATTCAGCCGCAATCAGCACGCGCTCTGGGTTGAAACCGTGCAGAATATAGGTAAAGCCCTTGCCTTCTTCACCGATGCGGTCTTCCTCGGGCACCTCCAGATTGTCGATAAACATTTCGTTGGAATCGACAGCCTTGCGCCCCATCTTCTCGATTTCGCGAACGTCAATCCGGTCGCGGTCCAGCTTGGTATAAAACAGGCTCATGCCATCGGTGGGCTTGGCGCATTCTTCCCGCGGCGTTGTCCGCACCAGGATCAACATTTTGTCAGCAATTTGCGCGGTCGAGGTCCAGACCTTTTTACCATTGATGACATAGCCACTATTGGTGCGCTTCGCGAAGGTGGTTAGTGCCGAAATATTAAGCCCGGCGTCGGGTTCTGTCACCGCAAAACAGGCGCGTTCTTCTCCGCGCAGCACGGGTGGCAACATGCGCTGCTGCTGTTCTTCGGTGCCGTATACCATGACGGGTTTCAGACCAAAGATGTTCATATGCACGGCAGATGCTGCCGAGAACCCCCCGCCAGATTTGGCGATCGTGTGCATCATCAGGGCAGCCTCTGTTATGCCCAACCCTGCGCCACCAACCGATTCTGGCATGGCAATGCCCATCCAGCCACCATTGGCAATTGCCTGCACGAAATCTTCGGGGAAGCCGCCTTCCCGGTCTCGTTTCAGCCAATAGGCGTCATCAAAGGGTGCGCAAACGGCCTCGATGGCCCGGATGATGTCTTGTTGTTCGTCGGTAATTGAAAAGTCCATGATGTCCCTCGGTCTGGTTGCGCGAAACTATATCTATGGTCAGCCCCGATGGGAATAGCGTCATTGGAGTCAACACAGTATAGCTGTGGAAACGGGAGGATTAGATGCAAAGATTGAAGCAATTTTCCGGCATATTGGTCTTCATGACCATTGGCCTGGCGATATATATCCTCTGGGGGCAAGGTCTTTTCACTCATGTCGAGGATGACTTTGGCGGCAGCTGCACGCCCATTGCTGGTGCGCCTGGGTCTGAAGACCTGACCATCGACCAGGTCCGCGGCATCGTCTATTTCTCGAGTATGGATCGAGTTAAGCAGGCCCAAGGACTTGCGCAACGAGGCGCCATTCTGGCGCTAGACCTCAACGATCCCGATGCATCCATGATCGACCTCACGACATCCCTGGGACTGGGCCTTGTGCCCCACGGTATTTCCCTGTGGAAAAACCCGCTGTTTGGGCCGGACCGCCTATTTGTCATCAATCACTTTGGCGGCAGGCATTCTGTCGAAATATTCGAGATTGATGCCGATGGCCTGACCACCCATAGCCTGACCCATGTATCGACTGTCCGGGGTAGTGCCATGGTGTCGCCGAATGATTTGGTTGCGGTCAGCGCAAACCAGTTCCTGGTCACCAATGATTCCCGTTGGACAGAGGGTAATTTGGCCTTGATGGAGAAGGTACTTCGGCTGCCTGTATCAAACGTTGTTTACTATAACGGTGTTCGGTTTTCCGAAGCCATCGGCGCGATAGCCTTTGCCAATGGCATCAATATAAGCGCGGACGGGCAACAGCTGTACCTGGCATCAATGGGGACAGGCAGCGTACTGGTCTTTGATCGCGATATTACCAATGGCGGGTACAAATCACCCTGGACCATCAGTGTTCCGGGGCAACCTGATAATATTGAAGTCATGCCCGATGGCAGTTTGCTTGTGGGGCTTCACACCAAGATGTTGTCGCTGATGACCAGCATGTTGGACCCAGAGGCGGTGATTCCAAGCCGTATTGTCAGGATCGACCTCATCAATGGTGACGTCAGCAATGTCTATGACAATTCAGGCACCCAGATTGCCGCGGCATCTGTCGCGTCAATCTATCAGGAGAAATTGATTATCGGGGCCATTGCAGACCCCGATATCCTGATTTGTAATATGCCCTGATCAGTTGGTGAAGACCGGCTTGCGTTTCTCCAGGAAGGACGCAATGCCTTCGGTCACATCGCCATTGGTAGATGTCAGGATCTGATTACGGTCTTCCAGCGCAATGGCGGTTTCCAGACCCTGGGCATCAACATTGGCCCACATGGCCTCTTTGGTCAGGCGCAGAGCCAAGGGGGCCGTTGCGATCATATCGTCAACCAACGCCTCGCCCGCAGCGATCAATTCATCAACCGGCACCACGTCAGAGACAAGGCCTATCCGCAGAGCCCGATTCGCGTCAACGAAGCGACCTGTCATCAACAATTCTGCCGCGTTTGACGTGCCGATAAGGCGCGGTAGATGATAGCTGGCACCCATTTCACAGCCCGACAGGCCGATCTTGATGAAAGCACAGTTCATTTTCAGGTCGTCTGCCGCGATCCGCACATCGCAACCCAGTGCGATAGAGAAACCACCGCCCGCTGCAAAGCCATGCAACAACCCGATGATAGGCTGTGGGCAACGACGCATGCGCATGACAATGCCGCTGAACCTGCGTTGGTTCATCATGCCTTTGTTGGCCGGGCCATTATTGAATTCAGTCTCAGTTTGTTTGCCCCGACCGGGGTCCTTCATGTCCAATCCGGCACAAAAGGCACGTCCGGCGCCCTTCAGCACGACGACGCGCGTGTCATAATCTTCCAACAGGCTGTCAAAATAGTGATGTAATTCGCTGACAAACTCTTGGCTTAGGGCGTTGAGATGGTCTGGTCGATTAAAAGTGACCCAGTCTACCCGGCCCTTTTTCTCGATGATCATGTTCTTGTATTCCACGGTATTGCCTTTCTTTCTTACCCTTATATTTAAAGGGCTTGCATGCGTTCTTTAAAGTCATTCGAGACCTTGAGGTGTTCTTGCACATCGGTGATGCCAAGACCCAGTGGCGTGAATGTGTAATTGGTGGCACCCCTCGCCTGCCACTTTTTCGCCAGAGCAATAGCGTCGTCCATTGTGATCCTGGTGGCGTCCATCATATTTGTCAGACCAAAGAAAGCCTCGATACCAATATCACTGGCTTTACGTCCGGCCTTTTCAGCAGCGGCATACATGATATCGAATTGAGGGCCCAACATGTCAGGGGGACCTAATGGCATCCACCCGTCACCGATGCGGCCGGTACGGTCGGCCACGGCATCGGCCATGCCGCCAAACCAGATGGGAATAGGTTTCTGAACGGAATTGGGGTTCAGCCCACTTTTGGGCACCTTGTGATACTTGCCGTCGAACTCGAACAGCTCATTGTTCCACAGGCCTCGCATGACCTCGATTTGCTCTTCGCACAGCTTGCCACGGCCTTTCCACGGCATGCCCAGTGCGTCGAACTCGATCTGCTGCCAGCCAACACCGATCCCCAATCGCAACCGACCCCCGGACAGGAAGTCAGCCTGGGCCGCTTGTTTGGCGACCAGAACTGCTTGGCGCTGCGGGAGGATTAAAATCGCTGTGCCCATCTCGATGGTCTTGGTGCAGCCCGCGATATAGCCAAAAGTAACGAAAGGTTCCTGGAACGCGTCCTTGATCGTATAGGGCGTGAATGCCTCAGGATCATCTGAAGGTTCGACTTGCAGAACGTGGTCGGTAATCTGCAGGTAATCAAATCCAAGCTCTTCAGCACCCTGAACAAAGTCACGCAAGGCAATGGGATCGTTACCCAATTCCTGAGATGGAACCATTACACCAATTTTCATTTATCTCTCCATGTCTGGACCAAAATCAAGGTCTACAGAGCTTCCAACCGTTCCTTGAATTCCATTGCCAGCTTCAAGTGCTGATCAACACTGGTATAGCCCAGGCCCAACGCGCCGAACGTGAAGTGAGTACCACCGGCATCAACCCACAGCTTGGCGTGATCCAGACATACATCCATCGTGATGACTTCGTCGCCCACGGGGGACTTAAGGCCATGGATGGTTTCGATGCCAATGTCTTTGGGGTTGCGACCGGCTTTTTCGGCAGCCGCATACATAATGTCAAACTGAGGCTTTAGGCTTTCTGGCGTTCCGACAGGAATCCAGCCATCGCCCATACGACCGGTGCGTTCTGCGACCGCATCAGACATGCCACCGAACCAAATTGGAATGGGCTTCTGGATAGAATTCGGATTCAGGCCACTTTTGGGGACGGTGTGGAATTCACCTTCGAATTCAAACAACTCATTCATCCACAAGCCCCGCATGACTTCAATTTGTTCTTCACAAAGCTTGCCACGGCCCTTCCAGGGCACGCCCAAGGCTTCAAATTCAATTTCCTGCCAGCCTACACCGATGCCAAGACGCAGTCGGCCACCAGACAAGAAATCCACCTGGGCCGCCTGTTTGGCAACCAAGACGGCCTGTCGTTGCGGCAGGATCAAAATGCCCGTCGACATTTCGATCTTTTTGGTGACAGCCGCAAGATAGCCATAGGTGACAAAAGGTTCCTGAAAGGCATCGTCAATCGAATAGGGCGAGAACGCATCTGGGTAGTCGGCTCGGTTAATTTGCAACACGTGGTCTGTCAGCAACAAATGGTCAAAGCCAAGTTCTTCTGCCCCCTGTGCGAAATCTTTTAACGCAATGGGGTCGTTGCCGATTTCCTGGGCCGGAATCATGGCACCAATTTTCATTAGGGTCTCCTGAGTCAAAAAATATGTGCACAGACTATAACCAAGGCTATCGTGAAAGCACCACTTGATATGGCTGCAGGAGATAGAACATGGACGGTCCACCAAAGATCATCAAAGCAACACCTGAAGACCGCGAAACCTGCGTCGATATTGTTGTCGCTGCCTTTATTGCTGACCCGATGCTGCGATGGATGATGCCGGACGTCTCCAATTATTTGAAGAATGCTCATGCAGGGATGGATGCCTTCGCCGGCAATGCCGTCGAGCACGGCAATTCGTTCTATATAGAGGGCAATAAGGGCGTTGTTTTGTGGCTGCCCCCTGGTGTTGAACAGGATGAAGAAGCCATGCAGGAGACCATGGGGTCAAGCGCCGATATGGAGATGCTGCCTGACTTGATGCAAGTGATGGAAGAAGTGCAGTCCTACCATCCAAAGGAGCCACACTGGTACCTTCCCACCATCGGCGTGGACCCCGCCTATCAAGGAATGGGTTTGGGCGCAGCCCTGATGAAGGAATCTCTGAAGGTGGTAGATGCAGATCGCCTGCCCGCCTTTCTGGAATCATCCAACCCCGCGAATGTCTCGCTCTATATGCGCCACGGGTTCGAGCCATTGGCCCAGTGCCAGCGCGGCAAGGGTCCGGTAATGACACCGATGTTGCGGCCAGCGCAGAAGTGAATTAGCTAGTCAGCACACTTGGCCAGAGCCCCCGCTATCGCGACAGAGGCTTCAATATCCATCGCATCACCGGCTTTGACAATCTTGGTGACCCATTCCTGACCCTTGGATTCGATCAATTTGCCATAGATGCAACGAGCGGTATCAGCCACGACAGAGTTGTTTGTTTGTTCGGCCATAACTTCTACGAACTCGTCTTCCTGCGCATTACTGCCACAAGCAACAAGACCGAGCATCATCAGGGCAGCCCCGACAGCGCGTATGGAGTTTGCCTTCATTGGTGAACCCTCTTTACAATTCGGTGAACAATATCAAAACGGTAAAGGCCCTAAGCATGGCTGGCAAGCACGCACAGGCCAGCAGGGTCAATTATATTCATGACGGCGTCCCCGGCCTGTGGCTATGATCGCAGCAGTTCACATTAGGGGGAAACCATGAATGAATTTCACGTCGACGTCGAAACACCGGATGGCAAAATGGAATGCTTTGCCACCCACCCAGATGGCGAAGGGCCCTTCCCGCCTGTCATCTTGTATATGGACGCCCCTGGCATTCGTGAAGAACTGCGTGACTTTTGCCGTCTGATCGCCAGCAAAGGATACTTTGCCCTGCTGCCAGATATGTATTGGCGCGAAGGCAAAATGCGATTTGATCTCAGCAAAGGACAGATAGAACTGGACCGGATGTTCGCGTCCATGGAAGCCATCAACCTCGGCATGGTGATGCGCGACACAGAGGGCTGGCTTGCCTATCTGGACGGCAATCCCATCGTTGGCGGTCCCACTGGTTGCATCGGCTATTGCATGAGCGGCCAATATGTCATCGCGGCGGCTGGAAACTTCCCAGACCATTTTGCAGCGGTCGCATCCCTCTATGGCGTGGGCATTGTCACCGACCACGAAAAGTCACCGCACCTGCTGGCCCCCAGCATCAAGGCCGAGTTGTATTTGGGTTTTGCCGAAGAAGACCATTGGGTTGGTCCAGAAGTTATCCCGGCCCTGACCAAGGCGCTTGACGACAATGGTGTCGACTATGTGTTGGAAACGGTGCCCGGTACAGAGCACGGCTATTGCTTTCCCGGTCGCCCGGCCTATGCCAAAGACGCGGCGGAGCGAACCTGGGAGATTTTCTTTGAGCTGTGTGATCGCAAGTTGAAGAAAGGCGAATAGCCTGATCGCCATCAATCAGTGGGTCCGCCATTCTGCAGCCAATGGGCGTAATCTGGGGGTAATTTGGCCATAGCTTCATCGTAAAGCGCCAGGTCCTCATCGTCCAACACGCCCTGCCAACGTCCATTAGTCCCTTTGTAGATGAAGGTGTTTGCACCACCTTTGAAGCCAAAGTCGATATTGGCACCAACGACTTTGCTGGGATCTTTCTTCACTTCTTTGAAAGTGCAGCGCTTGACGACATCTGCCCACAGTTCATCGGGCACGTCGATATCCAGATACTCTGCAATCCCGTGCATTTCACCATCCAGATCAGCTAGCAAATCGTTGAAGTGGATCAATTTAATGTTGGGCAGATGACGGTATTTCCAAAAGGTCAGCGCATAGGTGAAGTGCGACCAATAAGGAAAGCCGTCTTCGTGCCAATCAAACCAACCTTTGGTTACCCAGTTACGCCACGTTGTTTTGGTATCATCGACAAATTCAGGAAACGGATCGCCCACCAGTCCCGGAATCCCATTCATTGCCATATAGAATTCTGGCGTATGATTACCCCAATGGTTCAACATGGACATGAAGACATCTCTGGGATCGCGCGTCACACAGATATATTTGAGGTTCTGGTGAAACGGCAAGCCATCCAGGGGAAGATGGGTTTTGATGTAGCGGCGATGGGTTTGTGCCTCAAGCTGGTTCAGTACCAGTTCCAGCGGAAATACGCGCATATCCAGCCATGGCGAGATAAACGATGCAGGGCCCGGCAAATCATCATTGGGGAACAGTAGGTTGCCAACAATCGTTTGGGTAAATGTCGTGCCTGCCTTGTAGGATGTTGCGATAATGATGTCGTCGTCACGGGGCGTAAAATAATTCCACCGCGTCGTGTCCATGTGATGGTTTTGGTAAATGTGTTCGACCTTCGGTAAATCTAACATGAGCCCCTCCCCTTAAATTCACGCGATCAGCGTCCCGATTTGCCCCTGCCCTGTCAAGGTTCACTCGGCACTTGCCGGAGACCATGAGACGCGGCAAGGTATGGCCACACAATTGATACACTTTGGGGAGAACGAATACATGTTTTGGAATCATGGGGACCTGATGGACGCCATTGCGCCGCTGATCCCGGCAGACGCGCCTGCGACCATCCACGGTGACAAGATTGTCCTGTGGCCGGAATTCAATTTGCGCACAAATTCGTTGGCACGCAGCTTGATAGAATTGGGTGGCACCCCTGGCACTAAGGTCGGTTTTTATATGCGCAATATGCCCGCCTATACCGAGTTATTGGCGGCCTGTTTCCGCGGCCGTCTGGTGCATGTCAATGTGAACTACCGCTACCAGACCACCGAACTGCACTACATCTTCGATAATTCAGATTCAGAATTTGTCGTGTACGACCCAGAATTCGCCGACCAAATTGCCTTGCTAAGGGACCGGTTGCCCGACGTCAAAGGTTGGATCGAAGTTAATGGTGATGCTGATCTGATCAACGATTTCGCCATCCCATATGAAAGCCTGGTGACCGGTGACGGCAGCAATCTGGATATTGAGCGATCACCCGAAGATATGTTGTTCATCTATACAGGCGGTACAACTGGCATGCCCAAGGGGGTGATGTGGCAGATGCATGATTTGCGCCAGGCGCATCTGGACGCAGGGTCCGTCATGGGTCCCGTGCCGACCAATATGGAAGAGCACATCGAATTTGTGCAAGAGGCCATTGAGGTTGGCTTGCCCCGAGCCATCCCCGCTTGTCCTTTGATGCACGGCACGGGCCTGTTTGCTGCTATCGGTGCTGTCGTTGGTGGTGGGTGCATTGTTACACTGCCGACCATGGGCCGGTTCGATCCGGCGGAATTGTGGGAGACCGTCGAGAAACACAAGGTCACAGGCATGGCCATTGTCGGGGACGCCTTTGCCAAGCCCATGTTGCAAGTGCTCGACGACGACCCCGGCAAATATGATCTGTCCACCCTGGCCACCATCACATCGTCCGGCACAATGTGGAGCCGTGACGTTAAACTGGACCTGTTGAAACACATGCCCAACACGATCCTCAGCGATTCATTTGGGTCCTCTGAAGCCGTTGGCTTTGGCTACTCGTTAACCACATCTGAAGGCACGACAGAGACAGCCAAATTTGCTGTCACTGAATTTTGCAAAGTGTTCTCTGAAGATGACCGCGAAATCGAACCCGGCAGCGGCGAGCGCGGCTTTATCGCCCGGGCTGGCAGCATCCCGGTCGGATACTACAAAGACGAGGTCAAATCTGCCGAGACATTCAAGACAATTGACGGTGTCAGGTATTCAATCCCCGGTGACTGGTGCATTGTCGAGGCTGACGGCACCCTGACCCTGTTGGGCCGTGGGTCTGTCTGTATCAATACGGCTGGTGAGAAAGTCTTTCCCGAGGAAATTGAAGAAGTTTTGAAAGAACACCCATCTGTCACCGATGCACTGGTTGTCGGCGTGCCCGATGATAAATGGGGCAACGCCGTCACGGGTGTGGTGCAATTGAATGCGGGGGCCAATGTTGGCGAAGATGAGCTGCGGAGCCACGTACGGGAACGATTGGCTGGATATAAAGTGCCCAAGCGGGTCTTGTTCCGCCCGGACCTGAAACGGGCGCCCAATGGCAAGGCTGACTACAAGAGGACCACTGAATTTGCAGTCAAGACCCTTGGCATCGGCTGACCCAGTCCCTTGGCATCTACGAACAAAGGACCATCAGACAACCAGATACCCGATGGCCGTCAGTCGGCCACCGCCGCCAATGTGCAGCGCGGCACGATGCGGCTGTTACATCACCACGGTTTTGACGGCCTGACAGAGCTGACATTACGTACAGGTAGGCGAGCAGATATCGCTGCGATAAATCCGAAGGGACAGATTGCGATTGTCGAGATCAAATCCAGCCTGGAAGATTTTCAGTCCGACACGAAATGGCAAGACTATCTGGAATGGGGTGATCAGTTTTATTTTGCTGTCCCGATAGACTTTCCAACAGCAGTGTTGCCCGCCGATGAAGGACTGATTATTGCCGATCAATATGGTGGCGAAATTGTCAGGCCTTCGATTATTCGCCCTTTAGCCCCCGCCCGGCGCAAAGCTGTGACGATTCTGTTTGCATCAACTGCGGCCAAGCGCATTTTTCGCATGCAAGACCCTGACGGACCCGCTAGGTTAAACACCTGATTGCGGTAAAAATTACAATGGCGTGAGACATAATGATTGATGCACTTGAGGTACAAGGCAGCGTAGCCCCCGAGTTTGCCGCGGTAAAAGATGCCTTTGTACAGAACTTCAAGGATGGACTGGAAGTCGGCGCCAGCCTGAACATCACGGTTGAAGGTGAACAGGTTGTTGATCTGTGGGCTGGTCACGCCGATGCAGAGAAAACCAAACCATGGAACCGCGATACCCTGGTCAATGTCTGGTCGACGACCAAAGGCATCACGTCCATCGCTGTGGCCATTCTGGTCGATCGCGGGCTTCTGCGCTATCGCGATACCGTTGCACAGCATTGGCCCGACTTTGCCCAAGGCGGCAAAAGCGATGTGACCGTGGGTCAGTTGTTGTCCCACCAAGCCGGTCTGTGCGGCATGCGCCAACCCACAGTCGTCGAAGACTTCTATGACTGGGACAAGACCTGCCGCCGCTTGGCTGCGATGGAACCGTTCTGGAAATTGGGTGAAGGCAGTGGTTATCATGCGATAACCTTTGGGTTTTTAGCCGGCGAGCTGATCCGTCGTATTGATGGCCGCACCCCTGGCACCTTCATCAAAGAAGAAATCGCAGAGCCACTGGGCGCTGATTTCCATGTCGGACTGCCAGAAAATCTGGAAAACAGAGTCTCACTGGTAATCAAAGCCCCAACGCCGCCTCAGCTAACCGGGGAGCAGCCACCAGATTACGTGATAGCGACCATGGCCAATCCGCCAATCGACTCTGAATTTCCCCATGATCGAGGATGGCGGGCTGCCGAAATACCCTCCGCCAATGGGCACGGGACAGCACATGCCCTGTCGCGGATATATGCTGCCATGGCCAATGGCGGGTCCATTGATGGTGTCAAGATCATCAGCAAAGATACCATCAAACGCGCCACTACAGAACAATGCAACGGCACCGACCGTATCCTGGGCATGCCATCCCGTTGGGGCGCAGGCTTTGCCCTCAATAATGGTGGTCTTTACGGCCCCAATGACAGCGCATTTGGCCATAGCGGCATGGGCGGGTCGATGGGCTATGCGGACCCGTCAAAGCGCGTCAGTGTGGGCTATACCATGAACCAGATGCAGGCCGAGATACGCGGCGATTCACGCACCCTAGCCATCAACAAAGCCCTGTATGAATGCCTCTAAAGGTCTAGTCTATAAGCTCTTTTAGCAGTGTCATGGAACAGGTCTCGCTTTTCATCATCTGAAAATCCAGCCGCAATTTTCTTGAACGCATTCCACAGCACCGGGTACGACACCGATACTTTGTCGACGGGGAAGTTGCTTTCAAACATGCAGCGGTCCGGACCAAACACGTCGATTGAATGACGGTAATATCCACCCGTTTCAGCCACCAGATCATCTGAAGTTGCTGGCGTATCCCGCTTGTGGAAGCCAAAGCCATTCACAGCCATGTTAACGCCACCGATTTTGGCATAGACGTTTTCGCATTTGGCGAGTTCTGCTACGTCTAACTTCCACTGTGCGAAAACCTCATCAGCCTTACCTTCATACGGTCCGATGCCCAACGGCCCACCGAAATGGTCAAAGATGATCGGCACCTCGGGATGCGCTCGCGCCAGATCTGTCAATTGCGGGATTTGATGATGATAGCACCAGGCATCGAAGCTCAGGCCGTAATGGGCCAGGCGTGCATAGCCTTCCCTGAAGGTCGCATCCAGCATCATATCCTTGGGTGGGTTGGAATGAGAGTTTTTGACCCTGGGGTCATCGTCCCAGCCTGCGGCATGTCTGATCCCCCGAAAGCGATCTGGTGCAGCGGCAATGTGAGCCTCGAGCACTTCGTCCACAGCGCTGCCCATGCAAAAATCTGCGGTGGAAACGATGCCAGCGCACGCCTGCATCGGCCCGTATTCACCCGAAGCGCTTTGTGCCGCAATGCCATTGACGAATTCGGTTTCGCCGACGACTGACAGGTGCTCCGGTCCCCGCACCCGATACATTGACGAACATTCAACAAAGACAGTGGCGACGATGTTGTGGCCCGTATCCGTATCCTTGTGCAGCTCGCGCAATAGATAAGTATCCCCATTGCGGTCCCACAGATGGTGATGCGGATCGATGATCGGCAGGTCTGGGTCAATGATGTCTTCGGTGACCTGGGCCAGCCAGGCGTCATTATCAGGCATAAGAATAAGTCTCTTGTTGTGGATAAACAGGCGCTTGATCTGAAGTAAACATATGCTTAATTGAAGCAGTTGTGATCATGAATTATGAGCCTCCCGATTGGCCGATATTCTTTAATATCTGGTACGAATAGTCATTTTTGTCGCGGCTGGGGGCAATGACCTTGTTGTCAGGGTCGCTTGGGGGAATGTCGCCACTGGTATCAACAGAGCCAACTTCGATGTGCTGCAGCCAATCACCAATGCTCTCGCGATGGCGAATGCGCCATAGGCCGTCAATGCGCTCAAAACTATCGCAATAGCGACCGCCCCACACGATGTCAGAAAATCCGTCATCTGTTTTGGTCCGCAAATAGACTGTGTAGTAGGATTCTGCCCCTGCCCTATCGCCGTCCAGCTCTATCAGAATGTTGTTGATCGTGTGTTGGGTCAGCTCCATGGCGGCGTGGATGGGCCATAACCATTCGACGAATTCGACGGCCGTGCCATTGAACAGCGCACCATGATTATCGGTACCGCCTTCATGCCAACAAGACAGCGTCATTTCGACATCCATTCGGTCGAGGCCACGCGCATAACGATAGATGATTTCAGTGATGGCCTGCTTGTCTGCAAGCTCTTGAACAATTTGCTCGTTCACATAATTTTCCGTCTTAAAAGGGTCGGTCGCCATTGACGGTA
>SMXS01000147.1 GCA_004356955.1 Alphaproteobacteria bacterium | reverse complement strand
GCAGCGTCGCCATGCAGCAACAAGCCCATGACCTTGGTGCGGTTGGTGTCGCCCAATTGTTCCTGCTTGGCGCGCACTTTGCCCAGGACAACCGGGTCCACGGCCTCTAGATGGGATGGATTGGCGGTGAGCGACAGATGCACATTGTTGCCATCAAATTCCCGGTCCGCCGAGGTCCCTAGGTGATATTTGACATCGCCCGAGCCTTCGACTTCTTCAGGATGACTGGCCCCGCCTTTAAACTCACTGAACACCGCCTGAAACGGCTTTTGCATCACATTCACAAGCACGTTCAGCCGGCCGCGATGGGGCATGCCAATGACAATTTCTTCAATACCCAGGGCGCCACCGCGTTTGATGATGGCCTCTAGCGCGGGCACCACCGCCTCGGCTCCGTCCAGGCCAAAGCGCTTGGTCCCGGTATATTTTGTATTGAGGAACTGCTCGAAGGTTTCAGCTTCAATGATTTTCTGCAGAATCGCGTTTTTGCCCATGTCGGTGAAGGTGACTTCTTTTTCGCGGCCTTCGATGCGTTCCTGGATCCAGCTCTTTTCCGCAGGTTCAGAAATATGCATGAACTCGACACCGATGGAGGAACAATAGGTGCGTTCCAGAATTTCGATAATCTCACGAACCGTCGCTGTCTCCAGCCCCAAGACCTCATCAATATAAATCTCGCGGTCCATATCATCGGGGCCAAAGCCATAGCTTGCGGGGGAGAGCTCGGGATGTTCAGGCCGTGATGCCAGGCCCAGCGGGTCCAGATTGGCGTGCAGATGCCCCCGCACACGATAGGCGCGGATCATCATCAAGGCGCGAATGGAGTCGATGGTGGCGCTGCGCAGGTCCGTCGCATCGGCAATTGGTGGTTTGGCCTCAGGTTTGGTGGGGGGGTCTGAATCGGCCCCAGGTTCTAGGTCGGCCAGGGAGTCTTCAACAATAGGCCAATCGCTACGGGCCCAACTGGGGCCCCGATCATGGCTTTGGGGATCACTGCTTTGAGAAGAAGAAATATCGGCGCCGATTCGGTCGAACCAATTGCGCCAGGCGGAGTCTACACTGTTGGGGTTGGCCTGATACTTATCGTACAAAACCTCGAGAAATGGCACATTTGCGCCATTTAGAAGGGTCAGGTCGAGAAGTTCTTCGTTCATATCAGGGTCCATGCCACTGCGTTAAAGCCAGCATCGTCCTCCCAAACGATAGGCGGACTGTACTACACTGTTTCAAAAGAATAAACACATGCCACAGATTATAGACAGAACTATCTGTCTATAATCATCCAGGCAAAGAAAAGCCGCGGCTGACTGATCAACCCCGGCCCTTCAATTCTCGATGTTGGGGGGATTAGCCCTTCAACAATTCAACCAAAGTCGTGCCCAAAGATGCGGGAGAATCGGCGACTGCGACGCCAGCAGAGCGCAAGGCTTCGATCTTGTCTTCAGCGCCACCTTTGCCACCAGATACAATCGCACCGGCATGGCCCATTGTGCGGCCCGGAGGCGCCGTCAAGCCAGCGATGAAACCAACAACCGGCTTTTTAACTTTGGACTGCTTGAGGAATTCTGCTGCTTCTTCTTCAGCGGAGCCGCCAATTTCGCCAATCATGATGATGGATTGAGTGTCGTCATCGGCCAGGAAGCCTTCCAGCACGTCGATGAAGTTTGTGCCATTGACGGGATCACCGCCGATACCAACACAGGTCGTCTGGCCAAGGCCAACGGCGGTGGTCTGGGCAACAGCTTCATAGGTTAGTGTACCGGAACGGGACACAACGCCGACCGACCCTGGCAGATGGATATGACCGGGCATGATGCCAATTTTGCACTGGTCTGGCGTAATGATGCCAGGGCAGTTCGGGCCGATAAGCCGGGTCTTGCTGTTCTGCAGGGCCCGCTTGACGCGCACCATGTCCAGCACAGGAATGCCTTCGGTAATGCAAACGGCCAAAGGAATTTCGGCGTCGATGGCCTCGAGGATCGCATCCGCTGCGAAGGGCGGCGGCACATAGATCACAGTCGCATCGGCGCCTGTGGCCTCTATCGCGTCACCCACGGTGTCGAAGACTGGCAGATCAAGGTGCTTGGACCCGCCCTTGCCGGGCGTCACGCCGCCAACCATTTTGGTGCCATAGGCGATTGCCTGTTCAGAGTGGAATGTCCCCTGAGAACCGGTGAAGCCCTGGCAAATAACTTTGGTATTACTATCAACAAGAATAGCCATTTATTGGGCCTCCTTCACGGCTTTGGCAACTTTGTCAGCGGCATCATCCAAATCGTCTGCAGATACAATAGGCAGACCGCTGTCTGCCAGGATCTGCACACCAAGATCAACATTGGTGCCAGCAAGACGCACAACCAACGGCACATCAAGAGAGACTTCGCGGGCCGCCGATACAATGCCTTCGGCAACGATGTCGCAACGCATGATGCCACCAAAAATATTCACCAGAATGGCTTCTACATTGGGGTCCGACAGGATGATCTTGAACGCCTCTGTCACACGCTCTTTGTTTGCGCCGCCCCCAACATCAAGGAAGTTGGCCGGGGCTTCACCATAAAGCTTGATGATGTCCATGGTCGCCATCGCCAGGCCAGCGCCATTGACCATGCAACCAATATTGCCATCGAGCTTGATGTAGTTCAGTTCGTGCTTGGCAGCTTCCAGTTCCATGGGGTCTTCTTCATCAGGGTCACGCAGCTCGGCGAGGTTCTGATGGCGGAACAGGGCATTGTCGTCAAAGCTCATCTTGGCATCAAGCGGGATAATCACATCATCACCGGTGACGACCAGTGGGTTAATTTCCAACAGGCTGGCATCAGATGACATGAAAGCGTTGTACAGCGCCTGGAACATTTTGCCAGCTGCGCCAACCAGCTTGCCGGTCAGGCCCAGCGAGAATGCCAGCTGACGGCAATGAAAAGCCTGGAGACCTGTTGCAGGGTCGATAAAGATCGTCAGGATCTTTTCCGGGGTGCTGGCGGCGACTTCTTCAATGTCCATGCCACCTTCGGTCGATGCCATGATGGCAACGCGCGACGTGCCCCGGTCAACCAGGAAGGAAAGGTAAAGTTCGCGGGCAATGTCGCAGCCTTCTTCGATATAGACACGTTTGACTTCTTTGCCGTGGGCACTGGTCTGGTGCGTCACCAGCTGCATGCCGATCATCTGTGCTGCAGCCTCTTTGACCTCTTCAACAGACTTAACAATTTTAACACCGCCGCCTTTACCGCGCCCACCGGCGTGGATCTGGGCTTTCACAACCCATACAGGGCCGCCGAGCTCGATGGCCTGCGCTTCTGCTTCTTGCGGGGTATATGCAACGCCGCCCCGGGGGACTCCGACGCCATACTCGCTTAGCAAGGCCTTGGCCTGATATTCATGAATATTCATGGATGCTCTCTTCCTGGCTTGTCCATTCCGCCGTCTCTGGCGGCTGTGATTGTTGTTGGCCTAAGCCAGTGTTGGGTCGATTTCTTTGCAGGCATCAACCAGCCCGCGAACGGAATCGACAGAGGCGTCAAAACCGGTTTTTTCGTCGCCCTGCAGGTCAATTTCGATGATTTTTTCAACGCCATTGGCACCAATGATCGTTGGCACGCCAACATAAAGGTCTTCAACGCCGTACTGGCCATCAAGATACGCCGCACATGGCAGCACCCGGCGCTTGTCCTTGAGGTAGGATTCGGCCATCTGAATGGCGGCCGCAGCGGGTGCATAAAAAGCAGATCCTGTTTTCAACAAGCCGACAATTTCAGCACCGCCATCGCGCGTGCGCTGAACAATGGCGTCGATCTTGTCTTGTGTGGTCCAGCCCATGGCGACCAGATCGGGCAGCGGAATGCCGCCAATGGTGGAATAGCGTTCCAGCGGCACCATGGTGTCGCCGTGGCCACCCAACACAAAGGCCGTGACGTCTTCGACAGAGACATTGAATTCGTCAGCAAGGAAATGACGGAAGCGGGCGGAGTCCAGCACGCCAGCCATGCCGACAACCTTGTTGTGGGGCAGACCCGAGATTTCGCGCAGCACCCAAACCATGGCGTCCAGCGGGTTGGTAATGCAGATCACAAATGCATCTGGCGCATGTTGCGAGATGCCTTCACCCACAGCGCGCATGACCTTGAGGTTGATGCCCAAGAGGTCATCGCGGCTCATGCCTGGTTTGCGCGGCACGCCAGCGGTGACGATAACCACGTCGGCGCCAGCAATGTCTGCATAATCCTGTGTGCCACTGATGGCAGAATCAAAGTCGTTGATGGGGGCAGACTGTGAAAGGTCCAAAGCCTTGCCCTGGGGTAGGCCTTCGACAATGTCAAAAATGACAATGTCGCCCAGCTCTTTCAGGCCTGCGAGATGAGCCAGCGTGCCGCCAATTTGGCCGCCGCCGATAAGCGCGATTTTTTTCCGTGCCATGAAGTGATCGTCCCTTCGTTGATAGGGTGGTATCCGAATGAATTGCGCTGGGGTTTAGCGCGATTCCCACCCATCTGCAAGGGGTGGCAGGCCCTAATCAGACGAAGTGGTTACAGAAAGACGATTGCGCATAGCCCCAGCAGGAAAACCAGGCCACACCAAGCCAGCGCCATGACCATATAACCCATGACCTGACGGATGTGCAGGCCGGCAATTGCCAACACCGGCACAATGACAATTGGCTGGATCAGATTGGTTAATTGGTCGCCCAAAGCAACCGCCATCGCCACCAACGGCAGGTCAGCCCCCAGGTTGATAGCGGCATCCATCATGATAGGCCCCTGTACGGCCCATTGGCCGCCACCAGTTGGGATGAATATATTAAGAATCGCGGCGCTGATAAAGGCGGCAATCGGCAAAGTGTCGGCATCGGAATAATTGATGAAAACATCGACAACCATTTGCGCCAGACCCGATGCCAACATGATCCCCGCAATGCCTGCGTAGAACGGGTATTGCAGCAAATAAGGCCCGATGATTTTGGCCGCATCCGTGATCAGCTCGACAAAATGCGCCAGCGAACGACTAAGGCCCAGCCCCAGCATCAGGAATGCAAAGTTCAGAATATCGAGATTAAGCCCCTGTTCGCGCACAAAGAAATGCGTGCCCAGATAGTAAAGCCCGGCTGCGATCAACACCCAGTTCAGGGGCCGCCAATGGTCCAGCTTGCTCGCCGGCGTTGGGGCCTCATGGGGGTCTTCAAGAGCCTTCAAATCAGCCGCCGCTTCCACGGCCTCGGAATGCGCCAACAACGCGTCTGACAGTGGTTCGCATTCATCGTCAGCAGGACGCAGCCGGGTCATCACCACCGGCAAGGTGATCAGGATGATGGCCGCAAGAGACATGCTCCAGGAACTGAACACTGTTTCTGAAAACGGCACGATGCCCATGGTCGATTCAAGAAAGTGGTCCGGTGTCGCAATAGTCAGTGGAATGGTCCCCGACAGGCCCTGATGGAACAGCACAAAACCCGAATAAGAGGCCGCCACCAGTAGGGGGTAGTGAATAATGATGCCCTCTTTTTTGCAACGCTCGCCGATAGAACGGGCAAGGATACCCCCAACAATAAGGCTGAGGCCCCATGACAACAAAGCGCAGACACCCGTTATGAAGCACGCCAGACTGTAGGCAACCTTGGCCGAGTGCACCTTGCCGGCCAGCATACCCAGCCCCTTATGGACCAAAGGCGTGTGTGCCACCGCGTGCCCAAACAATAGCGTCAGCACGACCTGATTGGTAAAACGCAACAGATTCCAGATCGAATCGCCCCACGACAACACTGTGTCGCTGGGGGAAAAATCTGCCGCGAGCACCGCCATAATGGCCGTGAAAATCGTCAGAATAACGGCGACAACAAAGGCGTCTGGCATCCACCGATTGAACAGTGAAACAAAAAAGCCAGTGATGGATTGGATCATGGGACTGCCAGTTCTTTTTGTAGAATACGCTGCACGTCAGCGCGCCAGGGAATATCCCGATGGGTCCCACCGGGGATAGGCACGAACCTGTCAGATGGTTTGAGATATTGTTTCAAGATGGCCCCGCTTTCGAACGGAACTACTTTGTCGTCAGTGCCGTGGAATATCAACACAGGCCCAGCGACGTTTTTCATATATTCGTCAGTCCGCAACGGATACCGCAGCAAAAAGCCAGGGATCCATGGATAGTGGCGCCTGGCGGTATCAAGGATCGAACCCGGCGGCGAATACAGGACCAGCCGACTTGCCGGGCGCTTACTGGCAACATAGGTCGCGAAAGTCGCTCCCAGCGATCGGCCTACGATCAGAGGCGGCGGTGAGCCAGCAGGTACGATTTTGTCATAGAAAGCCAGAGCATCTTCCAGCATGGCCGCTTCGCTTCGTTCCCCACGGCTTTTGCCAAACCCCCGATAGTCCAGCCCGACCACCGTATAGCCCATGCCGCCATATATATTGACCATG
>SMXS01000146.1 GCA_004356955.1 Alphaproteobacteria bacterium | reverse complement strand
GTTGGTGGTGCTGAGTTTACGGATTATGCGAACATCGATAACGCGCCGGAAGAACGCGAGCGCGGCATTACGATTTCGACAGCGCATGTTGAGTATGAAACAGAGGCGCGTCACTATGCGCACGTTGATTGCCCTGGCCATGCGGATTATGTGAAGAACATGATCACGGGCGCGGCGCAGATGGATGGGGCTATTTTGGTTGTGAACGCCGCTGATGGCCCGATGCCGCAGACCCGCGAGCACATTTTGCTGGCCCGTCAGGTTGGCGTGCCATCGCTTGTTGTCTATTTGAACAAGGTTGACCAGGTTGACGACGAAGAGTTGTTGGAACTGGTTGAGATGGAAATCCGTGAGCTGTTGTCTGAATATGACTACCCGGGCGACGACATTCCCATCATTCCGGGTTCGGCGCTGGCCGCTCTTGAAGGTCGCGACGACGCTATCGGCAAGGATTCGATCAACGCGTTGATGAAGGCTGTTGATGAATACATTCCGCAGCCTGACCGCCCAATTGATCTGCCGTTCCTGATGCCGATCGAAGATGTGTTCTCGATCTCGGGTCGTGGCACGGTTGTGACGGGTCGTATTGAGCGCGGTATTGTGAATATTGGCGACGAGATTGAGATCGTTGGCGTCAAGGACACCACGAAGACGACGTGTACGGGCGTTGAGATGTTCCGCAAGTTGTTGGATCGTGGTGAGGCTGGCGACAACATTGGCGCACTGTTGCGTGGTATTGATCGTGAAGCTGTTGAGCGTGGCCAGGTATTGGCGGCTCCCGGTTCGATTACGCCGCACACGAAGTTCAAGGCAGAGGCGTATATCCTGACCAAGGCTGAGGGTGGCCGTCATACGCCGTTCTTCACGAATTATCGTCCGCAATTCTACTTCCGGACGACGGACGTGACGGGTGTTGTATCATTGCCTGATGGCACCGAGATGGTGATGCCAGGTGACAACGTCGCGATGGATGTTGAACTGATCGTGCCGATTGCCATGGACGAAGGTCTGCGCTTTGCGATCCGCGAAGGCGGCCGCACCGTCGGTTCAGGCGTCGTATCAAGTATCGTCGAGTAATCGACAAGAAGTGGATGTCGAGTAATCGACAAAAGATGGACGTCGAGTAATCGACAAAAGATGGACGTCGAGTAACACGACGAAGCAGTACTAAGACTGAAGGTAACGGCGTATAATTCGTAACCTTCGGTTGACAGGCAGGCCCATTCGCCATAGAACGAGCCGCTTGGAATTTCAACAGTGTTTAGGGGCATGCAGCAGTGTTGCTAACCTATTGATCTGAAACTAGATACCGGAGTCCCGCAGAAGGCAACGCATAGGAGTGTAGCTCAATTGGCAGAGCACCGGTCTCCAAAACCGGGGGCTGTGGGTTCGAGTCCCTCCACTCCTGCCACTTTTTGCGCTTCACTGGCAGAGTCGGAAGACGGTTTTCGGTCAATAAATTAGAACGTGGTAAGAATGGCGAGAACGAACCCAATAAAGTTTTTCAGTCAAGTTCGGCAAGAGGTATCGAAGGTAGTCCCTCCGACCTGGAACGAGACTTTGGTGACAACGGCAATGGTATTCATTTTTGTGATAATGATGTCGGTGTTTTTCTATGCTGTCGACGGGGTGATTTCCTATCTTCTGCAACTGTTCCTGGAGCTGCTTAGATAATGGCAATGCGGTGGTACATCGTTCAGACCTACTCGAATTTCGAGAAAAAGGTCGCTGAAGCTGTCAACGAACAAGCGACAATCGGCGGTCTGCAAGACCTGGTTGAAGAAGTGCTTGTACCGATGGAAGAAGTGGTTGAAATACGCCGCGGCCAGAAGGTCACCTCCGAACGCAAGTTTTTCCCAGGCTATATCTTGGTCAAAATGGAACTGACCGACGACACGTATCACATGATCAAGAACATCCCGAAGGTCTCAGGCTTTTTGGGGTCGGGCAACAAACCAATGCCCATCACCGATGTCGAAGCAGACCGGATTATCAACCAGGTTCAAGAAGGTGTCGAGCGGCCCAAGCCCTCCATCATCTTTGAAATTGGCGAACAGGTCCGGGTCATTGATGGTCCGTTCACATCGTTTAACGGCATGGTGGAAGACGTCGACGAAGAAAGAGCCCGCCTTAAGGTGTCGGTTTCTATCTTTGGCCGCGCAACACCGGTCGAGCTGGAATATGCCCAGGTAGAAAAAGGCTAGAAATTACTGCGTGGGAGGTTCGTCATGACCGTACCACGCTTTCCCGTACGCCTGAAAAGGCGTCACATTCCTCAGAAAGGGAAATAGCATGGCAAAGAAGATCGATGGTTACATCAATTTGCAGGTGCCCGCGGGTGCTGCAAGCCCGTCACCCCCCATTGGCCCAGCACTTGGTCAACGCGGTGTGAACATTATGGAGTTCTGCAAAGCGTTTAACGCAAAGACGCAGGATTATGACAAGAACACGCCAATTCCTACCAAGATTACGGTTTATGCTGATCGCAGCTTTACCTTTGTCACCAAAACGCCACCTGCGTCCTTCTTCCTGAAGAAGGCTGCCAAGCTGGAAAAGGGTGGCAGCGAGCCTGGTCGTGAAGTCGCCGGTTATGTGACAAAAGCCGACCTGCGCGAGATCGCCGAAGCAAAAATGGTTGATCTGAATGCCGCTGACATCGAAGCAGCAATGTCCATGCTGGCGGGTTCTGCCCGGTCGATGGGCTTTGAGGTGAAGGACTAGTATTATGGCAAAGCTTACTAAAAGACAAAAGGCCGCTGCCGAAACGATTGATCGCACCAAGCAGTATACGCTTGAAGAGGCCGTATCGTTGATCAAGGCAAATGCTACAACCAAATTTGACGAAACCATTGAAGTTGTTTTGAACCTGGGTGTTGACCCACGCCATGCTGACCAGATGGTCCGCGGCGTCGTCAACCTGCCCAATGGCACAGGCAAGTCCGTTCGGGTTGCCGTATTCGCCCGTGATGACAAGGCCGACGAAGCCAAGGCAGCCGGTGCAGAAATCGTTGGTGCCGAAGACTTGGCCGAGGCCATCCAGGGTGGCCAGATGGATTTTGACCGCGTGATTGCAACGCCTGACATGATGGCTGTTGTGGGGCGCCTCGGTAAAATTCTTGGTCCACGCGGTCTGATGCCAAACCCAAAATTGGGTACGGTAACGGCCGATGTTGCCAAGGCAATTGAAGATGCCAAGGGTGGCCAGGTTGAATTCCGCGTCGAAAAAGAAGGCATTATCCATGCCGGTGTTGGCAAAGCGAGCTTTTCTGAAGGTGCGCTGGTCGAAAACATTCGCGCGTTTTCAAATGCCATCCACAAGGCCAAGCCAAGCGGCTCCAAAGGAACCTACGTCAAGAACTTCGGTATTAGTTCGACAATGGGTCCTGGCCTGAAAGTAGATTTCGCCAGCGCAATCGCTGGCGCTTAAAGAGAATTCCCGCGCCAGCTTCGGCGCGTGGATAGGGCGGGAAAGCCAATTGGTTTTACCGTCCGCCTGTCCGAGACCGTAGGTGTCAGCACTTTGGTGCTGGTTTAATGGGGCAACCCGGCCTGCACAGACGGGGGAACGAGACTAAGAATTTTGGCTTTATCTGTGATTGCAGATATGGCTATTTCGGTCAAAAGCCGAAATATCCTTGTGGGTAAGGTTCAGGTCCACGGCCCTGGGACAGGGTAGTTGGGTTCGATTGCCGGGCAATTGGTGATCGGGCCTTTGTTAGGGTTCGCGGCGGCATGTGTCGTCGCATTACACTGGAGAAAATTAGTGGACCGAGCCCAAAAAGAGGAACTGGTCGCTGAGCTGAAGGCAACGTTCAATGACACCACATCCGTTGTAGTGACACACTATTCCGGTCTGTCGGTGGCAGAGATGACTGACCTTCGCACGCGTATGCGTGAAGCTGGTGCCCAATTTCGTGTCACTAAGAACCGGCTGACCAAGCTGGCTCTCGATGGTACCAAATGCGATCCGCTCGCCCAGTATTTTACTGGCCCGACCGCCATTGCTTATTCGGATGATCCGATAGCAGCGGCCAAGGTGACAGTAGAATTCGCCAAGGAAAACGAAAAGCTAATCGTTCTTGGCGGCATGATGGACGAGACCGAATTAGACAGCGCTGGTGTTATGGCTTTGGCCAAGATGCCGTCACTGGACGAACTTCGCGGCATGATCATTGGCGTTATCAGTGCACCCGCAACGAAAGTTGCTGGCGTATTGCAGGCACCAGCTGGTCAAGTTGCACGGGTTATTGGTGCTTATGGAGCGTCAGAGGCAGCTTAAGAAAGTCTTTGGACTTCAAGGGTAAATATAGGAGAATATACTATGGCCGATTTGGAAAAGTTGGTAGACGAACTGTCCACATTGACAGTTATCGAGGCCGCCGAACTATCATCAATGTTGGAAGAGAAGTGGGGCGTTTCTGCTGCTGCTCCTGTCGCTGTTGCGGCAGCTCCTGCTGAAGGCGACGGTGAAGCTGATGCTGAACAGGTTGAATTTGATGTCATCCTGACAAGCATGGGCGAAAAGAAGATCAATGTGATCAAAGAAGTCCGTGCCATTACCGGTCTCGGACTGAAGGACGCCAAAGACCTCGTTGAATCAGCTCCTAAGGCTGTCAAGGAAGGCGTCAACAAAGAAGAAGCTGCAGAACTCAAAGAAAAGCTCGAAGCCGCTGGTGCTTCGGTCGAACTCAAGTAGTTCAGCTGCGACATATGTTTTATCGGGGCTCTGTTCGCAGGGCTCCGATACGACCATCCAAAATGGGCGCTGCGGCCAACTTGGCTTCGGTGCCTGTTTGCGGATAAAAACACAAGGTCAAGGGTGGCAAAAGCCATCAGAATTTAAGGCTGATCAATCAGTGTCAGCCGGGCGAGCGAAAGAGGAACAGCATGGGTAACTCCTTCACAGGGCGCAAGCGGGTCCGCAAATATTACGGGCATATTAAAGAAGTCTGTGAGATGCCTAATCTCATTGAAGTGCAGAAGAATTCGTACGACAAGTTCTTGCAGCGCTATGTCGCGAAAGACGAACGTACCGACACTGGCCTTCAGGGCGTCTTCAAATCCGTGTTCCCGATTGGCGATTTCGCCGATACGGCGTCGTTGGAATTCGTGAGCTACGTATTCGAAAAACCAAAATACGATGTCGAGGAATGTCAGCAACGAGACATGACTTATGGCGCCCCCCTAAAGGCGACCCTTCGACTGGTCGTCTTTGATATCGACGAAGATACGGGCGCCAAGTCCGTCCTCGATATCAAGGAACAAGAAGTTTACATGGGCGACATGCCCCTGATGACGCAGCACGGCACCTTTGTGATTAATGGTACCGAGCGCGTGATCGTTTCCCAGATGCACCGGTCGCCTGGCGTGTTCTTTGACCACGACAAGGGCAAGACACATTCGTCTGGCAAATTCCTGTTTGCGGCCCGGATCATTCCTTACCGTGGTTCATGGTTGGACTTTGAATTCGACGCCAAGGATGTGGTTCATGCCCGCATCGACCGTCGACGCAAGATCCCTGTTACAACGCTGCTGTATGCCCTGGGTATGAAGAGCCAGGAAATTCTGGCTTATTTCTATGACACAGTAATCTTCAAGCGCGACAAGAAGGGTTGGAAAAAGCCATTCGATGCGGTTTCTATGCGTGGCGCCAAGCAGGCATTCGCTATTGCAGATGCCAAAACTGGTGAAGTCCTCCTGGAAGCCGAAGAAAAGATGACGCCACGACTGGCGCGTCAGATGGAAAAAGATGGAGTCAAGGAGCTGCTGGTTCCCTCTGACGACCTGCTAAGCCGCTATGCTGCTATCGATCTGGTGAACCCAAAGACTGGCGAGATCTACATCGAAGCCGGTGAAGAAATCACTGAAGAACACATTGAAAAGTTCTTTGAAGCCAAGATCAAGGAAGTCCCGACCCTGGCCATCGATCACATCAATATAAGCGCCCATATCCGCAATACCATGATGGTGGACAAGTCGGAAAACTGGGAACAGGCCATGATCGAAATCTATCGCGTCATGCGCCCGGGTGAACCGCCCACCAAGGAAACCGCTGAGACCTTGTTTGAAGGCTTGTTCTTCGACAGGGAACGTTATGATCTGTCGTCAGTTGGTCGCGTAAAAATGAATATGCGCCTGTCGCTGGATGCCGAAGACACGCTTCGTATTCTGCGCAAGGAAGATATTCTGGCCGTCATCAAGACCCTGGTTGGGCTGAAAGACGGCAAGGGCGAAATCGATGATATCGATCACCTGGGCAACCGTCGTGTTCGCTCTGTTGGTGAACTGATGGAAAATCAGTACCGCATCGGTCTGTTGCGGATGGAACGTGCAATCAAGGAACGCATGAGCTCGGTCGAAATTGATACGGTCATGCCGCATGACCTGATCAACGCCAAGCCAGCTGCAGCTGCTGTGCGTGAATTCTTTGGGTCCAGCCAGCTTAGCCAATTTATGGATCAGACCAACCCACTGTCAGAAGTGACCCACAAGCGTCGCCTGTCAGCTCTTGGGCCTGGCGGTCTGACCCGCGAACGTGCTGGCTTTGAAGTCCGTGACGTGCATCCAACACATTATGGCCGCATCTGCCCGATCGAGACCCCAGAGGGTCCCAATATTGGTCTGATCAACTCGCTGGCCACTTTTGCCCGGATCAACCAATACGGCTTTATTGAATCGCCTTATCGCCGCATCACCAAAGGCAGGGCAACCGACGAAGTCGTGTATCTGTCCGCCATGGAAGAAGCCAACTATGTCGTGGCCCAGGCCAATCTGGAATTTGACAGCAATGGCAAGTTTGTTGATGAATTGCTGAGCTGCCGCAAGGCTGGTGACCTGTTGACGGTCAAGCCTGAAGAGGTACACTTTATGGATGTGTCGCCGAAACAGCTTGTTTCTGTCGCGGCTGCACTGATCCCGTTCCTGGAAAACGATGACGCTAACCGCGCCTTGATGGGCTCAAACATGATGCGTCAAGCCGTGCCATTATTGCAGGCAACTGCACCACTTATCGGCACCGGCATGGAAGAGATTGTCGCCCGTGATTCTGGTGTGACGGTGATTGCCAAGCGCTCGGGTATTATTGATCAGGTCGACGCAACTCGTATTGTTGTGCGCGCCACTGATGATGTCGAGCCTGGTTCTTCTGGTGTTGATATCTATAATCTCGTCAAGTTCCAGCGGTCCAATCAGAACACGTGCATTAACCAGCGTCCGTTGGTGAAGGTGGGTGACATTGTTGAAAAGGGCGACATTGTTGCCGATGGCCCGTCAACTGATCTGGGCGAACTGGCGTTGGGTCGCAACGTGCTCGTCGCATTCATGCCTTGGATGGGCTACAACTTCGAAGATTCCATCCTGATTTCTGAGCGCCTGGTGCGGGACGACGTCTTCACCTCTATTCACATTGAAGAATATGAAGTGATGGCCCGCGACACCAAATTGGGCCCTGAAGAAATCACGCGTGACATTCCCAATGTTGGTGAGGAAAGCCTCAGCCATCTCGACGAAGCAGGGATTGTCTATATTGGTGCCGAAGTTGGCCCGGGCGACATTCTGGTCGGGAAGGTAACACCCAAGGGTGAATCACCCATGACTCCGGAAGAAAAGCTTCTGCGAGCCATCTTTGGTGAAAAGGCCTCTGATGTGCGTGATACATCGTTGCGTATCTCGCCAGGTGATGCCGGGACCATTGTTGAAGTCCGTGTGTTCAACCGCCATGGTGTCGACAAAGACGAACGCGCCATGACCATCGAGCGGGAAGAAATTGAACATCTTTCCAAGGATCGAGCCGACGAATTGGCTATTCTGGACCGTGTGTCATACGCCCGCCTCGAAGATCAATTGATCAATCAGACAATTGCCAGTGGCCCTGACGGTGTCAAAAAAGGCGGCAAAGTTACCAAGACTGTGTTGGAAGAGTTGTCCCACGGCCAATGGTGGCAGATTGCCGTCAGAAATGAAGGCCGTCAGGCGGATATCGAAGCCCTGCGCAAGCAATATGACGAAGCCAAGGAAGCCTTGCAGGCCCACTTCGAGGAAAAGATCGACAAGCTGCAACGAGGTGATGAATTGCTGCCAGGCGTCATGAAGATGGTCAAAGTCTTTGTGGCTGTGAAGCGCAAGCTGCAACCAGGTGATAAGATGGCTGGCCGTCACGGTAACAAGGGTGTGATTTCTCGCATTGCCGCGGTCGAAGATATGCCCTTCCTGGAAGACGGCACCCCGG
Source organism: Alphaproteobacteria bacterium (assembly GCA_004356955.1). Classification (GTDB taxonomy): domain Bacteria; phylum Pseudomonadota; class Alphaproteobacteria; order SMXS01; family SMXS01; genus SMXS01. The sequence continues at coordinate 8,786 of SMXS01000146.1, read as the reverse complement.
CTGATATCGTGTTGAACCCACTGGGCGTGCCATCGCGCATGAATGTCGGGCAAATTCTCGAAACCCATTTGGGTTGGGCCTCTGCCGGTTTAGGCAAGCAGATCGCCAAACTTGTTGATCAAATGAAGCGGTCTGGTGAAGGCAAGCCATTGAAAGAGCATCTCAAGGGTATCTACAGCGATGTAGAATACGACGAGATCATCAGAGATATGGAAGATCCCGATTTGATCGAATTGGGAGAGAACCTGTCGAATGGCGTGCCTATGGCAACACCGGTTTTCGATGGTGCCAAGGAACTAGATATCGTTGAAGCGCTTGAAAAAGCGGGCTATGATTCGTCTGGTCAGGTCACACTCTATGATGGCCGTACAGGCGAACCTTTCGATCGCAAGGTAACTGTCGGCTACATTTATATGCTGAAGCTGCATCATCTGGTTGATGACAAGATCCATGCCCGGTCCATTGGTCCATACAGCCTCGTGACGCAACAGCCATTGGGTGGTAAGGCCCAATTCGGTGGCCAGCGTTTTGGTGAAATGGAAGTGTGGGCCCTTCAGGCCTATGGCGCTGCCTATACCTTGCAGGAAATGCTGACGGTCAAGTCGGATGACGTGGCCGGCCGCACCGCCGTTTACGAATCTATCGTCAAGGGTGATGATTCGTTCGAAGCAGGTATTCCAGAATCGTTCAATGTGTTGGTAAAAGAGATGCGCTCGCTGGCACTGAATGTTGAATTGGTAGTAACTGAAACAGTCGATTAAGACTGCGGATGATGACTTTGCGGTACATTTGTGCCGCAGTCGGTAAAATTGCTGACGAATACTTTTCGTCATAAGTGGTTGGAACGAGGAGACGAGACATGAATCAAGAGGTCCTTAACCTCTTTAGCCCACAAGCTAAGGCACAAACATTTGATGCAATCCGCATCTCTATTGCCAGCCCCGAGCGTGTGCGGTCATGGTCTTTTGGCGAGATCAAAAAGCCTGAAACCATTAATTACCGGACATTCAAGCCGGAACGTGATGGCCTGTTTTGTGCCCGTATCTTTGGTCCTATCAAGGATTATGAATGCCTGTGCGGTAAATATAAGCGCATGAAGTATCGCGGCATTGTCTGCGAAAAATGTGGTGTTGAAGTGACGCTTTCGAAGGTTCGTCGTGACCGCATGGGTCATATCGAACTGGCGGCACCGGTTGCGCATATCTGGTTCCTCAAAAGCCTGCCATCCCGCATTGGCCTGTTGCTGGACATGACCCTTAAGGGTCTGGAACGCATCCTATATTTCGAAAGCTATGTTGTTGTCGAGCCTGGGTTAACGGCGTTGACCCAAGGCCAGCTTCTGACTGAAGAAGAATACAACACGGCTGTCGACGAATATGGCGAAGACGGTTTCACGGCTGGCATCGGTGCGGAAGCCATCCGCAACATGCTGGAAGTGGTCGATCTTGAAACCATTCGCGAAGAAATCCTGAAGGAATTGTCTGAAACCAAGTCAGAATTGAAGCCTAAGAAGCTGATCAAGCGCCTTAAGGTGGTTGAAGCCTTCCTGGAATCTGGCAACCGTCCTGAATGGATGATCCTGACCGTTGTGCCAGTGATCCCGCCCGAGTTGCGCCCGCTGGTGCCTTTGGATGGCGGTCGTTTCGCAACGTCCGATCTGAATGATCTGTATCGTCGCGTGATCAACCGGAACAATCGTCTGAAGCGCCTGATCGAGTTGCGTGCGCCCGATATCATCGTCCGTAACGAAAAACGTATGCTGCAGGAAGCTGTGGATGCGCTATTCGATAATGGCCGTCGTGGTCGGACCATCACTGGTGCCAACAAGCGCCCGCTGAAGTCGCTGTCAGATATGCTGAAAGGCAAACAGGGTCGCTTCCGTCAGAATCTGCTTGGCAAACGCGTCGACTATTCTGGTCGTTCTGTGATTGTGGTGGGGCCTGAGCTTAAGCTGCATCAGTGCGGTCTGCCGAAAAAGATGGCGCTGGAACTGTTCAAACCCTTCATCTATTCGCGCCTTGATCAGCGTGGCCTGTCCACAACGATCAAACAGGCTCGCAAGATGGTGGAAAGCGAACGGCCTGAAGTTTGGGATATCCTCGACGAAGTCATTCGTGAACATCCCATCATGTTGAACCGCGCACCAACGCTTCATCGCCTGGGCATCCAGGCATTTGAACCTGTGCTGATCGAAGGCAAGGCAATCCAACTGCATCCGCTGGTTTGTGCGGCGTTCAACGCCGACTTTGATGGTGACCAAATGGCCGTTCACGTGCCGTTGTCGCTGGAAGCCCAGCTGGAATGTCGTGTGCTGATGATGTCGACGAACAACATTCTCAGCCCGGCCAATGGCAAGCCTATCATCGTGCCGTCTCAGGATATCGTGTTGGGTATCTATTATCTGACACTCGCCTATGACAACGAACCAGGCGAAGGCAGCATTTTCTCTAATCTGACTGAAATTCAGATGGCGCTGGATGCTGGTGTCGTGACATTGCACAGCAAGATTCAGTGCCGCTATGAGACGGTGGATGATGACAACAATCCAATTTCTACCCGCGTCGACAGCACGCCGGGTCGCATGCTGTTGTCACGGTTCCTGCCACGTCACCCGAAAATCAAGTTCGACGTGTTGAACCGGGTTCTTGGCAAAAAGGAAATCGGTGAAGTCATCGACGTTGTTTACCGCCATTGCGGCCAGAAAGAGACTGTGTTGTTTGCCGATGGTGTGATGGCGATTGGTTTCCGAGAGGCTGCGAAAGCGGGCATTTCCTTTGGTAAGGATGACATGGTTATCCCTGACACCAAGGAAGGTCTGGTTGATGAAACCCGTGCGTTGGTCGCCGAATTCGAAAGCCAGTATGCCGAGGGTCTGATTACCCAGGGCGAAAAATACAACAAAGTAATCGACGCCTGGTCCCAGTGTACAGACAAGGTCGCCGACGAAATGATGGCGCGTATTTCCGCAATTGAAATTGATGCCGAGACTGGACGGACCAAGCCAATTAACTCGGTGTTTATGATGTCCCATTCCGGTGCACGTGGCTCGCCCGCGCAAATGAAGCAGCTGGCAGGCATGCGAGGCCTGATGGCCAAGCCTTCTGGCGAAATCATCGAAACGCCGATCATTTCCAACTTTAAAGAAGGCCTGTCGGTTCTCGAATACTTCACCTCTACCCATGGTGCCCGAAAGGGCCTGGCGGATACGGCGCTGAAGACCGCGAACTCTGGCTACCTGACCCGCCGACTGGTTGATGTCGCACAAGACTGCATCATCACGCTGGAGGACTGTAAGACCACACGTGGTCTGACGGTCAGCGAAGTGGTTGAAGGTGGTATTGTCATCGCCGAACTAGGCGAACGCATCTTGGGTCGTACGACGGCGACAGATATTGCCGATCCTGTTTCTGGTGACGTCCTGCTCAAGAAGGGTACGCCGCTCGACGAAGATGCCGTCGCGCTGATCGAGACAGCCGGTGTGGGTATTGTCAATATCCGCTCAGTGCTGACTTGTGAATCCAAGGGCGGCGTCTGTGCTGCTTGTTACGGTCGTGACCTTGCCCGCGGTACTCCCGTGAATTTGGGTGAAGCTGTTGGCGTTATTGCAGCCCAGTCCATTGGCGAACCTGGCACGCAGCTGACGATGCGGACATTCCATATTGGTGGCACAGCGCAGTTTGCTGAACAGTCTTCGATCGAATCCGTCGTTGAAGGAACCGTCGTGCTGGAAAACCGGAATGTTGTGATCGATTCCAGTGATCGCATGATTTCCATGAACCGTAACTGCAACATCGTTATCAATGATGAAAATGGTGTGGAACGTGCCCGCCATAAGGTCCTGTATGGGGCGCGTCTTCTGGTCGATGATGGGTCGGTTGTTGGTCTCGGCGACAAGCTTGCAGAATGGGATCCGTATACCACGCCAATTATTGTCGAACGCGAAGGCATCGCTAGTTATGTTGACCTCGTCGATGGCGTTTCCCTGCGTGAAGTGATGGACGAAACCACGGGTATCTCTAACAAGGTCGTTGTCGACTGGCGGTCACAACCCAAAGGCGCCGATTTACGTCCTCGTATCACCCTGCGTGATGACAAGGGCGAAGTGGTGACGTTGGCCAATGGGTTGGAAGCTCGTTACTTCTTGTCAATGGATGCCATCCTGAACGTGAATGACGGTGATCAGCTTCATGCTGGTGACGTGGTTGCGCGTATCCCTCGTGAGGCTGCCAAGACCCGTGATATTACAGGTGGTCTGCCTCGTGTGGCCGAACTGTTCGAAGCGCGTCGTCCGAAGGATCACGGCGTCATTGCCGAGAACTCGGGCATTGTAGAGTTTGGCAAGGATTACAAGAACAAACAGCGCATCATCATTCGTCCAAGGGATGAAAATGAAGAACCCGTTGAATATCTCATTCCCAAGGGCAAGCACATTGGTGCCCGTGAAGGTGATTACATCGAATTGGGCGAATACCTGTTGGAAGGCAATCCTGTGCCACATGACATCCTGCGTGTGCTGGGTGTCGAGGCGCTGGCAAACTACCTGGTCGACGAAATTCAGGAAGTTTACCGATTGCAGGGTGTGCAGATTAATGACAAGCACATCGAAGTGATCGTTCGCCAGATGTTGCAGAAGGTCGAAATCAAAGCAGGTGGCGATACCACGCTGTTGAAGGGTGAACAGATTGACCGTCTGGAATTTGACGAAATCAATGCCAAGGTAGTAGAAGCCGGCGGCGAGCCTGCGACCTCGGAACCAGTTCTGCTGGGGATCACCAAGGCTTCGTTGCAGACGCGTTCCTTTATCTCGGCTGCGTCCTTCCAGGAAACAACCCGCGTTCTGACCGAAGCAGCGGTCCATGGCAAAATGGATCATCTGATTGGGCTGAAGGAAAACGTCATCGTTGGTGGCCTGATCCCAGCGGGCACAGGCAGCGCCATGAGCCGCCTGCAGGCCATTGCGGCGCAGCGTGACCGTGAATTCCTGGAAACCCAGGAAGGTCTCGATCTTGTAGCCATCGAAGGTCCTGACCTTGGTGATCAGGAACAGCCTGATATCGCGTAGTCAGCATTCTGAAAGTCGACAAAGTTCGGGGGGCCTTTGGGTCCCCCTTTCTTTTATGATTGAGAGAGATTCTTGAGTGATTCCTGGGCTTGTTTTCAGGATGATAGCTACGCTGCTGTAAGTGGCTAAAATTGGTATCGGTCAAGCTTTGTTCGAATTAAATTAACTCGTTGTATTATATGGGTAATTTACTATATGGCTGGTGAATATCAGTGACCCTAAAAGAAAGCAAGAAAAGTGCAATCTGAGGGGTTGACGATAAGGGGCCTCGCGACTATGGTGCGCGCCACTCCCGGATACAGGCCGTAGGGACGACCTAGACGCTGTGCCGATCAAGCCCACAAAGGGCATTAGGCTCCGTTCTGTGCGGGAGAATGCAGCAGCCGCGCCCATTTGCGTGCTGCTGTTGTGTTATGTGGAAAGTGCGCCAGAATCCGGAGGAAACCGGGTCTTGCGCCAGCTGAGAAGGCGGAAAGGTTAATATGCCGACGATCAACCAGCTTATTCGTAAGCCGCGGAAGCGGCCGGTAAAGCGGAACAAAGTGCCCGCGCTGGAGGCTTGCCCTCAAAAGCGCGGCGTTTGCACACGCGTTTACACTACGACACCGAAAAAGCCGAACTCGGCGCTACGTAAAGTGGCCCGTGTGCGTCTGACCAACGGGTTCGAAGTAACCAGCTATATCCCAGGTGAAGGTCATAATTTGCAAGAGCATTCGATTGTGCTTCTTCGCGGTGGCCGTGTGAAAGATTTGCCTGGTGTTCGTTATCATATTCTTCGCGGTGTGCTCGATACACAAGGTGTCGCAGACCGTCGCCAGCGTCGTTCGAAATACGGCGCTAAACGCCCCAAATAGGATCAACAGATGTCACGCCGTAGAGCAGCAGAAAAACGCGAAATCATGCCCGACGCCAAATATGGTGACGTGGTTCTTTCGAAGTTTATTAACAACTTGATGTACCAGGGCAAAAAGTCCACTGCCGAACGTATTGTGTATGGCGCACTTGGCCGTATGGAAGCGCTAGGCCGGGCAGAACCCGTCGTCGTTTTCCGCGAAGCTCTGGAAAACATCAAACCCCAGGTCGAAGTTCGTTCCCGTCGCGTTGGCGGTGCCACCTATCAGGTGCCCGTTGATGTGCGCCCCGACCGTGCGCAGGCGCTGGCCATCCGCTGGATGATCGAAGCTGCCCGTGGACGTTCGGAAAACACGATGGAAGATCGCCTGTTCAAGGAAATTATGGACGCCAGTGAAAACCGTGGCACCGCGGTCAAAAAACGTGAAGACACTCATCGTATGGCCGAGGCGAACCGCGCCTTTGCTCATTATCGTTGGTAAACCGGCGCTCTAGTTAGAGACGAAAGCAAGATCATGGCACGCGAAACAGCAATCGACAAATATCGCAATATTGGGATTATGGCCCATATTGACGCCGGTAAAACAACCACCACAGAGCGGATTCTTTATTACACAGGCGTTAGCCACAAGATCGGCGAAGTTCATGACGGCGCAGCCACCATGGATTGGATGGAACAAGAGCAAGAACGCGGCATTACCATTACATCGGCTGCCACGACATGTTTCTGGAATGACCATCGCATCAACATCATTGACACACCAGGCCATGTGGATTTCACGATTGAAGTAGAGCGTAGCCTGCGCGTCCTTGATGGCGCGGTTGCCGTGTTTGACTCGGTTGCTGGTGTTGAGCCTCAGACCGAGACTGTTTGGCGTCAGGCTGACAGGTACAACGTGCCGCGCATGTGTTTCATCAACAAGATGGACCGCACGGGTGCTGATTTTGAACGTTGCGTCGAGATGATCAAAGACCGGCTTGGTTCGAATGCGCTAGTTATCCAGCTGCCAATCGGTGCCGAAGCAGAATATGTCGGTGTTATTGACCTGATCAAGAATAAAGCAGTCGTTTGGCACGACGAAGATCTGGGCGCTGAGTTCGACTATGTCGATATTCCCGAAGATCTGGCCGACGCTGCTGAAATCGCGCGCATCGAAATGATCGAAATGGCTGTCGAACAAGACGAAGCAGCCATGGAAGCCTATCTGGAAGGCGAAGAAGTCTCGGAAGAAACCATTAAGGCGTGCATCCGTAAGGGTACAATTGCTGGTGATTTTGTTCCCGTCCTCAATGGGTCGGCCTTTAAGAACAAGGGTGTTCAACCGCTTCTTGATGCTGTCGTCGACTTCTTGCCATCACCCCTGGATATTGTCGCTACCCAGGGGATTAACCCTGACACCGAAGAAGCAACGCAACGTGCAGCCAGTGATGACGCGCCGTTCTCGGCGCTGGCGTTTAAAGTGATGACGGATCCATTTGTTGGTTCACTGACATTTGTACGGGTCTACTCTGGTGTGCTGGAAACAGGTACGCAGACGTTTAATTCGGTTAAGGGCAAGCGCGAACGCGTTGGCCGTATGTTGCAGATGCACGCCAATTCACGTGTAGACATCAAGGAAGCCCGCGCCGGTGACATTGTCGCCCTCTGCGGCCTGAAAGAAACAACCACCGGTGACACGCTGTGTGCTGCAGACGCGCAGATTGTTTTGGAACGGATGGAATTTCCCGAACCAGTTATCGAAGTTGCGGTTGAACCCAAGTCCAAGGCGGACCAAGAAAAAATGGGTACGGCCTTGCACCGGCTGGCTCAGGAAGATCCGTCTTTCCGCGTGAAAGTCGACCACGAAAGTGGCCAGACCGTGATCAGCGGCATGGGTGAATTGCATCTGGATATTCTTGTCGATCGCATGAGGCGCGAATTCTCGGTCGAAGCCAATGTGGGTCCACCACAGGTGTCGTATCGCGAAACAATTACCGGCTCGTGTGAAGTCGACTACACGCACAAAAAGCAGTCCGGTGGTGCAGGTCAGTTTGCTCGCCTCAAGATCCTTTTGGAGCCAAGCGGCAAGGGTGGCGGTGAAAACTTCGAATCCAAGATCGTTGGCGGTAATATTCCCAAGGAATATATCCCTGGCGTCGAAAAGGGTATCAGGCAAGTGGCCGAAACTGGTGTGCTCGCTGGCTTCCCGCTGATCGACTACAGTGTAACGCTGATCGATGGCGCCTATCATGACGTTGATTCCAGTGTCATGGCTTTTGAGATTGCTGGTCGCGCTGCGTTCCGTGAAGCGTGCCGAAAAGCTGGTCTTCAACTGCTTGAACCTGTGATGGATGTCGAGGTCGTTACTCCAGAAGACTATATGGGTGATGTCATCGGTGATCTGAACAGTCGGCGTGGCCAAATCGAAGGCACGGAAACTCGCGGTACCGCCACAGTTATTAGTGGCACTGTACCGGCGGCCAACATGTTCGGTTATGTAAACAATTTGCGGTCCATGAGCCAAGGTCGCGCAAATTACACAATGCAATTCTCGCACTATGCACCTGTTCCACAGGCTGTCAGTGACGAGGTTATCTCCAAGCTCGCATAAGTGCGGAAAGAGAAGAGGAACTAGGAATGTCGAAGGTAAAGTTTGAGCGGACGAAGCCGCATTGTAATGTTGGCACGATTGGTCACGTTGACCATGGCAAGACGACGTTGACGGCAGCGATCACGAAAGTGTTGTCTGAGGTTGGTGGTGCTGAGTTTACGGATTATGCGAACATCGATAACGCGCCGGAAGAACGCGAGCGCGGCATTACGATTTCGACAGCGCATGTTGAGTATGAAACAGAGGCGCGTCACTATGCGCACGTTGATTGCCCTGGCCAT
>SMXS01000145.1 GCA_004356955.1 Alphaproteobacteria bacterium | reverse complement strand
CTCGACTATTGGGAACATCAAGCCGTTGCTCAGATTACCATTGTGAGCAATGGCAAGAACACTCCCCCCGGTCTTCTCTTCATAGGCCGCCATCCACTCCCAAAGGAAAGCGGGGTCGGGGTTGCCCACAGGGGGGTTCGTGACGATGGGTTCCACTTGACCAGCCCTCGTCGCACCGTCTCGGAAAATGATGTTTCGATGAAGGTTATTCCCCTTGACCGATGCCGGCCATTCATAGGCGATGAACGTGGTAAAGTTCCCTGGGTCGTTATATTCCTCGGCCGCAGCGATATTGCTGTCCCATGTATTCTTGAAACCACGCGTACCGGGATTGTACATAAGCTCTTCAGGGTAGGTTCCCTGAAACAAGGCAAAGAAGGCTTCAAACCCGACGTCCGCGCCATTGCCAGCCTGGACCATGTCGTACCATTTGCGACCTAACGGGTTTGCCAGAATTTTCGGGTCTCCAGCCATGAGATCAGGAAAGAAACCCATATTGTCCGAATGATCCGTCACGGCGAGAAAATCGAGCGGCCGCCCCATCTTTACGCGCTGACCTGAGTTGGAAGTGACCTCGTCACCCCGCGCGAATTGATACGCTTCGCGTGGGCCAAGCGTCGTCCCGAAGGCACCCGCGTCAAACGAAGTGGCGGTATGCACGTGGGTGTCACCCCACATCACACGCGTCGGGTAGTGTCGTCCCGCGTAGGGCGAGTAATTCGGTTTTTTGTTGGCTATCTTCTCCAGCGCTGCCACGCTGGGTTGCCCCGCGTCCAGCGCCAACGCAAAATTGCTAAATAGAAAACCTGACGAAAATACAGTGGCGATCGCAATAGTAAGAAATTTAGACATTAAACTATCCCCCTAAACGCTCCCAAATTCGGTGTCGCCGCTAGCTGATCCCCAGGAAATGCGGCCAATGACCGGGCCAAAAAATTTCACCATAATTCGATGCTTCTAGGGTAGGTACCAAAACGCAATAACCACAACACCTAGATTGATCTTAATAGCCTTTTCATTGGAAAAATAGAGCAAACCAGATGCCAAATGAGCGGGAGAGCTAATGTCTGCTTTTGGCTAAAAGCGGACATTAGGTATTGCGGCTCCTGATGACCCAAAGCGGACGTTAGCGATGGCCTGACAACCTCGAAATGCAATACCAGACCCTTGAATAGTTCAGGCACATTGACAGCTGGATTCACGCTGTGAACCACTTACGCTTGTGCTGTACAGATACAAAAATTTAACTATCCTTCTTGGTGTGATTCTCAGACAAATTAGTAATTGGAGAGAAGATAGGATGACTTATACAGATTGGGAAATACATGGAACGTTGATCAGCTCCTGCAATTGTGCCTGGGGCTGTCCGTGCCAGTTTAATTCTTTGCCTACGTACGGTGACTGCCAAGCACTTTTAGGCATCGAGATTGAAAAAGGCCATTTTGGGGATATCAAACTGGATGACCTTATCTTTGGGTTTGCTGTCCGCTGGCCCGGTGCTGTCCACGAAGGTGATGGAGAATTCATTCCGGTTCTTGATGAACGAGCCAGTGATGAACAGCGCGCAGCTCTGCTCAAGATTGTAAAGGGCGAAGAAAGTGAACCGGGCGCTACTCTTTTTTCTGTTTACGGTTCTACTTGTTCAAAGGTTCACGATCCGGTTTTCGCAGCGATCGACTACGGGTGCGATGTAGACGGACGGGTTGCTCATATGTCAGTGCCCGGTATGATCGACAGCAAAATCGGACCGATTACCAATGCGACAACTGGAGAGACCCAAGAAGTCAAAATCCTCATGCCAGGTGGCTTCGAATTTCGCGAAGCACAAGTTGCCAGCGGCACGACGAAAATTATGGGCGTCCTCGAAATGGAGTGGGAGCTTTCACATTCCCATCTTGCCAACTTCCATATTGGGCCCCACGGACCCTTGAACTGACAAAGATAAATCGCATTTATCTATGACAGATTCACTTCTTGAAACCATTTTACGCCGTGATCGAGCGGTCGTTGTGGCGTGTCTGGCTGCCCTTGTTTTCATTGCATGGAGCTATCTGGTCTGGATGGTTCTGGAGATGGGCATGGCGACAGCCGACATGTCCGGAATGGCTATGGAAATCGGATTTAGAAACTGGTCTTTGACCGACTTCGTTGCCATGTTCCTTATGTGGTCGATTATGATGGTCGGTATGATGGTGCCATCTGCCTCACCAATGATCCTTTTGTTCGCGCGTGTTTATCGTCACCACGACAAGACCGGTGAGGCGTTCAAGGCGATCAGCGCATTTACCGGAGGATACCTTGCCGTATGGGCCGGCTTCAGTCTGATTGCCACACTGTTGCAATTGGGATTGGAAAGCATGGCTTTGCTCTCGCCAATGATGATCAGTGCCAATGGTTTCTTCGGGGGCGCCCTGCTCGTCATTGCAGGCGTCTATCAGATGACATCCTTCAAGGACGCCTGTCTGGATCAGTGCCGCTCGCCGATTTCCTATGTCACGTCGCACTGGCGGCCCGGCGTCAAGGGCGCGTTTAATATGGGGTTTCGTCACGGTGCCTTTTGTGTCGGCTGCTGTTGGGCCCTGATGGCCCTTTTGTTTGTCGGCGGCGTCATGAACCTCATCTGGATCGCATTGCTTGCCGGTTTTGTCCTTCTGGAGAAAATCTGGGTCCATGGCCGGTTGACAAGCCGTATCGCAGGGGTTTGTCTTGTTGTGGCCGGGACTGCCTTTATTTTTCAGACTTTGTGACCGATGCCCCTGCTACAGGTCCGAAGAATCCGTTCGTTAGAAACCCCTCCGGGCCCGACCCGACATAGATACTGCTGTCCATGTTCTGTCCAGAATTTGCCGCCATCGCGCCATGCCGATTGTTGAAGGCCAGGGAAAAAATTCAAGAAGCGATGGATGATTTCAGGCTCGGGAGATTTTAGACCGACCCAATCTGCCGTCTGTTCCCGAAGGGTATGTCTGCTTGTGGCAACCGGTCGATGCAACACAAAGCGGACCTTAGGTGCGCATGACCGCCCTGACAGAGTGGCCTCAACTGACGGCATCAGAAAAGTGAAGCTTAGGCGTTTTTTGGTACCCCCAACTTCCAGGCGAACTCTTACGCTGGCAATGCCCGCCAATGGAAGTTTCGCCCACGCCGTAGTATGATGCGCCGATGGATGCATTGTGCCGAGATTGTCAACACCTGTTCGTCACACACGACGATGCACACGACGATGCACAAGACGACACGGAGGGCGATGAGCCCTGCCCGGATTGTGGCTCACGGCGGACCATCGCGCATGAAGAACTGACCAGCCTGACCCTCGCTCATATTGACTGTGACGCTTTCTTTACATCCATTGAGCAAAGAGATAACCCGGATTTGCGCGGAAAGCCGGTGATTGTTGGCGGTGATAGCAATCGGGGTGTTGTCGCGGCTTGTTCTTATGAAACCCGCAAATTCGGTGTTCATTCTGCCATGGCCATGGTGCAGGCCAAAAAACTATGCCCCCACGCGATCATTGTGCCCCACCGGATGGATGTCTATCAGACCGCCAGCAAACAGATGCGGCAGATTTTCCTCTCCATGACCCCCATGGTGGAGCCCGCCTCGGTGGATGAAGCCTATCTCGACCTCTCGGGCACAGAGGCCTACCACCAAATGCCGGCCGCTGCCCTGCTTGCGGGCGCGACCCTGCAGATTGAATGGGAAATCGGCGTGACGGTGTCTGTCGGACTATCCTACAACAAAGGCCTCGCCAAAATCGCCAGCGACCTCGACAAACCACGCGGGTTTTCGATCATCGGCAAGGCCGAGGCACAGGCTTTTCTCGCGAACAAATCTCCGGCCATCATCAGTGGCATTGGCCCCGTGCTGGTGCGCAAGCTATCTGACCACGGCATCACGACAATCGGGGCGCTCCGCCAATTCGACGAATTGGAGCTGATGAAGCGTTACGGCAAATCCGGCCAAAGGCTTGCCCGTTTCGCCCGAGGCGAGGACAACAGCAAAGTCACCACCGGTCGCGCGACCAAAAGCATTTCGGCCGAAACAACCTTTGCTTCAGATATAAAAGACCCGGGTGAACTCGCCCGCAGACTATGGCCACTCTGCGAGAAGGTTTCAAAAAGACTAAAGGCCGGGGACCAGGCAGGGCGCACAATCGTCCTGAAGCTGAAAACGGCCAATCATCAAATCCTGACCCGCAATCGCAAACTGCCCGAGCCTACGCAACTGGCCAATACGATATTCGAGGCCGCCAAACCGCTGTTGCGCAAAGAGGCCAATGGGCGCCAATTCCGCTTGATAGGAATTGGGGTTGCCGATATCACCTCGCCACGCGAGGCCGATCAACCAAGCCTGCTGGACGACGAAACTGCGTCCAAAAAGGCGGACGTCGAACGCGCCGTCGACAAAATTCGAGCAAAGTTGGGTGACAAAATCATCACCCGCGCCTCTCAGATAAAGTAGTCGGGCAAATCAAGTAGTTGGGCAAAATTGACCGGGACCTGATCCTGGACGGCATGGGAGATTGGCCCGCCGATGGCGGAGATTGTATTGGTTGGATAACAGGGCATATTCTGAAACTGTTCCGGTTGCCGTGCAGATTGCGTCTATACGATACTGGTTTAGGCAGCTGCTATCTCGCAAAACAGTGAATGAAGAGGCTTAGTGAATGAAGAGGGTTAACGATGGAGACTTTTAGCCAACAGGCATGGCGGCAAAACCGCACGCGCTATGAAGCAATTCTTGACATGCCATTTAACCGCGAGCTTAGCGAAGGCACCCTCTCACCAGAGCGTTTTCGCTATTACATGATTCAAGACGCCCATTATCTAGAAGGCTTTGCAAGGGCGCTTTCTCTTGCTTCTGCAAAAGGCCACAATGTGGATGACGTGGTGCTTTTCGCCGGCGCAGCGCAAGAGGCCATCCTCGTTGAGCGCTCGTTACATGCCGATTATTTTGCGCAGTTTGGCGTGACCCCGGACATTTTTGATGCTGCCGAGCCGTCTCCGGTCTGCGAACATTATGTTAGTTATCTGTTGCGTGTGGCGGCGCTAGAGCCTTTTGAGGTGGCGCTGGCAGCCCTGTTGCCTTGTTTTTGGATTTACCGGGAGGTTGGTAAACACATTCATGCCCATGCAGCAAAGTCGCACCCCTATCAGGCTTGGATAGATACCTATGCCGGCGCTGATTTTGAGAAAGCCGTGGATGATGTCATCGCTGTGGTGGATGCCGCCGCAAAGGGGGCATCTCCCCGCACGATCAAAGCCATGCATCATGCTTTCACTCGGGCCACGCAACTGGAATGGATGTTTTGGGATGGGGCCTATCAGCTTCAACAGTGGTCGGTATAATGCTGGATAGGCTGGAGGCATTATTGATCAAGCCGGCGCGGCAAAGAAAACTGAAACACGGTGACGTAATTGCAGCGGTCAGCCCAAGTAAAGATGTTGTAAATTCAAGTTCAAGCCTCCGGGAACAACCCAGGCATCCAGCGATCAGCCAAGCGGGCAGGGAAGGCCAGCCTTAGAGGCGACTTGGCACTAGCGGATACCAACACGCCTTTTTCCATCAACATGGATACAATGCGTCGTGCTTGCCTAACGCCGGTGCCGATGAGCCCGGCGATCTCTGGGCGTTGTAGCTCTCCTTTGTAAAGCATCGCCTCCAGTATCGTGTCACAATTGGCTGGTAGGTCGCCAAGCTGCATCTGTTCTCTCGACCAAGACAGGATACGATTGCGTAACATCTCCGGCCGCACCAGGTTCTTCATGAAGTCGACTTGGTCAATGCACGTCCTCAAGAAGTAATCAGACATGGCCACCAGGGCTTCCTCGCTTAGATTGCCTCGGCCATCGAGCTCATCGCGGCGGACCATGTCACAGGCTGCCATATGGTCCTTATAAGACGCCACGGATCGCGCCAGGCCCCGCGAGACGGACCATAGTCCCTCACTGGCCAACTGGTCCCGAAGCATGGCATGAGACAAGAGCCTGGCCACGCGGCCGTTACCGTCCAGAAATGGATGTATCCAGGCAAAACGGTGATGGGCAGCCGCAATAGACAATATTGCATCTGTACGCCCCAAGCCCGAATAGGCGGATTCAAAGCGGTCTAAAAACCGGGGCACGGCACCTGGGCTGATCGCTATATGCTGGCCAACCCTTACGTGCCGTGTTCTTAATTCACCGGGAACAACCCGATGTTTTTCGCCGGTCTCTGGGTTTTTTACCCATAACAGCTCATCGGGTACTTCTGAGCAAAACCGATAATGAATTTCACGTAGGGATTTTGCCGACAGCCCCCCGTCGGTTAAGCCGCCGGCATCTATCCACGACTGGACCTTTACATGGGCCCTAGCCTCGAGCTGCAAATTCCTTTTTTCCGGGACGTCGCTATACTCCCCAGCCATGGCCCGTTCAATTTCTATCGGATGGGTGCGATGGCCCTCAATCAGATTGCTGTAGTAGCAATTCATGTTTCGAACGAGATCCGCGAGAGAGTCACGGACGCCGTCGGGCAGGCTTGCTGTGAAGGCCGCTGATTTTTGTGCTAGCTCTATTGCAAGATCTGTCAGTTCGCCACGGCCCTTGGCCCCCTCGCCAAGAACGATAGGTTCCATCGCGGAGATGGTTTCTCCAGCATCTTCAACAGGACCATTCGGTGTCACCGGCATGTCCGCAAAAATGTCCGCTTTTATGTCCTCTTCGTGATCAGACATACGTATTGTATAACATAACGTTACAAGAAACGCCAGTTTTGGATGTCCGTATGAATGTCCGCTTTATCGGCCACACCGGCCAGGCCGCCTCCCAAATGGCAACACGCAACAGCCCCAACCTCTAAGGTCCGCTTATGGCGGTAGGGTCAACTGATCGACGCAACACTTTATCTTATTGAGGACAGATGGAGTGATGATGTATGTCTGCGGATGACCCAGGCGGGCATTGCAGGGGTGGCAATGATTAAAACGAGGCTGGGGTTAAACAGCGATAGGAAGCACTGTTGGGATCGTGCCTGAAACAAAGGCACCTGCATGGGACTGGGCGACGGTTCTTTGCTTTATCTTGGTCGAAGACGTTCGCGGGTTATAGCGCACTTGAACAATCTTTTTTCCGGCCGCTCTTAGATAGGATTCAACCGCTAGATTGTGGGGCTTTCTACCCCAGTCCTCGCCGATCACGAATATATCGACATTCAATTCCCGACACGCAGTGACATAGTCAAGTTCATGATAGGGTCGCACGATATCGACACAGCGCAACGCTTTAAGCATTTCTACACGTTGGTGGAGCGGAATAACGGGAACATTTGGCTTATACAGGTTTACGACCTCGTCAGACGCCACGCCAACCGCAACGACGGTCCCCAAATTTTTACATTGCTGTAATAGGGCCAAGTGCCCAACATGTAGCAAGTCCCATGTACCAACGGTATAGACGATCAATGTTCAAACCTTCCTTTAAGTGCAGCGATACGCGTAAGTGCAGCGATACGTGTAAGTACAGCGATACGTGTAAGTGCAGCGATACTCGCTGCGGCGTTTACGACACGACGCGCCGATTGAAATCACTAAATGCCGCAAGCGAATTTAATGAGGTCAAACAAATTGCTGAATTTCTTGACGAACGCCGTACGTTTACCTTATAGAGCCATTGATGACAACTGATAAGTCCGTCTCTCAAGAGACACCGCCAAAATCAATCATTTCCTATATCTGGGATCTCCCCAACCTTTGCTCCTTCGCCGGACTGGGGTGCACGGTCATTGCTATATACTGCATGATTATAGACAATTACCCAGCGGCGATGATCGGCATGGTTTGGGCCGTCGCGTTTGACTGGGCCGATGGCCTGATTGCCCGCAGGATGAAGGGGCGAACGGGCGAAGACCGCATTTTTGGCGGCCAGCTTGATGTGCTTATAGACATTGTGAGCTATGGCGTCACACCAGCCATTTTGCTTTTAAGCTATGGAAACTTCGACCTTATTTTCCTACCCGGTGCCTTTCTCATGCTGGCAGCGTCTGCGCTGCGGCTGAGTTATTTTAGCACGTTCGGCCTTGCTGACGGGTCCAAATACACGGGCCTGGCTCTTGATAACAACAGCCTCATCCTCGTCTTCATATTCCTGTTCGAAGGCCTATTCAGCCATGGCCAATTTTCTGTCGTTCTATATGTGAGCGGCGTCGGCCTTGCGGCCTTGAATGTGTCAGCGATCAAAACACCGAAATTTTCCGGCAATCCTGTCAATGTACGCATTCTTGCGGCCTATACTCTTGGCATAAGCGCACTCTATAGCTGGCAGCTAATTCTATAAAACATCAGCGCTCGGAGCATGCTGTACCCTATTGTCACGACAGCGCGAGCAAGACTTAAACAGTCTCAGGAATCCAATTACAGCGGCACAGCTGTGTTCAGGCGAAACCAGCCAGCGATTGAAAGTCGGTCACGGTGTGTGGTCAGGACTTCGTGGGGGAATTCTTCACTCAAAAAAGCAACAAATGTACCAAGCTTGGGTTCTACCTTTATGGCCAACTCTTCCTTCGATTGGGGAAACAACACCAATTCGCCACCATCAGTGGCCAACCAATCTGCATTCAAATAGGTGACGACAGACAGTATCCTGTTGCCCTCTCCCCGAAAGGCATCTTCATGTTTTCGGTAGAAATCGCCTTTTCGATAATGCGCAAAATGGCTTTCAAACGAGGAAAGCCCCAGGAAAAGCCGTTGATTGAGGAAGTCCCGCATGGCGGCCATCCACATGAGCCAAGCGGCACCTGCCTCACTTGTGTCGTCAATCCACAAAATTTCGTCTCTGCGAATAGTGGCATTCACCTTGAAGTCACCGTGGCGACCGGTTCCCGCTTTTCGGAATTTGCTGGTGGATGTCTGTCGAAACTGATTTCGCAACATGTTGCCAAGATCTTTTGGCAAACCATTTGGGTGGATGCTGAATCCGTGCGCAGAGATATTGTGCGCTAAACGCTCAAACAGTGGTTGGTTTTCAGTCATCTAGGTCATAGGTCCAGGGGCGGGTAAGGGCACCGCCATAAGCGGACGTTAGCCATTAGGTCTCTTTCTGACTCAAAGCGGAGGTTAGCCGTGTTTGGCAAGGTTAACCAAAATTAACACACATTCTTCCCCATAGAGGCCAGAATCGGATTATCCGAGCGAAGAATGATCGTGGAAGTATTGCTCCTTTTAGGAGATCAAGTATGAGACGAACCCTATTTATTTCGGCGCTGCTGCTGGTAGCGTGCGCGACCAACGCCTATTCAAAAGACTACTCAAAAGACTACTCACACTACTACTCAGCTGCCCACCTTGCGGAGGTTGCCAAGGTTGCAAGCAATCGGCTCTCCTCTCGGACACGTAAGGTAACCCAACTTCCATATGAGGGGGTCCACCTCATCTGGTTGGATGTTGAAGACCTGACAGCAAGAGCCTTCAGAGAGCAAAAGGTCATCGCGTTGCCTGCTTTCTGCCTAGAGCAGCCAGGTCCCCGCACCGATCGGGACTGCGCCAATATGCTCCTTCATGAAATGATGCACATCCTCGGTGCCGATGAACGCGCTGTGCGGCGTGCCATCCGTTAAGATCCCCT
>SMXS01000144.1 GCA_004356955.1 Alphaproteobacteria bacterium | reverse complement strand
GGCATCACTCGGTACACCCATATCGGCCTTTGATGTGCACGGGGCCGACTATCATGTTGCCGGGTCCGATGCGTCTGGCATTATCTATCAGATTGGGGCGCGCGTGAAACGGTTCAAAGTCGGTGACGAAGTGGTCGTGCACTGCAACCGTGACGACGGCGACGATGAAGAATGTAATGGTGGCGAGCCCATGCTGTCACCGTCCCAGAAAATCTGGGGCTACGAGACGCCAGACGGGTCTTTTGCCCAGTTTGCCCGCGTCCAGTCACGCCAGTTGATGCCGCGCCCCCAGCATCTGACCTGGGAGCAAAGCGCCTGTTATACCCTGACGCTGGCAACGTCCTACCGCATGCTTTTTGGCCATGCGCCCCATGAATTGAAACCAGGCCAGAACGTCCTTATTTGGGGCGCCTCAGGTGGCATTGGGTCTATGGCCGTACAGCTGTGCAAAGCGGCGGGTGCCAACGCGATCGGCGTGGTCTCTGACGAATCCAAACGCGATTTTGTTATGTCGCTGGGTGCCAAGGGCGTGATCAACCGCAAGGACTTTGACTGTTGGGGCCAATTGCCCCCAGTGGACGATGCCGAAGTTTATGGTGCCTATTCCAAAAAAGTCCGCGAATTCGGCAAAGCCATTTGGGCAATCACCGGCAAGGGCAATGATGTCGACATGGTGTTTGAACACCCTGGCGAATCGACCTTTCCCGTCAGTTGCTTTGTCGTAAAGCGCGGCGGCATGGTTGTCTTTTGTGCCGGCACCACCGGGTATAATCTGACCTTTGATGCGCGCTTTGTGTGGATGCGTCAAAAACGTATTCAGGGCAGCCATTTCGCCAATCTCAAACAGGCATCCGAGGCCAACCGTTTGGTGATCGAAAAACGAATTGATCCGTGCATGTCTGAAGTATTCCCCTGGGCAGAGATCCCCCAGGCGCACATGAAGATGTGGAATAATGAACACAAGCCCGGCAACATGGCCGTGCTGGTCTCTGCCGCCAAGCCAGGCATGACCACCCTTGATGAAGCAATTGTCGCCGGTCATTTGGCTGGTAACTCGGCTAGTAATTCGTAACAACGAGTATCATTAGAATGACCGACTCCCAGGAAACTTTGCTCCCCGATCTTTTTGACCTGTGCCAGGGCGCTGTTGACGCTGCAGACAAGCTGGCAGGCAGTGTGCGATTTGCCGTCAGCGAGCTGATTGTTCGTGATGGCCGTGTTGATCGTGGCCTGTTGCAAGAACATCAACACCCGGCCCACGGTTTCGCCTGGTTCACAACCTATGTCGAGGCGCTGCGTCACATGTTGGAATGGGCGCGCAATCTGGAAAAAGATGGTCGCTTTGGCGAACTGGAGCAGCTGATTCTGCAATCAGCAATCGGTGAATATCTGGCGCAAATCGCCGGTGGTATCCCCATGAGTCAGGGCGAAATTCTGCGGATTGCCGAAATTGGTGTTGATGAGGCAGAAATCGCCGCCTTCATGGCTGTGCCCGCCGTCAAGGCACTGCGTCTTGGTGGCAACACCGAGGCAAGTCGCGCCCGAATTGCCGAACTGGTTGCCGATTCGGTGGCAACCGGTGCCTTTGGTGACACAGGCCTGGACGAAACCATGTCTATGATCCGGGATCAGTTCCGTCGCTTTGCTGATGAAAAGGTCATTGATGAAGCGCATGAGTGGCATTTGAAGGATGAGTTGATCCCCATTGAAATCATTGATCAGATGAGCGAGCTGGGTGTGTTTGGCCTGACGATCCCTGAAGAATATGGCGGCTCTGGCATGGGCAAGATGGCCATGTGCGTTGTGTCTGAAGAATTAAGCCGCGGCTATATCGGTGTTGGCTCGCTGGGCACGCGGTCTGAAATCGCGGCCGAGCTGATTTTGAATGGCGGCACCGAAGAACAAAAACAACAATGGCTGCCAAAGATTGCAAGTGGTGAAATACTGCCCACTGCCGTGTTTACAGAACCCAATGTGGGGTCTGACCTGGGTTCCTTGCGGACCCGCGCGGTCAAGGATGGGGACACCTACAAGATCACCGGCAACAAAACCTGGATCACCCATGCCGCCCGGGCCGATGTCATGACTCTGTTGGTGCGGCCAGACCCGGACACCACCAATTACAAGGGCCTGTCGATGTTTCTGGCGGAGAAGCCCCGCATGAATGACGACGAGGACTTCCCCGCTGAGGGCATGAGCGGTGGCGAGATCGGGGTGCTGGGCTATCGTGGCATGAAGGAATATGAGCTTGGGTTTGATGGCTTTGAGGTCAAGGCCGAGAACTTGCTGGGCCAGGAAGAAGGCAACGGCTTCAAGCAATTGATGACGACTTTTGAGTCTGCCCGTATTCAGACAGCGGCCCGCGCCATTGGCGTGGCCCAATGTGCGCTGGAGTTGGGCCTGACCTATGCCCAGGATCGCATCCAGTTTGGCAAACCGATTTATCAATTTCCCCGTGTTTTCGGCAAGTTGGCTTGGATGGTTGTCGAAATTATGATCACTCGACAACTGTCGTACCATGCAGCCCGCCAGAAAGACCAAGGCTTCCGTTGCGATCTTGAGGCCGGCATGGCCAAGCTGCTGGGTGCCCGTGTTGCCTGGATGTCGGCTGATAATGCACTACAGGTTCATGGCGGAAACGGGTATGCTCAGGAATACACGATCAGCCGCGTTCTTTGCGACGCCCGCATCCTCAATATCTTCGAGGGTGCAGCAGAAATTCAGGCAGAGGTGATAACGCGGCGTTTGCTCGAATCTAACTAGGGGAGAGGCAAATGGAGCTGCGCACGATCATTATTATGTTCGCGCTTTTGTTGGTGGTGGCAGTGCTGTTGACGGGGATCATCGGCATGGCCCGTGGTGGCGAATTCAACGAAAAATATGGCAATAAATTGATGGTTGCCCGCGTTGTCGCCCAATTGTTTGCCGTTGCCGTTATCGGCTTTCTGGTGATTCTAGAATAACAAGACCTCTTTGGCGGAAGGAATTCGCGTGGTCAAACTGACCAAAATTTATACCCGCGGTGGTGACGGCGGGAAGACCTCTCTTGCGGATGGCACGCGCTTGCCCAAAAACAATCCGCGGATCGCAGCCTATGGCACGGTGGACGAAACCAATGCGACCATCGGCATGGCGCGCCTGCACACCGAGGGCGAAGCCGATGCCATGCTGGGGCGCATCCAGAACGACATGTTCGACCTGGGCGCTGACCTGGCCACACCTGACGGCGACGGCATGGAAGGGGCGCTGCGAATCCAGCAATCCCAGGTCGATCGGCTGGAACGCGAGATCGATGCCATGAACGAATCGCTTGATCCACTCAACTCATTCACCCTACCGGGCGGGTCGGCGGCATCGGCCCATTTGCACCTGTGTCGGACGGTGTCTCGTCGCGCAGAACGTGATGCCATCACTTTGGCCGCGACTGAGGACATCAACCCGGTGGCCATCAAATATCTTAACCGCCTTTCAGACCATCTGTTTGTCATGACGCGGATGTTGAACGGCAATGGCAAAACCGATGTCCTGTGGGTGCCGGGCGAAAATCGATAAGACCAATCAAGAACCCGCCGGAATGGTGGGGCGGGGGCGTTGACACACCCCAGCGTGTAGTTTAATTGTCCGCCCCGTAATTCGCCCCCGCATAAAGCATGGGGCATAACGGCAGACAATTGCAGGAGCTGCATTTCCATGAAAATTCTGGTGCCAGTAAAGCGGGTCATCGACTACAATGTGAAGGCTCGCGTTAAGGCCGACAACACAGGTGTTGACCTAGCCAACGTCAAAATGTCCATGAACCCCTTTGACGAAATCGCTCTTGAAGAAGCGCTGCGAAAGCGCGAAGCAGGCGAGGCTGAAGAAGTCATCGCGATTTCCATCGGTGTTTCACAATGTCAGGAAACGCTGCGTACTACGCTGGCCATGGGTGCTGATCGCGCCATCCTGATCGAAGAAGATGGTGTACTGGAGCCATTGGCCATCGCCAAGCTTCTCAAGGCTGTTGTTGATGAAGAACAACCCCAATTGGTGATTCTTGGCAAGCAGGCCATCGACGATGATTCCAGCCAGACAGGCCAGATGCTGGCCGCCCTGTTGGGTTGGCCGCAGGGCACGTTTGCTTCTGAAGTCAAAATTGAAGATGGTAAAGTGACTGTAACGCGCGAAGTTGATGCCGGTCTGGAAACAGTGTCGCTTACCCTGCCGGCAGTTGTGACGACCGACCTTCGGTTGAACGAGCCACGGTATGCAACCTTGCCAAACATCATGAAGGCCAAGAAAAAGCCTCTCGATATCAAAACAGCTGCTGACTATGGCGTGGATACAACGCCGCGCCTGACGACCCTCAGCGTGGCCGAGCCTGCCAAGCGCGAAGCCGGTATCATTGTAGAATCAGTTGCAGAACTGGTCGAGAAACTCAGAACTGAAGCGGGAGTTATCTAATGGCTAGTCTGGTCCTTGCAGAACACAATAATGAAGAATTCAATATTTCCACGCTCAATGTCGTTACCGCAGCCCTTGCACTGGGTAGTGATGTAGACATTCTGGTTGCTGGCAGTGGCTGTGGCGCCGTTGCAGAGGCTGCCGCAAAAGTTGCTGGCGTCCGCAAGGTATTGGTGGCTGACGACGCCATCTATGCACATCCCCTTGCTGAAGTGGTCGCACCGTTGATCGTTTCGCTCGCTGGCGATTATGACAATTTGCTGGCCCCGGCGACAACATCTGGCAAGAACATCATGCCTCGCGTCGCTGCGGTTCTTGACGTTGCGCAGATTTCAGAAATCCTCGAGGTCGTAAGCCCCGACACCTTTGTGCGTCCGATCTATGCGGGTAACGCCATGGCAACCGTTCAGTCGAGCGATGCCACCAAGGTCCTCACCGTTCGTGGTACGGGCTTTGAAGCTGCCGCAGGTGAGGGTGGCTCTGCCACAATTGAAAGCGTTAGCGCAGCTGGCAACCCTGGCATTTCTGAGTTTGTCAGTGCTGATCTGGCGGTTTCTGATCGTCCCGAACTGACCGCTGCCAAGATCGTGATCTCTGGTGGTCGTGGCATGGGTAGTGCTGAGAACTTTGCGTTGATAGAAGCCGTTGCAGACAAGTTGGGTGCTGCTGTTGGCGCGTCCCGTGCCGCCGTCGATGCGGGCTTCATGCCCAATGATCATCAGGTCGGTCAGACCGGCAAGATTGTCGCCCCTGACCTTTACATTGCCGTTGGTATTTCCGGCGCGATCCAGCATCTTGCGGGCATGAAGGATTCCAAGGTTATTGTCGCCATCAACAAGGACGAAGAAGCGCCGATTTTCCAGGTTGCTGACTATGGTTTGGTGGCGGATCTGTTCCAGGCATTGCCAGAACTTGAAAAGGCGCTTGACTAACTGACTGACCTCGCTTGTAAACTAGGTTTATGATTATGAAAGTTGGCGTTATTGGTGCAGGACAGATGGGCAGTGGTATTGCCCATGTGGCTGCTTTGGCGTCTCATGACGTCTTGCTTTTTGATCATATGCCCGGTGTTGCTGAGCAGGCGATCACCAAAATCCATGCAAACCTGACCCGTCAGGCTGCACGACAAAAAATCGTGGAAACCAGCGTGCAACCAGCGCTGGACCACATCAATATTGTCGAGGGACTAGCCGATCTGGGTGATTGCGACCTGATTATCGAAGCCGCGACTGAAAACGAACAGGTCAAGATCGCGATCTTTGAAGAGCTATGCCCGCTGTTGAAACCCGAGGCGATTCTGGCGACCAATACATCGTCAATCTCGGTTACCCGACTCGCGGCGGCAACGGATCGGCCTGAACGCTTTATCGGCATTCATTTCATGAATCCGGTCCCCTTGATGGAGTTGGTCGAACTTATTCGCGGTATCGCCACCGATCAGGCGACGTATGAAATGGCGCACGATTTTGTCCAGGGGCTCGACAAGACCATCACCAATGCCGAAGACTTTCCCGCCTTTATCGTCAATCGCCTGTTAATCCCTATGATCAACGAAGCCGTTTACACGCTGTATGAAGGCGTCGGGACTGTGCAGGCCATAGACACCGCCATGAAGTTGGGTGCGCATCACCCTATGGGGCCCCTAGAGCTGGCAGATTTCATTGGCCTCGATACTTGTTTGTCGATTATGCAGGTGCTGTATGAAGGCCTGGCAGATACGAAATATCGACCCTGCCCATTGCTGGTAAAATATGTCGAGGCCGGATGGCTGGGCCGTAAGGCAGGCAAGGGCTTCTACGACTATTCCGGCGATGTCCCGGTGCCGACGAGATAAGTGGTTCTCAAAAAACCGTTCGTGCCGAGTGATCCTGACCAAAGGGAAGGATTATATCGAGGTATGAACACGTCAATGTAGCTTAGCTGTGACAGCGGTGCTTCGGCACCTTGATACAATTTGAGCCTTCGGCCCAAATCACTCGGCACGAACGGATTGAGGTTGCTGCCGATCAGCTGCCCTCCAATTCTTTTCGAATCAAAGAGATCGCCTGTGCGCCGTCCCATTCAGTGGGCCTGAGCACGCGGCCAATTTCCTGGCCCTCGGGATCGAAAATTACAGTCGTCGGATAGCCCTTGATGCCCATGGTGCGACTGACATCCAGGTTTTCTTCGTAATATGGCTGCAGATCAACCTCAATACTGGCGAGGAAAGGCAAAACGACCTCGGGCCCTTTGCGATCATTGGATAATGCGATGACCACCACATCGCCATCTGGGAAAGCGGCTTGTAGTCGGTCCAGCGAAGGCATTTCTTCCCGGCAGGGTCCGCACCATGTGGCCCAAAAGTTCAGAACAACTATTTTGCCCTTAAAGTCTGCCAACGAGACCGTCCCCATGTCTGGCCCAAGGAACGAAACGGGTGGATAGCTGACGGGCTGGGTACGTCGTTGAAAAAGCGGCCAATCAGAATCAGGGGTGAAAGTGTCAGAATCAGGGGTGAAAGTGCCAGAATCAGGTGTGAAAGTGTCTGAATCCTCTATAGATTTCCCGATAGTGTATGGGGCTTCGGGTTGAACTATTTCGTCCTCAGGGTTGCCCTCGGGGCTACAAGAGGCATATAACCCGGCGCTTAGAACGATCAGCAGCAACTGAACAGGGCGGCGCATTCCCGCGAAGGAACGACCCAGAGTAACCAGACGATGAGCGACAGTACAAAGAAGCATAGCGCGACCAATCTCTTATGGGGTGGCCGGTTTGGCCAGGGCCCAGCTGAAATCATGGCGCAAATCAACGCCTCGATCAGCTTTGATAAGCGCTTGTACCGTCAGGATATTGCCGGGTCAAAGGCCCATGCGGACATGTTGGTGGCCAGTGGCATTTTGTCGGCTGAAGATGGCGATGCCATCCAGGCTGGGCTTGACCAGATATTGGGTGAATTTGAACGAGGCGAGATCGCGCTTGATCCGGCCCTTGAAGACATTCACATGCATGTGGAAACACGGCTGCGGGACCTGATCGGCGACGCTGCCGGGCGGTTGCATACGGCCCGGTCCCGCAATGACCAAGTCGCCACAGATTTTCGGCTTTGGGTGCGCGAGGCCATCGATCAACTGGACCTGGCGCTGACGACCTTTCAGACCACCTTGTTGGACCAGGCTGAGGCACATGCTGATGCCATCATGCCTGGCTTTACCCATTTACAGTCGGCCCAGCCGATCACGGTGGGGCACCACCTGTTGGCCTATGTCGAGATGGCATCCCGCGACCAATCGCGCTTTGCTGATTGTCGGGCCCGGTTGAATGAAAGCCCGCTGGGCGCGGCGGCATTGGCGGGCACGTCGTTTCCCATCGACCGGCATGCAACCGCAAAGGCACTTGGTTTTGATCGGCCGATGGCCAATTCGATGGACGCCGTGTCCAGTCGCGATTTTGTCGTTGAGTTTTTGGCGTGTTGTTCGATCACGGCCATACATCTGTCACGGTTTGCTGAAGAGCTGGTGATCTGGTCGAGCGCACAATTTGGCTTTATCTCGCTTAGCGATTCGTTTTCCACGGGTTCATCGATTATGCCGCAAAAGCGCAACCCGGATGCTGCCGAGCTGGTCCGCGCCAAGGTTGGGCGGATCATTGGGGCCATGAATACGATGATGATTGTCCTCAAAGGCCTGCCGCTCGCTTATTCCAAGGATATGCAGGAAGACAAAGAACCTGCATTTGACGCCTTCGATTCGTTGTCGCTGGGCCTTGCGGCCATTACCGGCATGGTCGGTGATATGACCTTCAATATCGATCGGTTACACGATGCGGCGTCTGCGGGTTTTTCGACAGCCACAGACATTGCCGATTGGTTGGTGCGGGTGGCGGACATCCCATTCCGCAACGCCCACCACATCACCGGCACATTGGTGAAGATGGCTGAAGACAAGGCCTGCATGCTGGCTGAGCTGACCATCGAGGACATGCAGTCGGTCGAACCGCAAATTACGACCGACATTTATGAAGTGCTGAGTGTCGAAAATTCGGTTGCCAGCCGCACGTCGTTTGGTGGCACGGCCCCGGTTGGCGTGCGCGCCGCCATCCAGGCCCATCGGGAGCGTCTGTCATGAAGATCCTGTGCGTCACCTTGTTGTTAGTGGCATCCCTAAGCGTGACCGCTTGTGGTCGCAAGGGTCAACTTGCGCCACCGCCCGGCAGCGCCTCTATGCAGATGAATAGTGTTGAGACTGGGTCGGTCTGATGCATCACTTTAACTATGTTGACGGGCAGATGCAGGCCGAGGACGTGTCGATTGCCGAAATAGCAGAGGCAGTGCAGACGCCATTTTATTGCTATTCCAGCGCCACCCTGACGCGCCATTATCAGGTGTTCAGTGGTGCCTTTGACGCCATGGATTCGCTTGTCTGCTATTCAGTAAAGGCCAATTCCAATATCGCGGTACTGCGGATGCTGGCCAATTTGGGTTCAGGGGCTGACATCGTCTCGGAAGGCGAGCTTCGGCGTGCGCAGAAGGCGGGTATTCCGGCAGATCGCATCGTATTTTCAGGGGTTGGTAAACAGGAATCGGAAATGCGCGCAGCCCTGTCCGCCGGCGTCTTGCAATTCAATGTCGCATCAGAACCCGAATTATCGTTGCTGAACGATGTGGCGGTCGAGATGGGCCTGTGCGCACCGGTCGCCTTGCGCATTAACCCAGATGTCGATGCCGGGACCCACGAAAAAATTTCGACCGGCAAGTCGGAAAACAAGTTTGGTCTGCCCTGGACCGAGGCCCGCGCCATCTATGGTCGCGCCGCCGACATGGCTGGCATTCAGATCGTCGGTGTTGACGTGCATATTGGCTCGCAACTCAGCGACCTGACGCCGCTGGAAATAGCCTTCACGCGGCTGGGTGAATTGGTGATTTTGCTGCGCGAAGATGGCCACATTATTGACCGGATTGATTTGGGCGGTGGGTTGGGTATTCCCTATCACCCGGACGATCCCGAGCCACCCCGTCCAGATGAATATGCCACCATGGTGCAGCGCACAGTGGGGGACCTTGGCTGTCAGATTATCCTGGAGCCTGGCCGCCTGATCGCCGGTAATGCAGGCATTCTGGTAACCCGAGTTATTTATGTGAAGGAAGCTGGCGAGCGGATTTTCGTGATCCTAGACGGAGCCATGAACGACCTGGTGCGCCCCAGTCTCTATGGCGCTTATCACCAGATTCAACCGGTGAAGGAACCGCCGACCGATGCAGACAAGGTCTCTATCGACTTCGTTGGTCCCGTGTGTGAAAGCGGCGATACCTTCGCGACCCAGCGCCTCAGCACCAGGGTAGAAGCCGGTGACCTGGTTGCGATCATGTCTGCTGGTGCCTATGGGGCGGTGATGGCGTCGAGCTATAATACGCGGCCACTGACGCCTGAGGTCTTGGTTAATGAGGACAAATTTGCCATCATCCGCAGACGGCCAGACTATGACGAGATTCTGGCCCAGGAACATATTCCCAACTGGGTAGAATAAATTGGAGCACGCGTGACCGACAGAGAGCCAACCAAGCAAAGCCGGTTTTCAGAACGGTTGACCAAAGGCCTGTCGATGGCACGGTGGATCAGCCTGGCGGTGCTGGCGTCAATTATTGCGATTCAGTACGTACAGTATGGGGAAATCTCGTTCGGTGATCGCGGCTTTGTCCCTGAGCTGGCGGAAGACGAGGATGTTCAGGCAGTGGTCGATGAAGTCGTATCTCAGGCACCAGATGTGAACCGCTACAGTAATGCAACGTCAATCAAACTGGTGGAAATGGGCCACCAACTGCTTGATGAACCTCGTTATCGTGCCTATATTGCCAAGCAACTTCATGCGCTTAGCACGGACCCCGAACTTTTTGGCGATGACATGACTGCTTATCTGGCCCTGCGCATGGCCTATTGGCAATTGCGGCACGACCCGCAGCTTGAAGGCAGTGCCGAGGCCGCCTTGTTGATGTGGCAGGCGGCCGAACAGATTGACCGCGTGGGACGTTACAGAACGGCGCGCATCGAAACTGCTGAACGGATTCGGTAGTTTTTACTGCTGGATCTGGGGTTCAGTCGTCGTTGTCGCTTCTTCTAACGGACCCATATCCATTGGCTCATCGGAAAAAATGACAGTTTCATCAGCCTGGATGGTTGGTAATTCTCTATTGGCCACACCATTGGCCACACCATTGGCCACACCATTGGCCACACCATTGGCCACACCATTGGCCACACCATTGGATTGTGGTTCTGCGGTAATCGATTCAACAGAGGCCGGTGCGCCAAGATGCGAATCGGTGGCTGGTGGTTCGTTCTTGATGACAGCAATGGGCTTGATGGCAGATGTGGGCGTCGGTTGTACCCTTGGGCTAGCCCATGATTCTTTTGTCGTCACGACAGAGGGTTTCTTGGGTTTGCCTAATCCGGTCAGCGCCTGAAACTCTTTGGGCATGAAATAGGCCGTGCCGCCAATGGCGCCGCCGAGCACAACAAGAACTGCCAATACCCAGACCAGGGTTTTGCTGGAATTCGCAGCAACAGGTGCCGTTGGTTTCTCCAGTTCTGGCGTCACGGCGGCCCGTTTTGTCGCTTCCTGCTTTGATGTGGTGTCGTTGGAGGAGGCTGCCTGGGCCTGGGCTTGGACTGGGGCCTGGGCTGGGGCTGAGGCGGGTTCGCGGGGTGCAATCGCTGGTTCTGCATTGGCGTCGGCGTGCCAGACATGGGCGCAGCGGGCACATCGCACCTTGCGGCCAGCATCTGGCATTTGGTCGTCTTCCAACATAAAGCGCGTAGAACAATTGGGGCAGGTAATGATCATTGTGTGCTCTGAATTTCTGTGCCCGTCTTATACATCTGGTCGCCTGCATGCTCAAATTGTTTGGCTGGCGTGCATCAAGCGCTGGCACATTGGGCATCTCTGTGCGATTCTCCAGCCATGATACGATTTGACAATGTCGGCCTGCGCTATGGCCCCGGGGATGAAGTGCTCAGCGATGTATCCTTTCATCTCGAGCCGGGATCATTCCACTTCCTGACCGGGAAAAGCGGCGCAGGCAAGTCCAGCCTGCTCAAATTGGTCTATTTGTCGTGCCAACCCAGTCGCGGCCTCATCCATATGATGGACCAGGATCTCAATACCGCGTCCCGAGACACCCTGGTGTCCATGCGCCAGGGCATCGGCGTGGTGTTTCAGGACTATCGCCTGCTCGAGCATCTTTCAACCTTTGAAAATGTGGCGCTGCCATTGCGCATCAAAGGGGCCAGCGAAGACCAGGTGCAAGAAGAAGTCAGTGAATTATTGGCTTGGGTCGGCCTGGCGGATCACCTGCACGAGCTACCCTCAACCCTGTCGGGCGGTCAAAAACAACGCGCCTCTATTGCCCGGGCCGTGGTCACAGCCCCAAAAATATTGCTGGCAGACGAACCAACAGGGAATGTCGACGACGAAATGGCCTTGCGTCTTATGCAGCTATTTGTCGAGATGAACAAAGTGGGTACCACCCTATTGATTGCCACCCATGACACGCGGTGGGTCGACCGTTATACCGCACCACAGCTGCATCTCGACAATGGCAGGCTGTCGGTTATGCCGGCCCATCAACCGATGGCCGTGGACCCATGAGCCAGGGCCCCATCAATTTTTTACCTGACGAGCAAACCCACCGTGGTTTGTTAAACTGGGTAATTGGTATCATGGTATTTCTGACAGGGATGGCTATTGTTGCTGGGTTGCAGCTGGGCATCATGGCAGATGGTTGGCGCATGTCTGCCGCGGGCTCGTTGACCGTACAGATTGTGGCTGTTGAACCCGACGATCGGCAACGCCAAACCAAGACAGCCATCGAGATTTTGCAAAAAACCCCAGGTGTGGCCACTGCGGCAATTATTGACGACGCCGAGATGGCAGCCTTGTTGGAGCCCTGGATTGGTGCGACCAGCCTGACAGCAAAACTGCCTATCCCCGCCATGATCAACGTCACGCTGATGCGAGGCGTCACCATCGACCTGAGCGCGCTTGAGACACTGTTGCAGGCTGAAGTGCCCGATGCCCGCGTCGATACTCATGAACAATGGCTCGATGATTTGTTGTCGCTGGCTATTGCCGCCCAGATGATTGCCGCGGCCGTTGTCGTGATGATGTTGGTGGCCACCATAGCGATCATCGTCTTTACGGCCCGGTCCAGCATGTTGGCGCAACGCGAAACGGTCGAAATTGTCCATATGTTGGGGGCCAAAGACAGCCTGATTTCCGGCGCTTTCCAAAAACGGTTTTGGTCCGTAGGCCTGCGCGGCGGATTGATCGGTCTTTTGTTGATTGCATCGGTTATTGGTGGCCTGTTCGCCTTGTCGCTGAACGTCCAGAGTGCCTATCTGCCGCGCGTGACCTTCCATATGGAAACCGTGATTATTCTGTGTCTGCTGCCGGTGGTGACCGGTCTGATTACCATGTGGACCGCGCGGGTGACCGTTAACCGAGCGCTTCTGGATATGGTATAGATCTGGCCATGGCAATTAGACCCCGCATGAGGTGGATCATCAGATTAGGGCGGTCGCTGTTGGCGATAGGCGCTCTTTGGGCGGGTGGGTTTCTGTGGTTTACGGCCCATTTTCCCTCTGCGTCAGACGACACAACCAAGACAGATGGTATTGTCGTGCTGACAGGTGGGGCAGACCGTATGAAGGTCGGCCTCGATCTGCTGGCACAGGGCCTTGGGCGGCGCTTGTTGATCACGGGTGTGAATGAAAACATCACAGACGACCATTTGGGGCGTGTACTGGGATTTGGCAGCCGCAGCATGGGCGCCAGGCAGGACAATCTGTTTGATTGTTGTGTCGACACGGGCCGACAGGCCCAAGACACGGCTGGTAATGCGCAAGAACTGGCAGATTGGGCTTTTGAGCACCAATTCAGCCAGATTCGGGTGGTCACAGCCGCCTATCACATGCCGCGTGCTCTGGTTGAAATCAGGCGACATGCCCCATCATTGACCCTGACGGCGCATCCGGTCTATCCCGACAATGTGAAGATCGATCGCTGGTGGGCGTATCGTGGGACTGCCGGTGTCCTGGCAACCGAATATAATAAATATATCGTCAGCCTGATCAGGTTGCGATTGTTCAGCGATGGCGGAGATACGGGCTGATGCGCGCAATTCTTTCTATTCTGTTTAATGTGCTGCTGCTCGTCTGGACGGCACTGGTTTCCATTCTGGGCTCGCCCTTACTGCTGGGCCCCTGGAAGTGGGCCATGAATGCACAGAACTTCTGGGCCTGGGGCCTGGGCATCATGATCAAATATATGCTCGGCATTAATTATGAACTCCGGGGGCTGGAAAACCTGCCCGAAGGATCGTTCATCGTTGCGGCCAAGCACCAGTCAACCTGGGACACGATCATGCCGCATGCCTTCCTAAAGGACCCGGCCTGGGTGCTGAAAAAAGAACTGCACCAAATTCCCTTTGTCGGCTGGTTTTATATGCGGCAGGGATCCATCCCGGTGGACCGCAAAGGTGGCAGCAAGGCCATGCGCATTATGCTCCGCCGTGCGAAGACGGCCAAGGAACAAGGCCGGCCCATTGTTATTTTCCCCGAAGGCACACGGTCGGTCATTGGCAGCCCACCAGACTATCATCCAGGCGTGGCGGGCCTGTACCGGCAGCTGAAACTACCCGTGGTCCCGGTGGCGCTGAATTCAGGGGTCTATTGGGGGCGACGGCAGACGGTCAAAAAGCCAGGCACCATCATTGTCGAGTTTCTCAAGCCTATAGAACCGGGCCTTGATCGGCGGGATTTCATGGCCCAGTTGGAACACCAGATAGAGACAAATACAACCCGTCTGGTCGCCGAAGCGCAGAACTCACAAAACGATTGAGGCTGTGGATAACTCACCCTGTGAAGACTGGGGATAAGTCCTGAAAGCCGCACTGACAAAGGGGTTTGGGCGCAGTCAATTGTGGGAAACATAACGAGAACATTTGATTGAGAAATTGCCTATACAAGGCTATCATGGCTTTCCGTAAAAATTCCTGAGTCGAGGCAATCATGCACGCATCGCTGCCCCTGTCCCATCAAATATGGGATATGAAATATCGCCTGAAAGACGTTGAAGGCACCCCGATCGACAAGTCCATCGATGAATCGTGGCGTCGTGTTGCTGGCGCTTTGGCGCAGGCTGAAAGCCCTGATCAGCGGGATGACTATGCCCAACAATTCTATGAGGCCCTGTCGGGCTTCAAGTTTTTGCCGGCCGGTCGCATCCTTGCCGGGGCGGGCACAGGCCGCGATGTTACCCTGTTCAATTGTTTTGTTATGGGCACCGTCCCCGATGATATGAGCGGCATCTTTGACCAATTGCGCGAGGCTGCGGTGACCATGCAACGTGGCGGGGGCATCGGTTATGACTTTTCGACCCTGCGACCCAAAGGCGCGCCGGTAAAAGGCGTGGGCGCTGACGCATCAGGGCCGTTGTCTTTCATGGATGTGTGGGATGCCATGTGCCGCACGATCATGAGTGCGGGCAACCGGCGTGGGGCCATGATGGCGACCATGCGCTGTGATCACCCAGATATCGAAGACTTCATCGCGGCCAAGCAAGACCCGGGCCGGCTGCGCATGTTCAACATGTCTGTCCTGATCAGCGATGCCTTTATCGAGGCTCTGCGCGCTGATAGTGCATGGGACCTGCAATTTAATGGCACAGTGCTGAAGACAATTTCGGCCCGCGATCTGTGGGACAGCATCATGCGGGCGACCTATGCCTATGCTGAACCCGGGGTCATCTTTATCGACCGCATCAATGCGCGTAACAATCTGCATTATTGCGAAACCATTTCGGCGACCAATCCTTGTGGCGAACAACCGTTGCCACCTTATGGCGCTTGCCTTTTGGGCTCGATAAATCTGGCAGCTTTGGTGACAGACCCGTTCACGGACGATGCGGCCATCGATGCCGAGGCGTTGGACGATCTGGTCAAAATCGCTATTCGCATGATGGATAATGTTGTCGATGTTTCGCAATTCCCGCTTGAGGCCCAGGCCCAGGAAGCCAAGGCCAAGCGCCGCATTGGGTTGGGGGTTACCGGCCTGGCCGATGCGCTGATTATGTGCAAAGCGCGCTATGGCTCGGCCAAGGCGGTCGCGCAAACCGAACAGTGGATGGCCGCGATTCAACGCGCTGCCTATCTGGCATCAACAGAGCTGGCCGCCGAAAAAGGCGCGTTTCCGCTCTATGACGAAGCACCCTATCTGGCTGGCGAAACGATCAGCGCCCTGGACGCCGATGTGCAGGCGGCGATCCGCAAGCATGGCATCCGCAATGCACTGCTGACGTCGATTGCGCCCACGGGCACGATCTCGCTATTTGCGGACAATGTGTCCTCGGGACTCGAGCCCGTCTTCAGCCTTACCTATACCCGCAAGGTGTTGATGCCCGACGGCGAAAAGCGCGAAGAAACTGTCAGCGACCACGCTTATCGCCAGTATCGCAGCCTGTTCGGCGACAATGCGCAACTGCCCGATTATTTTGTCACCGCGCAAAATCTGGACCCGCAGGACCATGTTCGCATGCAGGCAGCGGCCCAAAAATATATCGACAGTTCGATCTCCAAGACTATCAATTGTCCCGAAGACATCAACTTCGAGGCCTTCAAGGAGGTCTATCTGTCGGCCTATGATCAGGGCTGCAAAGGCTGCACAACCTATCGCCCGAACGATGTTACGGGCGCCGTGCTGGTGGCCGAGCCCGAAGTGAATGCGGTTGAGCCACCGCTGCCGCTCGAGGACCCAATGCCGCGCCCGGCCGATGAATTTGACACCGGTGGGGTGGTTTATATGACCAGGCCGCTGGATCGACCCGATAGTATCCCCGGCAAGACCTACAAGATCAAATGGCCGGAAAATGACCACGCGTTTTACATCACGCTGAATGATCTGGTACAGGATGGCCGTCGTCGACCGTTCGAGATATTCATCAATTCCAAGAATATGGAGCATTACGCCTGGACGGTGGCCCTGACGCGGATGATATCGGCCGTATTCCGCCGCGGTGGCGATGTGTCCTTTGTGGTCGAAGAGCTAAAAGCTGTGTTCGACCCCAGGGGTGGGCAATGGGTCAAGGGCCGCTATATACCCTCGATCCTGGCCGCCATCGGCGAAGTGATCGAACAACACATGATCGAAATCGGCTTTATCATCGACGTCGACAGCCCCATGCAGGAACAAGAGCAAAAAATGGTCGTTGGTGAAGGCGCGCCAGTCCCCGGCATGCGATTCTGCCCAAAATGTAGCGCCCCAACGCTCATCAAGCAGGAAGGCTGCGATACCTGTGTATCCTGCGGCTATTCTAAGTGTAGCTAAACATTAAGTAAATAGTATTGTATATACATAGAGTATATATTATTAGGAGTGAACTTCATTGTCTTCTAAGCAAGAAAAATCAGGTCCAACTTCGAGTTCGATCTTTCAGAG
>SMXS01000143.1 GCA_004356955.1 Alphaproteobacteria bacterium | reverse complement strand
GATGACCTTGTATTCGCGGTCGACCGCATGGGCTGACTTCAGCAATTCTCCAGGGGGCTTGCGTCGCATGACATAGGTCTTGCCACCAGCTTCGATCTTGAAGGTCGGGTTGCTTTGGCCGCCTTTGAACTGTTTGATCGATACCGTGCCTTCAAAGCCTTCGACATTGGCTTTCATATAGTCCTGCAATTTGTCGAGATCGACACGGTGCTGTTCCAGGACTTCTTGCGTGCCGGTAAAGGCTTCTTTGCGATCTACACTCATGGTGCTTCCTTCGTTAATTCTTGAGCGCGCGCCAGCCAATATCAGAGCGATAAAACCCTTGTGGCCAGTCAACGGCCTCGACGGCACGATAGGCGTTGGCCCGCGCTTCAGCCACATTTGCACCCGTTCCGGTGACATTCAACACACGCCCTCCCGTGGCAATGATCGTGTCACCTTCCACTGATGTGCCTGCGTGGAATATTTCGACGTTTTCATCGGCGCTCGCGCCCTCGAGATTGCTGATGACCGACCCTTTTTCGTAGGAACCCGGGTAGCCCTCGGTAGCCATGACCACCGTCATGGCGGCTGTATCGTGCCAGCGCAGATCAAAATGATCCAGCCCGCCTTCGTTGCAGGCAATCAGCGCAGGCAATATGTCTGATTTCAGGCGCATCATCAGCACCTGACATTCCGGGTCCCCAAAGCGGGCATTGTACTCAAAAAGGCGTGGGCCAGTGTCGGTGATCATCAGCCCGGCATACAGCACCCCTTTATAGGGGGTTCCTTCGGTCTTCATGGCCGCGACAGTCGGCAGGATGATGTCGTTCATGACCGTATCGGCCAACTCATCTGTCATGATCGGAGCGGGTGAGTAGGACCCCATGCCGCCTGTGTTGGGGCCCGTGTCACCGTCGCCAACGCGCTTGTGATCCTGGGCAGAGGCAAGCGCCAGGGTGTTTTCGCCATCGCACAGCGCAAAAAAGCTGATTTCTTCGCCCTGCATCCATTCTTCAATGACGACTTCTGTACCGGCTTGGCCAAACAGGCCGCCGAAAATTTCGTCAATCGCTACCATCGCTTCATCATCGGTTTCTGCCATGATGACGCCTTTGCCTGCGGCCAGGCCATCCGCCTTGACGACAATAGGCGTGCCCTGTTCAAGCACATAGGCCTTGGCGTCGGCTGCATTGTCAAACCGGCCGTAGTCAGCTGCCGGAATGCCATATTTTTGGCATAGATCTTTGGTGAACCCCTTGGAGCCCTCTAGCTGGGCGGCAGCGGCACTGGGGCCAAAGACGCCAATGCCGGCGTCGTCCAGCCGATCAGCCAAGCCCATCACCAAGGGTTGTTCTGGGCCGATGACGACAAAATCAACGGCCTGAGACTGGCAATGGGCGACCAAAGCGTCGATGTCATCGGCAGCAATGTCGATGCAGGTGGCGACGCTGGCAATGCCGCCATTGCCTGGGGCGCACTGCAATTCATCACACAGGGGAGAGGCCGCGATCGCCCAGCACAGGGCATGTTCACGCCCACCAGAACCGACAACCAGAATTTTCATTTAGGGCCTCAAAAGTGTCTTCAACTGCTTTCAACCAGCGTGAGGCTCTTGTAACATAGGGCATGATGACTACAAGAGCTTCCACTGGTGACGGGCCTGATTTATTGGCTGAAAACACGCCCGAATTTTCGGTTGGGGAGATTTCCAATGCCCTTAAGCGTACCGTTGAGGGTGCGTTTAGCCATGTGCGCGTGCGGGGCGAGATATCGGGCCTGAAAAAGCCACCGTCGGGTCATTTGTATTTTGACCTGAAGGACGAAAATGCCGTTATCAATAGCGTCTGTTGGAAGGGCGTTACCCGGCGTCTGAAATATTTGCCCGAAGACGGGCTGGAAGTCATTGTCACCGGCAAAATCACCACCTATGCGCCGCGCTCCAATTATCAGTTGGTGGTCGAATCGATAGAGCCTGCCGGTGCTGGTGCCCTGATGGCGATGCTGGAAGAGCGTCGTAAAAAGCTGGCCGCAGAAGGCCTGTTTGACGCGGACCGAAAGCAGGACATTCCGTACCTGCCGCGGGTCATCGGTGTGGTGACGTCGCCAACAGGCGCAGTCATCAAAGACATTTTGCACCGATTGGCCGATCGGTTCCCGACCCATGTATTGTTGTGGCCAGTGTTGGTGCAGGGTGAAAAAGCGGCCGAACAGGTGGCCGCAGCGATTAAGGGTTTCAATGCATTGGACGGGCAGGGCGATGTTCCCCGGCCTGATCTGCTGATTGTCGCCCGCGGCGGTGGTAGTCTCGAGGATTTGTGGGCCTTCAACGAGGAAGTGGTGGTACGGGCTGCGGCGCAAAGTGACATTCCGCTGATCTCTGCAGTGGGACACGAAACCGATACAACCCTGATTGACTTTGCCTCTGACTTGCGCGCGCCAACCCCGACGGCGGCGGCCGAACTGGCCGTGCCGGTGCTTGTGGACCTGGTGGCCACTGTCAGTGATCTGGACCGGCGTCGCCATCAGGCGATGGTGCGGTCGATGGAAGAACGGCGCACCCAATTGCGCGGCCTGTCGCGCGGCATGCCGTCGCTGCAAGACCTGCTGGGCCTGCGTCAGCAACGGTTCGACGAAATGGCAGAGCGATTGCCCCGGGCACTGCGCGCCAATACCCAGGTTCATCGACAGAAATTGACGGACAGGTCGGCGGGGCTCCGTCCCTCTGTGCTGCTGAATCGATTGGCCCAGCATCGTGACCGGCTGGACCTGGTGCAAACCCGGGTTAAACCCGCCATGTCACGACGCCTTGCAGATGCAGGCACCCGGCTGGATGGGTTGGAGCGGCTATTGGGTAGTCTGGGGTACCATTCGGTCCTGTCACGCGGCTATGCAGTCGTGCGGGATTCGGATGACCGGCCGATCATGTCATCCCAAATTGCAGAACCCGGCGATGCCCTGGCGATTGAATTTGCGGATGGGCGCACCCATGTTTCTGTCACAGGGATGGATGCCCCAAAGCAATCGGCCAGCAAGGCAGTCGCGCCAAGAAAGAAACCCAAGCCCAAAGCCAAGCCCAAAACAACCAAGCCAAAGCAAGACCAAGGGGATCTGTTTTAGTGACCATCTTTCGAACTTGCGCCTTTGTCGTCAGCTTCGTGATGGCACTTCCCGTCGTATCGTGGGCCGCAGACCGTATTTGGGTGCCCTCTGATATCCAACAAGGGCAGCTGGTCATCGGCACGGCCCCCGCCGACGCACAGATTATCTTCGAGGGTGACGCCCTTGCGATTGCGCCTAACGGACAATTCGTATTTGGCTTTGGTCGAGATGCGGCGCCTCAATCTGTCCTGCAGGTCACTTACGATGATGGCTCAAAGCAAGAGATAGTTTTGCAGGTAGCGCCCCGTATTTATGATGTGCAGCGTATCAGCGGGCTGCCCCCCAAAAAAGTAACGCCGCCGCCAGAGCTCCAGGAAAGACTGCGTCTGGAACGTGGCAAGGTCGCCGCTGCACGCGGTCAGTTCACGACACAAATGGGCTGGGCCGACGGGTTTGACTGGCCTGCATGGGGCAAAGTAACGGGTGTGTATGGTAGCCAACGGGTGCTCAACGATATTCCCAAGCGACCCCATTTTGGCCTGGATGTTGCGGGTCCCGTGGGCCGGCCTGTGGTTGCTCCTGCCAGCGGTCGCATCACGCTGTCCGAGGACGACTATTATTATGAAGGCGGTATCATCATCATCGACCACGGCTATGGCGTCACGTCGACGATGTTCCATATGCATTCTGTGGATGTACCTGTCGGTGCCCAGGTAAAGCGCGGACAGCAGATTGGCACTATTGGTGCGGCGGGTCGGGCGACGGGCCCTCATGTGGACTGGCGTATCAATTGGAATGGCCGCCGACTGGACCCTCGATTCCTGGTGGATGAAATGCCAGAACGCAATCCAAACGATTAATAAATAGACACAAATATTTCACTGCCTAATAAATAAACAATCTATAGGGCGATAAAGTGACAGGAATATTGATATAAATGTCACATTCTTGCGAACTGGTGGAGAAAATAGGCCTTAGAGGCTTTGTACACCATTGATATTAAAGGCATATTATGCCCCTTCCAGAAAGAAATCAAAAACTGGCACGATTATTGATTAATAGGCTGGCGAGAGCTTCTATTGCCTCTAAAAGATAACCGCCCAGAATGGGCAAGAAAGGAATAATCATGAATCGTAAAGCATTCGGTGTCATTACGAGCATTTGCATGGGGTTGGGCCTTTTGGTCGCCGGTCCCGTTGCCGCGGAGGAAGGTTCAGATTGGGAAATTTCAGGTAACGTGAACCTGACCAACGACTACATGTATCGTGGTTTCAGCCAAACCGATGGCGATTTTGCCATTCAGGGTGGTCTCGATGTTTCACACTCCAGTGGTTTTTATGTCGGTGTTTGGGGTTCCAACATCGACTTCCTCGACCAGACAATCGAACTTGATGGCAGCACATCATCTTCCAGCGTTGAAATTGACCTTTATGGTGGCTTTGGCGGTGACTTTAGTAATTCGATGTTCAGCTATGACGTTGGCTTTATCTACTACGCCTATCCGGGCTCACCTAAAGGCAGCCACTATGATTTTTATGAATTCGGCGCGACCCTGGGCGCAGACTTCGGTCTGGCATCCGTCAGCATTGGCGCTTGGTGGTCTCCGGACTTCTTTGGCGGCATCGGTGATTCTCTGTATATCCCAATCGGTATCGAAATTCCCATTCCCCTGGGTAATGGCGGTCCCGTTAGCTTGTCCACAAGTGCCAATGTTGCCTTCAACAAGTATTTCGACCTTGGTCCTCTTGAAGACGACACTTACATCAACTGGGATATCGGTCTGACGGTCTCTCTGGAAGACTGGTTCGATGTTGACCTGCGGTACTACGACACAGATCTGCCTACCATGGACTGCAAAGGCATATGCGATTCTCGCTTTGTGGTTTCGGTCAGCCGTTCTTTCTAATCTCTGATTAGAAACTGACGAATTATAGCGCTCGGTCTGCTTTGCAGGCCGGGCGTTTTCTTTTAGCGTCCGCCAGGCGTTTGGGCGTTCTTGGGAATGCGAGGCTCGAACTCCTCGAACTTGCGGACAAGTTTTTTCTGCAAGACGGGATTGGCGGCCAGGACATTTTGGTTTTTGCCCCCGCGTCCATGAAAGCGGTAGGGCGCACCCTGTCGGTTGGTGCAGACACCGCCTGCTTCATGCAATACCAGGTCGGCCGCAGCAATATCCCAGTCATTTTGTGGCCGCAGATTGACGCACGCATCATGGTCGCCCCTGGCAACCAGAACGATGCGGTATGCGATTGAATTTACAATCGAAATTTCAAATTCCGGCCAGGGCTTGCGCCAATGTTTGTGGGCATACATATCGTGATACCCCAGCATCTTGCACCCTGCCAAGACATTGTGATCGCCGACGAAAATGGGCTCATCATTACAGGTGGCGCCTTGATTTCGTGCCGCCTCAAAGAATTCATCCATGGCGGGGTTATAGACAAACCCCAGTTGTGTTTTCCCCTGCCACACAAGGGCGACGCAGATTGTAAAATGCGGCTTCTGGGCGATAAAGGCGCGGGTGCCGTCGATGGGGTCGATGACCCAGACATAGTCGTTCACGGCGTCAGCGCCGTTTGCATCGCGTTCATGCACAGATTCTTCAGACAGCCAGCCATCGTTGGGAAAGATTCCCAGCAATTTTTCTTTCAACAGGGCATCGATGGCGATATCGGCTTCGCTGACCGGGTCGTTCTCGGCTTTTTCCCAGGTTTTCGGATCCTGCTTGAAAAAGGACATCGCCAGCGCTCCCGCCTCACGCACTGCAGCGCGGGCGACTTCGGATCGTTGTTTCAGATCAGGTACCGGCAAGGGTCAGCCCCTCGATGCGTAGGGTGGGGACATTGGTGCCATATTTGAAGGTCAGGTCATCAGCAGGCGTCAGGTTCAGATATATTTCCTTCAAATTACCGGCGATGGTCATGCCCCTGACGGCGCCGGCAATTTCGCCGTTCTCGATCCAAAACCCAGACGCACCCCGGCTATAGTCTCCGGTTACGCCGTTGACACCCATACCGATGAGCTCTGTCACAAAAAACCCTGACTCGATATCTGCAATCAGCTCGGCCACGCTTTGACGGCCTGCCTCCATATAAAGGTTAGTCGGCGCCGCGCCAGGGACGCTGCTTGTGCCCCGGCTGGCATTGCCTGTCACGGGCAGGTTTAATTGCCGGGCCGTCGACGAATCCAAGAACCACATGCCCAGTACGCCCTGGTCGATAACGCGGCGGGCGCGGGTTGCCACGCCTTCGCCATCAAAGGCCTTGGACCGCAAGCCGCGCACACGCAGCGGGTCATCAAGGATGGAAATACCGTCGGCAAATATCTGGCTGTCCATGGCGTCCTTCAGGAAGCTGGTGCCCCGAGCGACCGAGGCCCCGTTGATGGCACCAGAAAGGTGCCCCAGCAGGCTGGACCCGACCCGTGGATCAAAGACAACAGGTACTTTGCAGGTTTCATGATTGTCGGGGTTCAAGCGGCGCAATGTGTTGTTGGCCGCTGTCAGACCGATGGCCTCGGGGCCGTCCAAATCTTCCATATGGCGGGCGCTGGCGAACTCATAGTCCCGTTCCATACCGGTGCCTTCGCCTGCAATCACCGAAATGCCCATAGAATGGCTGGAGGCTTCGTAACTGCCAGCAAAGCCATGAGACGTCATGAGGGCCATTGAAGAGCGCCCCCAGCTGGCGCTGGCGCCTTCAGAATTGGTGATGCCTGCGACAGATCTGGCGGCATCTTCGATGATTTTGGCCGTATCGAACAGACCCTCCGCGCTGGGAATGGTCGGGTCAAACAGATCGAGGTCTTGCGGATAGCTGGCGGTCAGATCGGATGCATCTGCAAGGCCACACCAGGGGTCTTCGGTCGCGTGACGCGCCATGTCGACAGCCCGTTGGGCCAGCTCGGCCAGCGTGGTGGGGTTGATGTCACTTGTCGACACCACCGCTTGTTGTTTGCCGATCAAAACGCGCAGGCCCAAATCCTTGGATTCAGATCGCTCCAGATCTTCCATCTCGCCCAATCGGCAAGAGACGCCCAGGCTGTCCGATTCCACAATCAACGCGTCTGCGTGTTCGGCCCCCGCCTTTTTTGCGATGGATATCACGTCTTCAAGCACGGACAGTTGTTCTTGCTGTAGGGTTTTTGATGTCATAGAAAAAGGCCGACCTCTTGTAGGGACACTCTGTATAGAATAGACAAGTAGGGAAGAGCAACGGTCTCACCGGCGTGGATCGACGAAACCTAACAGTCGCCGTCGCCATTTGAGGCTGCTATAAGCAATGAACATAAGTTCAGTTAGTAAGATTACAAAGGGCTAAATCGAGCGTATGGCGCAGCGGGATTCAGAAGCAACTAAGCAGAATATCTTGAATGCAGTGGGCCGGGTCCTGGAGCGCGACGGCTTTCGAGGGCTTGGGATCAATGCCGTTGCCAAAGAGGCCAAGGTTGGCAAGCCGCTGATCTATCGCTATTTCGGCGGTATGCCGCAATTGCTGGAAGAATTTGGCAAGGATGCAGACTTTTGGCTGGGCCTTGACGACATGTTGGTCGAGGCCGATCGCGAAACTGGCGGTGTGCATCCCGAATCATTTTCCGAGAACTTGCGCCTGGTCCTGCTTATTTATGCCCGCATCCTGCGCAGCCGACCCTTGCTGCAAGAGGTTTTGGCGTCAGAGTTGACCGCACCGGCAGAATTGGTCAAGCCCCTGGCAACAGCCCGTCGTGACCTTGCCCGCTCGGCCTTGTTAGATTTTATGGGTGACATTAAATGGCCCACAGACTTTGATGCCAGTGCCACCTTTGCGATTCTGCTGGCAGGCGTGCAATATTTGGTTCTGCGGGGCCGGGTGGCCGAGCATTATTGGGGCATCCCCCTGAAGACCGATGAAGATTGGGAACGCTTTGAACGAGCCGTTGGCCGCATTGCAGATCTTGCCTTTGCGAGCACCGTCGACCCGTAGGGTCAGGACCAGTTTACCCCGAAAAAGCCCCGAAAAAGCCCCGAAAAGGCTTTGAATTACACAACCTCTCCCCATATGTGGAGGGTCAACATATGTTGGTTCTCAGTTGAAAGGAGAGGGTCATGATTACTCGTTCATATGCGATGTTGATGGCAGTTCTGTTTTCTGGTGTACCCGTATATCTGATGGCCAGATTTCCTGTTTGATGACAGAAGGGTCATTCATCTTTATAGAAGCTGAATGCCACCAATACTCGCACTCAGAAACGCATCCGTAAGGTTCGGTGAAAAGCCACTTTTTTCCGGGGTGGATATCGGTATCCAGCCCGGTGACCGCATTTGCCTTGTCGGCAGAAACGGCACAGGTAAGACCACCCTGTTAAAAGCGCTCGCTGGCACTCAGGACCTCGACGAAGGCCATCGGTTTATCCAACCCGGCACGCGAATTGCCTATTTGCGGCAGGAACCCGTGGTGCCGCCTGGCCAGACAGTGGCTGCCTTTATCGAAGATGGCCTGGATGATGACGAACGCGACCTGCGGCAATATCGGGTGCGGGATCTGCTTGGGATTCTGGGTCTTGATGGCGACGCCATTACCACGACGCTGTCAGGCGGGGGCCTTCGTCGGGCGGCGTTGGGCCAGACCTTTGTTGGTGACCCTGATATCGTGTTGTTGGACGAACCGACAAATCATCTGGATATTGCCACCGTTGAATGGCTGGAAGGTTTTTTGCGCCAAAACCAGGCCGCGATGTTGATGATCAGCCATGACCGGGCCTTCCTGCGGCAGATGAGCAACAAGACCTTGTGGCTGGAGCACGGGCAGATGCGCCTGAGCAACCGCGGCTATGAACATTTTGACGAATGGTCAGAAAAAGTGCGTGAAGCAGAATTGGTGGCACGCTCAAAACTGGAAAAACGTATCGCCGAGGAAAATTCCTGGCTGCAGACTGGTGTGACGGCGCGACGCAAGCGCAATCAGGGTCGTTTGCGTAACCTGTACAAAATGCGGGAACAACGCGCCAAGCAGATCAATACTCTGTCGGCCCCTAAAATAGATTGGGACGAAGGCCCGCCGGCCAGTCGCAAAGTCATCGAAACGCGGGCGATATCAAAAGCGTTCGGCGACAACGTCATCGTCGAGGAATTCTCGACCCGTATCATGCGCGGTGACCGCATTGGACTGGTTGGCCCTAACGGGGCGGGCAAAACCACTTTGGTGCGCTTGTTGACCGGCGAATTGGCCCCTGATACCGGCCGCGTGAAAATCGGGAACAGTGTCGAGATGGTTTATTTCGACCAAAACCGCGAAACCCTGAACCCTAAATTCACCTTGTGGGAAACCCTGGTCGATAAGGAAAATGGCGGCGGTGGCGATTCGGTGCTGGTCCAGGGGCGCGTGCGCCATGTGGTGGCCTATCTGAAGGATTTTCTGTTCGACGAAAAACAGGC
The DNA here is from genome assembly GCA_004356955.1 of Alphaproteobacteria bacterium. Lineage (GTDB taxonomy): Bacteria > Pseudomonadota > Alphaproteobacteria > SMXS01 > SMXS01 > SMXS01. The sequence continues at coordinate 33,207 of SMXS01000143.1, read as the reverse complement.
GCGCCAACCTGTGGGCACTTTGTCAGGGGGAGAGCGAAACCGCTTGTTGCTGGCCAAAGCACTGACCAAGAGGTCTAATCTGCTGATCCTTGATGAACCGACCAACGATCTGGATATGGATACGCTGGATATGCTTGAAGATCTGCTGACCAATTATGACGGCACGCTGATCCTGATCAGCCATGATCGGGATTTTCTGGATCGCCTGGTCACCAGCGTCATCAGCTTTGACCCCGATGGCAAAGTCCGGGAATATGCCGGCGGCTATTCAGACATGATCCTCCAGCGCGGCGATCGCTTTGCCTCCAATGACGTCGAGGCAATTGCTGTCAAAGCGGCAAAAACTGAAAGGGCTTCAAAAGCCAAAGCCAACCGCAAGCCGACCAAAATGACCTATAAAGATCAGCGATTGTTGCAAATCCTGCCGGATGAAATCGACGATCTGGAGTCCCTGGTTCAGGACCTGGAGGCCAAAATTGGCGATTCAGGGTTTCACGGCAACGCCGTCGACAAGATCACGACCCTGGCTGAACAATTGGAAGCGGCAAAGCAAGATATCGACACCAAGCAGGACCAGTGGCTGATGTTGGAAGACCAACGCGAGCAACTGGAAGAGGCAAAGTCGTAGTCATGCGTCCCGTCCCACCCGGTGCCATCTTTGACTATATGCACACGCCCGACGGCGTCGATATCCGCTATGCCTATTGGCCTGGGGACAGTGACAAACCGACCATTGTTTTCCTCAATGGCTTGCGGGAATGTATCGAAAAGCATTTCGAGACCGTGGAGGACCTGCAAAAGCGTGGTCACGCGGTTTTCACCATGGATTGGCGCGGGCAGGGGCTGTCGACACGGCCGCTACCGAACCGCCAAAAGGTCCATATCGAAGATTTTGATCTTCATGTGAAAGATCTCATTCAATTGATGACCGAGATTGTCCGGCCAAAAATTGATGGGGCTGTTTATCTGTTTGCCCATTCTATGGGGGGGCACCTGGCCTTACGCTATTTGCACGACGACCGCTTCGGCGTTGAAGGGGCCATTTTATGCGCCCCTATGTTCGGTATCAGCACCTGGCCCGGCACGGCTGCCGCAACGACCGTGTTGTCTTGGGCGGCGAGCATAATTGGCAAATCCAAAGACTATTCCTTTGATCGGTCAGACTATGGCCCCGGCCATCGACAATTCGAAGGCAATAGGCTGTCGAAAGACCCGGATCGATTCGAGGAAGAACACCGACAATTGGACGCCAATCCGGAATTGCGAACGGGTGGTGCCACTTGGGGTTGGTTGCGCGCGGCTTTTCGATCCATTCGCCTCACTCGGGATGAACGCTATTTGAAGGCCATTGTGGTGCCCGTCTATATCGTTCAGGCGGGCAGTGACGTCGTTGTCAGCAATGCGGTGCAAAATTGGGTCTATGATCGGATGAATACTGCCCACTTTTTTCGCATTGAAGGCTCGGCACACGAGATATTGCGCGAACAAGATGTCTATCGGGACCAGATATGGGCACTGTTTGATCGGTTTTTTGAAGCCCGGGGCTAGCCCCGTAAAAGGCCCTAGCCTTGCAAAAGACCAAGCGCCTGGTCCAGCACTCGCTTGTCACCAGCGGCCAGAATTTGCCCACCGTCATGGGCGGGCTGTCCTTGCCAGTTACAGACAAACCCACCAGCGCCTTCAACAATGGGGATCAGCGCCTGGATGTCATAAGGCTGCATCGACGATTCGATAATCACATCAACGAAGCCCAGCGCCATCATCGAATAGGCATAACAATCGCCGCCAAATCGCCGCAACTTCACAACTTTCTCTACCCGCTGAAAAGCTGCCATCTCACCCGGCTGGTGGAACATGTCTGGGGTGGTGGAATACAACACGGCCTCTTCAAGGGACGCGCAGCTGCGGACAGACAATTTCTGGTCGCCCAGGAACGCCCCGTCGGGGGTGCCGAGGAAGCGCTCGCCGGTAAAAGATTGGTCCATGATGCCAATAAACGGCGCGGCACCAGCATTAAGCGCTATCAGTGTGCCCCATGTCGGAAAGCCGCCAATGAAAGATCGCGTGCCGTCGATTGGATCCAGCACCCAGGTTAACCCACCAGTGCCTGCAGGTTTGTTGCCGTATTCTTCGCCCAGAATGCCGTGGTCCGGATAGGTGGCCTCTATCAGCGCACGCATGGCGGCTTCGGCGTCTTTGTCGGCTTTGGTCACCGGATCAAAGCCATCTTCCAATTTGTTCTCGACCACCTTCAGAGCCCTAAAATAGGGTCGGATCACCTCGCCGGCGGCGTCGGCTAATTTGTGCGCAAAGGCAATCAATTCTGCATTGTCAGGTCGATTGGCCATGTGTTTTTTAATCCCTGTTTCCGCACCCGTTGAGATGACGTTGTAGCGGGAATTGCTGCACAAAGGAATATGGCCGCCAGCAATCGCTGTTATTTTGTTGCATGGCCATTGTCTTACTGGTTGGCCATTGTCGTCTTTGCCCCTTATGCGCCATAGTGTGGCGATGTGCGGCGAAGTGTTGTGAAGGAGAGCCTGCGTGAAGGCATTGATGTGTCGAGAATTTGGCGATCTGTCGGTTCTGAAGATGGAAGATGTTGCGGTGCCTGAACCTGGGCCCGGCCAGGTCAAGATTGCTATGCGTGCCTGCGGCGTCAATTTTGCCGATAGTCTGGTCACGGCGGGTAAGTACCAATCGCAGCCCAGTCTGCCTTTTACACCGGGGTTTGAAGTGGCCGGTGACGTCATTGCCCTGGGTGAGGGTGTCACTAATTTCAGCCTTGGGGATAAGGTGATGGGCATGGCAGGCAGTGGCGGTTATGCCGAAGAACTGGTGGCAGACGAGCGCCAGTTGTCCCTGTTACCCGAGACCATGGACTATGTGGCGGCCGCCAGCTTTGCGGTGACGTATGGCACGTCTTACCTGGCCATCGTGCATCGTGCCAGGCTGCAGGCAGGCGAGGTTTTGTTGGTGCATGGGGCCGCCGGCGGCGTCGGTCTGACGGCGGTCGAGATCGGCAAACAATTAGGTGCGACAATCATCGCCACTGCCGGGGGGCCCGACAAACTCAAGATCGCGCAAGCCGCCGGAGCCGAGCACCTGATCGACTACCTGACCGAGGATATCCGCGAAAAAGTCAAAGAGTACACTGATGGCCGGGGTGCCGATGTGATCTATGACCCCATTGGCGGCGATGTGTTTGAGGCGTCCTTGCGTTGCGTAAATTTCGAGGGGCGAATTCTGGTTATTGGTTTCGCAGGGGGCACGATTCAGCAGATTCCCTCTAATCACGTTATGGTGAAGAATGTTGACATCATCGGATTCAACCGCGGACCCTACGAAGAAAAGCACCCGGATGTCACGCGTGAGGCCTATAAAACTCTGATGAAATGGCTGTCGGAAGGGAAGATTCAGCCATTTGTTTCAAAGACCTATCCGCTGCGCGATGCGGTCGCCGCAATCGAGTCGGTGACCAACAGATCTTCAACAGGCAAGGTTGTGGTAACCAATTGATATTCCAAGGTAAAAAGATTCAATCCTTGAAAATTTCCGCGAAATGTCTAATATCAGCACCGTTACCTGTTAGAGCGAATAGCTCGCAGGTAATGCCCTTCGTGGGCGTTTCCTCCCTAAACTTGGGCCACTTCAGTTCAACTGGAGTGGCTTCTTTTTTTGTGAAGTACCCTTTAGTCGGCAGATAGGGCATCCGGCGATATATCCAAAAGCGCCGTGACCATTGCCGACAGGTGCTGTTGCAGCACGTCAAAATGGTCGGTCTTGGTCAGGGTTTTTTCATCGACATAAAGCGACCGGTTGATCTCGATCTGCATGGCTTGCTGGCCCTTGTCGCGCTGACCATATTGTCTTGTGTTAAAGCCACCAGAATAGGGGTCGTTCCGCACGACGCGATAATTGAAAGACTTCAGCACATCCTCGGCCACCGCCATTAACGTGGGCGCACAGCTTTTGCCGTGTCGGTCGCCCAGAATAAAGTCTGCGGTTGCGCCTTTGGTGCGCAGCGGCATGTCGCCAAATGAGCTGCCCGACGACGGCATTGAGTGACAGTCGATCAACACCGAATGGCCAAAACTGTCGATGGTTTTATTGACCAGGGATTCCATCGTCTGGTGAAAGGGCTGGTAGACATTCTCGACCCGCCACTTGGCATCTGCGAAGGGCATCTTGTCTTTGTAAATATTGGTGCCAAGGGCAACGACACGGGCGATGGTGCCCAGTCCCGCCGTAACCCGACCCGACCGGACATTGACATAGTCTGGCAGGGGGTCTGAAAACATCTTTGGGTCCAGCTCCCACGGTTCACGGTTTACGTCCAGATAGGCGCGGGCATATTCAGCGGCAATCATCGGGGCGCCCATCGCCGGTACCATCGAAAATAATTGGTCGACAAAGATATCTTCAGAGGCGCGCAGGGTCGCGCGGTCCAGAGCAGACGCGGCGATAAAGTCGGCCGGGTAGTGCCGTCCGCTGTGCGGGGATGAAAACACGAAGGGTGCTTTTTGCTGGGTTGGATAGGTTACAATGAAAGGCGCATGACCGTCGGCTGCGACCGTTGGGGCCAAGGCGTCCTCAGCTATTTGTACTGCAGTTTCTGGTGCCGTCATTGTGGTCACTTTGTCTCCAACAAGTGTCCGCATTATGGCGGAATTTGCCACGAAAACAACGAAGCATGTTGGCCCCCGCAAATCATGATTTACAGGCTGTTGGCCTCAGGCAGTGTTTTTTGATCTGAAACGGCGAACCCGCTCTTGCACTGCGGCGCGATTTGGCTATAGTCCGCCCCCGAAACCTAGATGGGGCGTGTAGCTCAGTGGGAGAGCACCTCGTTGACATCGAGGGGGTCGCAAGTTCAATCCTTGCCACGCCCACCATCTGGTTCTTCCCTCAAATAACCCTATTGGCGATTTTGAACCCAACACGTGAATGTCGGGGCTGGTAATAATCATGGAACTGGCCGCCAAATTGGATGAAGATAATTGCCATCCAATGCCGCCTCGGAACCTCCGTTCCGAAAGTTGTAACGCAGGGCGGTGCACCATAGAGGCACTGCCATGTATGACCACATTCTCTATACCGTTGATGATCCGGTCGCGACCATCACGCTGAATCGGCCCGATCAACTCAACGCCTTCACCTACGCCATGCTGGCCGAGCTGCGGGACGCCATTGAGCGGTCGGCAGCCGATAAGTCCGTGGTTGGTATCGTCATCACCGGTGCGGGCCGCGGCTTTTGTGCAGGGTTGGATGCCGAAGTACTGGCTCAGGCGTCTGCCCCCGGCCAGCCAGACCGGGAACAAGGGGTGGAAAATGATGATCTGCCGGGCTTGTTTACTTACCTATTGGGGATAGAAAAACCGATCATTGCTGCTGTTAACGGCGTGGCCGCAGGCGGTGGCTTTGTGTTGGCCGCCCTCAGCGATATTCGATTTGCTGGCACAAGCGCGGCCTTCACCACAATATTTTCCAAAAGGGGATTGATATCTGAACATGGCAGCGCCTGGATATTGCCCCGGCTGATGGGCGCGGGCCGGGCGCTCGATCTTTTATGGTCTTCCAGAAAAATCGATGCGCAACAGGCCTACGAAATGGGCCTGGTAGAATATTTGACGCAAGACGATGCCCTGTTGGCCGCCGCACAAGACTATGTCAGGGAACTCTCGGCCAACGTGTCACCTGCGTCGTTGAAGGACACAAAGCGGCTTGTGTACGACAATCTGGGTATCGAATTTGGCCCGGCCCTGCGACAGGCCCATGCCCTGCAAGAGGCCAGCCTGCTGCGCGCGGATGCGGTCGAAGGGGTTAAAAGCTATGTCGAACGACGTCCGCCGAATTTTGATCGACTGGGCGACGACTAGTGGTTTGGCCGGGTGGCGTCCTAGGTTGGCTTGCGCTCGAACTGTATCAGTCGGCGTCCGGCGGCTGAAACCTGCGTGTCCTGAACAATACGACCGCGTTTAGTGATGTGATGTCGGAACGCGTCGAGAGTGTAGTCCGGGAATATGTCTTCGCGCAGGCGCAACAATTGTTTGACCATTGGGTCTTCTTTGGGAACAAATTCTATCACGCCCGTTGGGGCCAGCCCCATCAACCAGCCCACCAGATCATCAAGCGGGATATTTCGCGCAATTGCCAGATGGTGGATGAAAGCCAATGCCATTATGCCATCAGCGTTTGCGCGTTCTGACATGCCTTGCCGCTCCGCCTGATTCCAACCCTGATTGGGGGTTGGGTTTGCGGCGTCAAAGAACAAGGGCAATATATCCAGACCATCCGCCTGACCGCGTGCAAAAGCAGCCTCGAGCGCGCCCTGGTCAACATCAAAACCGATAGACCGCTTGGCCCCGGCGTCAATGGCGACCTGGGAATAGTCACCGGAATTGCACCCCAGGTCCCAGACGGTTTGGGGGGATGTTGTGCGGACAAATTCTGCGATCAGATTTTGCTTTGTGCGGACTTCCTCGTCGGAATAGGAATGCGCGTTGGCGTAATCCTGCCAGATTGTCTTGCCCGTATCCGCTGGCTCCATCGTCGAAATCCAACGGCGGAGACCCTCTAACATGCGCACCATGGATGCCTTGGGCAGGCGGCCTGTCTTTATGGTCTGCTCGCTATTTTTTGCCTGGGTAGCTGAAGAGTTTTGCAGTGCTGACTGTGCCACCACATGAAGCAGGACATTGCGGGACAGTTTTTTGCGAAGGGGCAACATGCGTCGCAAATCCGCTGCGGGAATGCCTTCTTGGGTGCCCCGATACCAATGATTATGTACCAGGCCCAGTTTAGCGCGCAGCAATAATGGGTTCAGGAATTGTTCGCAAAACTGCCGATGCCCACCCCAAATTTCGCCGTCCTGATAGGGACGCAAGGACAATAAGTCGATGAAGATAGGCTGGGTGCCAATAAACTGAATGTTGTAGGCGGACGCGTCAGACAGGGTGACGCCTTTTTCCATAGCGGCCAGGTGGACATCAAGATGGTGTAATGCAGCCGCCTTCAGGGCAGGGAAAGGCCATTCATACGGGTACGAGATGAAGGGTATTTTGGGGTGTTCGACAACATAGCTAGCGTCGGTAGCAACAGATTCCAGAGCATCTATTGCGACTTCGGTGGCGCCGATTAACCAGCCTCTATCGCCTAATTCCTCGATCAATCCGGTCGCGCGGACAGCTTCATAATCATCTGCAGCTACCGGCATGATGGTTCGGAAAACCTGGTCATCTTTGATATATATCCGGCCGCTGGGGTCGCGAAACGACCCGGCCTCTGCCTTGATGGGAGACAATAGCGTGCCTTATTCGTCAGCGTCTGAGGAGCTGTCCCCACGACCAAAAAAAGACAGCAAGCGATGCCAGTACAGCTTCATGACAACCATGACACCTGCGACACCGCCCAGTATGAGCTGCAGGATGATGCTGCCGGTCCCCGGATCAAGATACGCCTGCGCCGGTGCAATAGCTGTGACAGAGAGAACCATAGTGGTCGCAAGCAAATGACTGATATATCTCATGAAAATCCTCACTTTTGGTCTATGCGGGCCAGCTCAGGCACATGTTAATGACCACATTAGGAAATTTTGATTCGCGAATCACTAAAATTACGGATTTAGCTTGTCACCATCGTGTGTTCTGAATTTGTCCGTAATTTCAAATAGTGAATACAAATCATTGTCCGACGTGATGGAATAACTTTTGTCGGCGAGAGGGGGAAGATCGGCACCAAAATATTTGCTGAACAAAATGCGGAACGTGTTTACGGGCGTGATACGGGGGTGCAACGCAGCATAGTCACGATCAGGGAAATAGTAGGCAGTCGGGATGCCAAACTTTTGTCTAAATTCGTCGTCGGTTGCTTCGCGCCAGTCGAAGGTCAATTCGTCAAGCCTGTATCGATCCGGAAAGGGTCCTTCATCAGCCTGAATGATGATCACGGGTTGCGGATTTCTTCGCAGAAGAATGTTGACCAATTTCAGGATTTCATCGGCCCCATATTTCAACTGATTGATATAGTTGGCATCATTTGTTGTGTACATCAGCTGTTCTGGTGGCAGAAAGCTACCGTCAGCCTGAAACACGAAGGGTGAATGGGCAACAGCAGGTGGGCGAAGATGAACCGAGGTGAATTGTCCTGGGGGATTGATCGCAAATAGTCAAACTTCAGTTTGACCCTTTCGTACTGGCGTCGGAACAAATTAGATCGGCGTCCTGTAATTCTGTTGTCGACAATGCGATCTATCAGAGTATCGCTTAGAATGTACAACTCGAACTCGTTGAGATATTCGCGGGTTTTGTGGTTGGGGGTGGCCCCTGAATAATTGACATGCGCCAAAGCGCTTTTCCGCGTGGGACCCCATGCAGAGCCAATATGGAGATACTGATAGTTTCGGTCTACCAGATACTTCCCGACCTGATGGTTTCTAATCATCGAATGGGCTGGGCGCCAGTCGCCGGATCCTTCGCCAATTTTCTCTGACAGAAAGTCAAGATGGGTAAGGTTCAGGCTGGATGCAAGCGAGAACGCTGTTTTTGTGTAGTTCGCATGTGCTTCGTCTGCCACATAGAAACCCTGGCGACGTAGGGCGTCTGAGAAACTGGAATTGTCATATCCATAGCGGTTTAACAGTGTTTCGTCGCTGGCGAAGCGGTCAAAGATCAGGAAGAAGATATCGGGCTTGTCTTCGACATTCCTGCCCGAATCTTCCAGCGTAGCAAGTTCACTGTCGGAAAGATAATCAGCAGGTTGGGGGATCAAAAAATCACCAGATGACTTGCTCATGAGATGCTGAGTTGGTGGCAAAAGAACCACGAATAGCATCACATTCAGCAGCAGGGTAAAGGATTTGAAATCTGAATTTTCCCGCAAAACCCCGACAATCAAAAAGCCCAGTAGCCCAATCCATCCTGTGGCAAACCAGAAGTTGGACAAGATGCCGCCTGAAGTGATGTAGAGACTGTCGAACAGCTCCCCATAGAACAGAATGGCAAATAGTATTAAGGAGGCGGCCAATCCCGCCCGCCCCCAGTTCTTGGTATAAACCCAGATGAGTGTTGTCAGAATGGCTGCAGCAACAACAAGAAAAACGCCTGATCGCCATGTCTCAGCGAAAATCAGTTCGGTCCAGTTTTGCTCATAGGGGCTGAGCCAGAAGAGCAGGGCGATAAATACAGGATGTGCAGGAAACTTGGAAAGAATACCCATGCGGCAAGACTCTCAGAATTGATTCAGCATCGCAAGCGGCGAATGACAGGCCCAAATGCGGCATATTGTTGCGATGGCTATGCGGGTTCCCAGGTGCTGGAATTCGCCAGAAAATAGCAGACCATCCTTGATCCATCAGTCTGATCAGGTAATGGTCCATGTCACTATGACAATATCGAAGAAAATTTTGGTTGGAGCGGCCGCAATTGCTGCAGGGCTGGTCACTTGGGGCCTGTGGGAAAGCCTGTCTTCGGACCCGCCGATTGACGAACCCATGCCAATCCCCAGCGATTTTGTATCGACCCCGGACGATGTGGTTGACCGCATGTTAGAGCTGGCAAATCTGCAGCCTGGTCAGGTCCTCTACGATTTGGGATCAGGTGACGGGCGTATTGTCATCGAGGCCGGTCTGCAATATGGCGGGCGCGCCATTGGGTTTGAGCTGGATGATGCGCTGGTTGCATTGTCGCGGGCCAATGTTGATGCAGCGGGTGTTGGCGATATGGTCCGCATCGACCAGGCCGATATTTTTACGCTCGATCTGGCAGAGGCCGATGTCGTCACGCTTTACCTTAGCGAGGCATTGAACGCGCAATTGTTGCCACAATTACGCGAGATGAAACCGGGCGCATTGATCATCAGTCATGACTTTGTCCTGCCAGACCAGGTGCCAGAGAAGATCATCCAGGTAAAACCAAGGAGCGACCCGGATACTGTTCATACGGTTTATGTATGGTCGGTGCCATTGGCAGATGCCCGCGGGTTGGGCCCGCAAAATGGCCAGACCGCAGGCCTGCCACCGGGACCTGCGATTGGGTTTGCATCCACGCCTATGCCCGTGGTGGCAGAAATGTTGCGTCTTGCCAATTTGTCTGCCGAACAGAAATTGTACGATCTAGGCTCGGGCGACGGGCGCATTCTGATCGGTGCGGCCCGCGACTACGGGGCGCTCAGTATTGGTTACGAAATCGACCCGCAATTGATCGCCTTGTCGATACACAAGGCCCAAGAGGCGGGGGTGCAGTCACTGGTGCAGGTGCGCGGTGATGATTTGTTCAGTGCGGACCTGTCGGACGCCGATGTCGTGACGCTTTACCTCAGCCCCGCCATGAACCGCAAACTCGTGCCGCAATTGATGGTGATGCGACCGGGTGCCCGCATCATCAGCCACCAATACGCGCTACCCGGCATTCGCCAGCAAACATTGGTGACCATGCCAGCTTCCCCCGGTAGCAGGGCTGATCACAAGATCTATATGTGGGTTGCACCCCTCGAGCGGGAAGACGACTAGACGGCATTTGCAACTAATCGGTGCCCTCTATATGATCGCCGGTCTGAAACGAATCTATACCGCGACGAACCGCACAATTTAGGAGAACTCACGCATGAGCACGGGATCAATTCTAATTACCAACGCCCTTATTGTCGATGGCTCTGGTAATGCCCCATTTGAGGGCAATGTTGCCATTGAAGACGGCAAAATCACCGGTGTTGGCGACGTCACTATCGACGCCGATCGCATCATTGATGCAAAGGGCCAGGTTGTGTCACCAGGCTTTATCGATATCCATACCCATTATGACCCGCAGATCTGTTGGGACAAACTGGCGACACCTTCTATCGAACATGGCTGTACATCCGTTATCATGGGCAATTGCTCGCTGTCCGTGGCCCCAGTTAAAGGCAAGAAAGAATCCGACAAGTTGGTTTCGATGTTCCGCGTGATCGAAGATATTGGCAACGCAACATTCGACGAGGGCGTGCCCTGGTCTTGGGAATCGTTCCCAGAATATCTCGACTTTGTGCGCGATGGCTTGGGCATCAATGTTGGCGCTATGGTGGGCCACTCTACCCTGCGCTATTACGTCATGGGCGACGATTCGCAGGAACGTGTTTCCACAGATGAAGAACTCGACCGCATGTGCGAACTCTTGAAGGAAGCCATGAATGCGGGCGCCATTGGCCTGTCGACGTCTTATGTGGACGTTGATGAAAACTTCAAACCAGTGCCTAGCCGCCTTGCTGATTATCGCGAAAAGGTTGCCCTGGCCAAGGCCATGGCTGAAACCGGCCGCGGTGTTATGCAGACCGTGCCAAACTTCATTGTGCCGGGCGAACAGATCAAGTGCATCGAAGAGCTGGCCGAAATTTCAAAAGAAGCCGGCATCATGTGCACTTTGGCGCCAATCATCTACAGCCCCATCAGTGACTTGTGGCGCGAAAGCCTCGACAAGCTGGAAGAAGTCAACGCCGATGGTGCGACAGTCTATGGCCAGTCCATGCCGCGGCCTTTTGATCTCAACATGCGTCTGTCAGAAAATTCCATGTTGCTGATGGGCATGCCGAGTTGGGGCAAGCATCACAAAATGCCGATTGATGAGCGCATTGCCAGCTATGGTGACCCCGAAAATCAGGACGAGATGATTGTGGCCATGGATCAGTTTCCCATTGCCGCCAATATGTGGGTTGGCGAAGTCTATACCGAAGAAAACAAGGACTGCGAAGGTCGGCTGGTTAGCGAAATTGCCGCTGAGCGGGGCGTGTCTATTGGCCGTGTCGTGCTTGACCTGGCAAACGCGGACGGGTTGAAGACCGAGTTTCAGGTAAAAGGCGCGATCCACGGTGACGAAGACTATGTCGCCAAAATCCTGGATCACCCCTTGTGCCATGTTGGTGCCTCTGACGCAGGTGCGCATATTGCCCAGTTCGCGGGTGCCGGTGATACCTGTCACATTCTGTCCAAATATGTCCGTGAACGCGGCGATATGACGCTGGAACGTGCGGTTTATCGTATGACCCACGAGGTCGCCGAAGCATGGGGCATCAAGGGCCGTGGTTTGCTGAAAGAAGGCATGGCCGCCGATATTGTGATCTTTGATCCAAAAACCATCGATCGGGGTGAAGAAGAATTCGTCAATGACTTCCCCGGCAATGCCAACCGTTATGTCCGGCACCCCACGGGTGTCGATACGGTGATGATCAATGGCGCTGTCGTGCATGATGCCAATGGCTATTCGGGTGCCATGGTTGGTCAGATTATCTAACCGACCTCAAAGCATCACATCACAGTAATATCAGGGCCGTCTGGATAATGTCCGGGCGGCCCTTTTCTTTGGCTTCTAAGGATTGCAGTATCAGCCCATGATCAATGTTCTGTTTCTTTGTACCGGCAATTCAGCCCGCAGCATTATGGCGGAAACCATCCTGAACAGGTTGGGCGAAGGCCGCTTCCAGGCCTTTAGCGCCGGCAGCAATCCAACAGGTGTGGTCAATCCTTATGCGGTGGCGATGCTCAAGGTGCTGGGCTATGACGATGTGGCCCATACGCGGTCGAAGTCCTGGGATGAATTCACAACACCATCAGCGCCAGAAGTCGACCTGGTGATCACGCTTTGTGATCAGGCGGCGGGCGAAACCTGCCCGGTCTGGCCCGGCACCCCACAACAGTTTCATTGGGGCTTCCCCGACCCGGCAGCCGAGGCAGATGACGGGGCCATCAAAGTCGCCTTCATGGATGTGTACGAGCAGATAATGGCCTTTGTGACAGCGCTGATGGATGTCCCCATCGACGGGGTCAGTGGGCCCGACTTGCGCCTTAGCATTGGCGCTAAATTGGAATCCTCTGTCACATGAACCTGTCCCGCCGATTGACTGCCGAATTCATCGGCACGTTCTTTTTGCTGGCCGCGGTCGTCGGCTCTGGCATCATGGCGGACAATCCATCCGGTGGGAATGATGGCCTTGCCTTGTTGGCCAATGCCATTGCCACGGGTGCCGCCCTGACAGTCCTCATCCTGATATTTAGGCCGATTTCCGGGGGGCATTTCAACCCGCTGTGACCCTGTCTTTTTTAATCAGCAAACAGATCAGCGTCACCGACGGCAGGGCCTATATAGCTGCCCAAGTCATTGGCGGCGTGCTGGGGGTTGTCGTTGCACACTTAATGTTCGGGCTGCCGCTGATTCAGGACAGCACCATTGTCAGGACGGGGCTGGGCCAATATGTCGGTGAATTCGTCGCAACTTTCGGCTTGCTGGCGACGATCCTGGGCTGCCTGCGTTTTCGGGCCGACGCTGTACCCTATGCGGTCGGCCTGTACATCACTTCGGCCTATTGGTTCACGTCGTCGACGTCCTTTGCCAACCCGGCTGTGACTATCGCCCGGGGTCTCAGCGATACATTTGCCGGCATTCAGATGGTCGATGTGCCCATGTTTATTGTCATGCAGCTTGTTGGTGCCATGGTGGCGACCATGGTGTTTGGCTGGTTGTTGAAGGGCGACGATTAGGCCGGACGGCGGTTCACCAAACTGTCCCCAAAATAATGGAAGACGATGTCGCCATGCTGGTTCACCAGTTCGTGGCGTATGGTCACGCGGCCAATTGTGTCGTCCTTCTTCCAGGGTCGTTTTTCGATGACCTCGGCCGTGGCATAGATTGCATCGCCAGGCCGCAGAGGCTTGCGCCAGCGCACCTCGTCCCAACCCAGGCCGCATACCCAGGCAACATCTGAAAAGATATCATGGTCGAGAATGCGCCACAGGGCAGCGGTATAGATGCCGCTGGATGTCAGGCCCTCAAACACTTTGTGGCCTGCGGCGGCTTCTTCATCGGCGTGGAAGAACTGCGGATCATATTCCCGGGCAAAGGCCACCATCTTGTCCTTGTCTAAAATCATGGTCTTGGACGTTGATCGTTCGCCAATGATCAGATCTTCAAAGTAGCGCCAGGTTTCAGGATTGGCCGTCATGTTTTCAGGATTGGCCGTCATTTTTTCAGGAATGGCCGTCATGGGTCTCTCTATACATCAAAGGAAGGTTGGCCTATTTATGCCACGACCAACACGACAACACATCTATTACTACTTTTTCTGATCGCCCGTTTCATGAATTACCTGACCTTCATTCTGTCGAATCCGCGCTTTCTTGGCTTTGGGTTCGTGATGCTGTTTTTTTCCAGCTTTGGACAAACCTATTTTATTGCCGAATTTGTCGCCGATTTGCAGGTTGAATTTGACCTGAGCCACGGTGATGTCGGGCTGTTCTTTTCGGCAGCGACGCTTTTGGCTGGTGGCTTGATGGCTTGGATTGGCCGCAAAATCGACGATGTGGACCTGCGCCTGTTCACTGTTCTGGTTTGCCTGGGGTTAATTGCCGGGAGCTTCACCCTGTCTTTTGCCCCCAATGTCGGGGTTCTGTTTTTTGCTTTCTTCTTGCTGCGCCTGTCAGGGCAGGGCCTGATGGTGCATGCGTCCTATACAAGCATGGCCCGCTATTTCGAGAAAGAGCGCGGCAAGGCCATGTCGGTGGCCTCGATGGGCATGTCGCTGGCGCAGACCAGCTTTCCCTATATCGCCTTTACGATGGTTGCTGCCCTGGGTTGGCGCGATGCCTGGTTCACCAACGGTATTTTCCTTATCATCGTGCTGATCCCTTTGACCATGTGGCTGCTGGTAGGTCACGGCGACCGCCACAAAAAATTCCTGACAGAAACTGAAGAGGGGCTTGAGACAGCTGCCGCCCAGACCGGTACTGACAAAGGCTGGGTCCGCCGCGTCATGCTGCGCGACCCGCGCTACTTCATGATTATGCCGCTGTCTGTGTCCATGCCGTTCATCATGACGGGGCTGATTTTTCATCGGCAGTTTTTGACAGACGCAAAAGGATGGCCCGACTCTGCCCTGCCCGAGGCCTTCATTGCCTTTGCCGGGTGCAGTTTCATCTCGACGATGGCCATGGGAAATTTGGTCGACAAATACGGCGTGAAACCCTTTATGCCAGCCCACCATATTCTGGTGTTGTTGGGGCTATCTTGCATTGTCCTGTTTGACAGCCACATTGCTGCCTATTTCTATATGGGCCTCGCGGGTTTTGGCTTGGGGGCCGGCGTGCCTGTGGGCGGGTCGATGTGGCCTGCGATGTTTGGGGCACGGCACATTGGCACGGTGCGGGCGGTTAACAGCTCTGTCTTCATGATTGCCTCGGCACTGGCGCCTTATACCATGGGTGTAATGTTCGATTGGGGGATCAGTGTGCAGGCCGTCGTCATTGGCAGCATGGTCTATCTGGCCCTGGCGATCGCCCTCGTTTTCTATATGGTTAACCGGTATGGTCTGGGGCGGACAGAGGACCTACAGAGGCACCGTTGATGATAAAGCTAGAATTTTTCTTCGATTGTTCCAGCCCCTGGACCTATCTGGGCTTCACCAATATCCAGCCAATAGCTGCCGAATTTGGCGTCGATATCATTTGGCGACCCATTCTGGTGGGTGGGGTCTTCAACGCCATCAATGGCGGCGTCTACGAAATGCGGGAGAACATGATCCCGTCCAAGGCAAATTATCTGAGCAAAGATCTGAAGCAGTGGGCCAAACTCGCGGGGATTATTGTCAACCATCCGCCCAGCATCTTTCCGGTCAACAGCGTCAAGGCCATGCGCGGATGTTTTATTGCCGAAGCGCAAGGTATCCTCGTGCCGTTTGCGACCAAGGTGTTCGAGGCCTATTGGCGGGACGACCGTGATATCGCCGATGACGCTGTTCTGGCGGAAATTTGCAGCCAAGTCGGGTTAGGCGAGGCGCTGTTCTTCGATGGCATTGCCGACCAGGCCAACAAAGACAGATTGAAGGACAATACGCAGGAACTGATGGACCGCGGCGGCTTTGGCTCGCCCACCATCTATATCAACGACAGCGATATGTATTTTGGCAATGACCGGTTGGTCCTGGTGCGGGACGTGCTTGCCAGGCTTTAGGACAATTCCTTACCCTCAAACTCTTCCATGGCCTTACGGAATCCCTCGGGGATTTGCACCGGCTTGTGCCCTTCCAGATAAACGCAGACGTCTACTTTTTCTCCACAAGCCACCAGGTCATCCGTGCCGGTCTTATAGATCTCATAGATAATGGTTATGCTGGTATTGCCCAGTCGCGCAACGCGTATGCCGACGTCAAATTCTTGGTCGAAATAGAGCGGGGCTTTGAACTCCACCGTGGCTTTGACCAGATGAAAGTCGATGCCTGTTTCTTTGACGGCGGCACTGTAATTATACCTCATCGACCGCATATATTCCGTGTGCCCGACATCCAGATAGGTCAGGTAGTGGGCGTTGAACACCACACCCTGATGGTCGATCTCGGAATACCGCACCCGCATGGTGTGGAAGAATTTAAAGTCGCTTCGTGCCATTTCAATTCCATCAGCCAATTTCGGCCAGACCATGGCGCATTTACACAAGCGCAGCAAGCTGCAACACTGCGTGTCCATACCTGTTTCCCAATTAGAGTAAGGAGTAGGGACGTGAGCACACCAGCAGATCTTGGCGCAATTCTGGACATGCAGCGGCAGGCCTTTTTGCGGGCAGGCCCCCCAAGCCATGACGAACGGATCAACCATCTGGATGCGCTGTTAGCGCAGGTCATCAAGAACAAGGACCGCATGGCCGATGTGCTGTGCGAAGATTTTGGTAATCGCAGCCGTCATGAAACGCTGATCGCCGAAACCATGTCGACCGTGAACGCGATTAAACACGCCAAAAAGCACCTCAAAAAGTGGATGAAGTCTGAAAAACGCCCACTCGCCCTGCAGTTCAAAGCTGGCAAAGCCTTTATCCATTATCAGCCGCTGGGCGTGATCGGGATTATGGCGCCCTGGAACTATGCCTATCAGCTCTCGCTGATCCCCGTGGCGCAGGCGTTGTCGGCAGGCAACCGGGTGATGCTGAAACCGTCAGAATTTACCCCTGGCGCGTCCGAACTGATGAAGGAAATGCTGGCAGAGGCCTTTGGCCAAGACCGCGTCGCTGTCATCACCGGTGGGCCCGAGGTTGCCGCTGACTTCAGCCGCCAGAAATATGATCATTTGATGTTCACAGGCTCTACGCCCACAGGCCGCAAGGTGATGATGGCGGCGGCAGAAAATATGGTGCCGGTGACGCTGGAGCTGGGCGGTAAATCCCCCACCATCATTGGTGATGATTACGACCTGAACAAGGCTGCGGGTTCTATCGCCATGGGCAAGTTAATGAATGCGGGCCAGACCTGCATCGCGCCTGACTATAGCTTTGTGCCCGAAGGCAAGGTCGAAGCCTTTGCTGATGCGCTGTCCGTCCAAGTGCATAAGATGTACCCGACCCTGGCGGCCAATCCTGATTACACATCCATTGTGGCGGACCGGCATTATGAGCGGATCAATAATCTGCTGGAAGACGCCAAGGCCAAAGGGGCGCGCGTGCAAGAGATTAACCCGGCTGGCGAAGAGTTGGGCAACCAGCGCAAAATCGCACCGACCCTGGTGTTCGATGTCACGGACGATATGGCCATCATGCAGGAAGAAATATTTGGACCTGTCCTGCCGATCAAACCCTATAGCAACCTTGATGAAGTGATTGATTATGTGAACGACCATGACCGTCCGCTGGCGCTGTATCACTTCACTAAGGATGCAGCCGACCGCGATAAAGTGATGCAGAGGACTACGGCTGGTGGCATGACCCAAAACGATACGATTATGCATGTTGCCATTGAAGAGTTGCCTTTTGGCGGCGTCGGCCCCAGTGGTTTGGGGTCCTATCATGGTCATGCAGGCTTCAAGACATTCAGTCACGCAAAGTCGATATACCGGGCTGGCGCCTTTGGCGGTACAGCCATGTTAAAGCCGCCTTATGGCCCCAGGTTGGAGAAGATGATCAACATGATGATTGGCAAATAATCGGAACTGGAATCATCCAGAGTTGAGGTGACACAGGTCCAAAAACCAGTATCATCGCCGCTAACAATAGACGGCCCATTAACCGTCATCCCCATAGGTTGGAGAAAAATTAATGTTTCGTTCCTTATGTTCCTGCGTTGTCGCAGTCGTCTTTGTCATGAGTTCGACATCTGTTGCGATGGCGGCTGCCTGGCAGCAATCTTATCGCATGCATGGGGACACGATGTACGGCCTATTGGACGAAAACGAATCGGCGGGCATGGCCTATTTAAAGGTACCCTTTGGCGGCCCGATCTCCAGACCCAACAGGGCGACTTGGGGGCTGTCGATTATCGCGCGCATGCCCTATGAATTCAGCCATGTTCAACTCGGCGATCGTCGCGGCATTGCCACGCTGCTGGACCTGCAATTCAATGGGTCCAAGGTCGAGGATCTGCGGATCAATGGCCTGAGTATGACCGAATCGTACCGGCGGCTGAACGCCTCGGGCGACGATCGGTCTTCGGCCTGGGTGACGTATGGCATCATGATATTGGCAGCCGGCGCTGCTGCAGCCGTTATTCTGCTTGGCAACAGCCAAAACAAAGATGACCCGGTTCTTGCCATTCCTGGCGAGGCGCGGCGCAAAGGTCCCGCAGGCGGTTGTGGCGATGGTCAGGGCCCCGGCCTTGGCGATGGGCAGGGCGATGGTCGTCTGGGGCCAACCGATAATAGGGAATTTTTCTTCGACCCGGAATTTCCGACTGATCCCGATAAAGGTGTTTGTTTCCCACCTGGCACCCAGGGATTCGGGGGCGGAAGCATGGATGGAAGCGGCCCCGGTGCAGGTGATGGCATGGGCGGTGGCACCGGGCCTGGCAATAGTATGGGCGGTGGCGATGGCGGCGAAGGTGGCAATGGCGGCGAAGGCTAGCGCGATCATTGCCGATAGGATGTTGACAAGCGGGCACCTAAATCATAGGGTCCGCGCCGTGTCGGGGTTGCCGACAAAATTACCTAGTGCGGGAGCCCGCTATGAAAGTTAAGAATTCGTTAAAGTCGTTGAAGAACCGGCATCGTGATTGCCGCGTCATTCGCCGCAAAGGTCGCGTCTATGTGATCAACAAGACCCAAGGTCGTTTCAAAGCGCGCCAAGGCTAATAACTAATTGAATAATCAGGTGTTTACCTGATTGTGAAGCGCCGCTGTACAGCAATGTATGGCGGTTTTGCTTTTGGGGCTACAGTTTCGCCAGATGCAAGACATTGGTCTGTCCTGCCACCCCAAAGGGGACGCCCGCCGTAATGGCGATATAGTCGTCTTTTTTGGCGAATTTTCCATCCAGGACGGCCTTGCAGGCTTTATCAACCATATCGGTGAAATCGGTCGCGTCTTCAGAAAATATGCTGTTGATCCCCCAGCACAAAGTTAATTTTCGGGCGGTCTCTATTTTTGGTGTCAGGGCAATGATAGAGACGTTTGGCCGTTCCCGTGCGGCCCGCAAAGCCGTCGACCCCGATGTCGTATAGGTGACGATGGCGCGGGCATCCAAAACCTCTACCGCATGGCGTGCCGCTGCGGTAATGGCCGTGGCCCGGGTCGCGGCGGGCGCGTCCCGCACGGAATTCATATAGGTACGATAGTGATGGTCGCGTTCGACCTCGGTGCCGACGCGGTCCATGACAGAAACAGCCTCGACGGGAAATTCTCCTGCCGCTGTTTCGGCTGACAGCATCACTGCGTCGGCGCCTTCAAAGATGGCATTGGCAACGTCTGACACTTCAGCCCGTGTCGGCACAGGGGCTGACACCATTGATTCCAGCATCTGGGTGGCAACCACTACCAGTCGATCATGGCGTCTGGCGGCATCGATGATACGTTTTTGCGCACCCGGGACTTCCTCAACCGGCAACTCGACCCCCAAATCGCCACGAGCAACCATGACGGCATCACTGGCCTGGACAATGTCTTCGATATTTTTGAGGGCCTCTGGTCGTTCAATCTTGGCGATGATGCTGGCACGCTCGCCGACAATCTTGCGTAGCTTGCGAACGTCGGACGCCTTTTGCACAAAGGACAGCGCCACCCATTCAATACCCAAATCCAACAGGGTGGCCAGGCTGGCGCGATCTGTATCGGTCATCAGTTCAGAGCGCAGGGCTGCATTCGGCAGATTGACGCCCTTGCGACTGCCCAGGATGCCGCCTTGGATTACCTCGGCTTCGATGCGTGACTTCAGGACTTTTTTGGCCTTCAGCCTGATCTTGCCATCGTCCAACAGAATATCAGCGCCCGGCTGCAGGATTGCGAAGATTTCCTTGTGCGGCAAACACACCCGCACCGAACTGCCGGGCTTTGGGTCTTGGTCCAGAATGAACTTTTGTCCTGCCTTCAGATGGGCGTGGTGGGTGCGAAAGGCCCCAATGCGATATTTAGGGCCCTGCAGATCGGCCACAATGCCAATAGGGTGCCCTGTATCTGCCTCGACGGACCGGATGTCGGCATGGATGGCCGCTAGGTCCCCAGGCTTCAGATGACTAAGGTTCAGCCGAAAAACATCTGCACCGGCGTCGAAAAGCGCCCTGATCATGTCTTGTGTGCTGCTGGCCGGGCCAAGGGTCGCGATAATTCTGATATTTCGTTGCCGCAGCATAAGTCTTCCTGATCGTCTCAAATTGTCATCATCACTTATCACAGCAGGCTTTCGGGTTATAGTGTTGCCACGATAAATCGATTGCCAATCAACAAGATATGCCCTCAGAAAACGCTCCAGACCCGACCGAGACCCCTATTTCACTGATCAATGTCGGTGGTGCGTCGCCCATCATCTTGATGTGTGACCATGCGTCGGCGCATATTCCGGCTGAATATGCCAATCTGGGGTTGCCCGACGACATTTTTAACCAACATGTCGCCATCGACATCGGCGCGCGTCACATGACGCTGGAGCTGTCAGAGCGACTGGATGCAGTCGCTATTATCGCCAATTTTTCCCGACTGTTGATCGACCCGAATCGGTCGCCGGAGCAGCCGGGCTTCGTGCCGCAAGTCAGCGACGGGATCGAAATCCCTGGGAACCAGAACCTGTCGCGCGATGAAATCAGCCACCGGCAACGCCATTATTATGAACCCTTTCACGATGCCATTGCACAGCAACGGGACAAGATCTGTGCACTGGGCCAGACACCTATTGTCATTGGGGTGCACAGCTTCACACCCATTATGCAGGGGGCAGGGCGACCCTGGGAAATTGGATTGCTGTGGAATCGCGATTCGCGTCTTGCCATGCCCCTTCTCGACTTTCTGCGGCGTGACCCCCAACTGACCGTGGGCGATAACCAACCCTATTCTGGTAAAATACTGGGCCATACAATGGACGAACATGGCGGTCGTCACGGCTATGCCAATATTGTTATCGAAGTACGACAAGATCGGGTGGCCACCGAACAAACAGCCCGTACTTGGGGTAGATTGTTGGCCCGGGGCCTGGCCGAGATTACGGCGAATGCAGACCTGTTTGGCGTACAGCACTATTGTGTTGTTGAAATTTGAATTGTGTTGTTGAATTTTAATTGGCGCGGGATACTGTCCCCTTCTTGAATCACCTCATACCAAATAGGAGTTTTGCCCATGTCAGATGTCGGTGGCATCGCAGCGGACCAATTGCGGTCTTTGATAGAACGTATTGAACGACTGGAAGAAGAAAAAGCCGTGTTGGCAACCGATATCCGCGAAGTTTATGCCGAGGCAAAGGGCACCGGCTTTGACCCAAAAATTATGCGCCAGGTTGTTCGCCTGCGGAAAATGGAATCAGCAGACCGGCAGGAACAAGAAGCCCTGTTGGAGCTGTACATGGTGGCCGTCCATGGCGCCTGAGGCAGACGTTAATCCGGGTGATCTGGGCGATCTGCCACGTTGGAACCTGGATGATCTGTATCCGGGGATCGATTCGGCCGACTTGGAAACAGCGTTCGTCAATTTATTGACGGATTGTGCGACTTTCGAGACCAGATACAAAGGCAATCTGACAGGCCTGACCGGTGCCGAGCTTGGCCAAGCCATCGCAGAATATGAGGCCTGCGAAGAGGTGATGGGCCGTATCGCGTCCTTTGCCGGTCTGACCTATGTCACCCATATGGGCGACGCCAGCATTGCCCAGTTTTATCAGGGCGTGCAGGAACGCCTGACTGATATCAGCACTCAGTTGTTGTTCTTTACCCTCGAGATCAACCGGCTGGAAGATGATGCGCTGCATACCGCCATGGCAGACCCAGCGCTGGCGCACTACGCCCCCTGGGTTGATAATGTGCGGCTGTACCGTGACCATCAATTGTCTGACGAAGCAGAACAATTGTTGCACGACAAATCTGTCACGGGTCGTGCTGCCTGGAATCGTCTGTTTGATGAAACCATTGCTGGGTTGCGATTCGAAGTGGATGGCGAGGCGTTGACCGAGGAACAGTGCCTGGCATTGCTTAGTGATCCAGATGGGGCCACACGCAAAAAGGCGGCTCTGGCGCTTGGGGCCGTGTTCAAACAAAACCTGCCGCTGTTTTCGTTGATCACCAATACGCTGGCCAAAGACAAAGAGATCGAAGATCGTTGGCGCAAATTTGACAGCCCTGCGGCATCGCGCCATCTGGATAACCAGATAGAGCCTGAAGTGGCCGAGGCCCTGATCAGTGCCGTGCAGGATTCCTACGCAGACCTGTCGCATCGCTATTACAAATTGAAAGCGTCCTGGTTCGGACAGGACTCGATTCCGTTTTGGGATCGCAACGCGCCATTGCCCAACGAAGACGATTCGAAACGCACATGGTCGGACGCCCAGGACACCGTGATAGAGGCCTATGGCGCGTTTTCGCCCGACATGGCCGACATTGGCCAGCGCTTCTTTGATTTGGGCTGGATTGACGCTGGCGTGCGCCCCGGCAAGCAGGGCGGTGCCTTCTCGCATTCTACTGTGCCATCCGTGCATCCCTATATTTTGACGAATTATCAAGGGCGTACGCGTGATGTCATGACCCTGGCGCACGAATTGGGTCACGGCGTGCATCAGGTGCTGGCCGCCCCCCAGGGGGCGTTGATGTCGTCTACACCCCTGACATTGGCCGAGACCGCCAGTGTGTTTGGTGAAATGCTGACCTTCCAGGCTTTACTGGCACAAGAAACTGATCCGCAAAAACGCAAGTTCATGATCGCGGGCAAGGTCGAAGACATGATCAACACAGTGGTGCGGCAGATTGCCTTCCATTGTTTCGAAACCCGTGTGCATATTGAGCGCCGGTCGGGCGAGTTGACGCCAGACCGCCTGTCAGAAATCTGGATGGATGTGCAGCGCGAAAGCCTGGGGCCGGGGATCGAGCTGTCACCAGACTATGAAAATTTCTGGGTCTATATCCCGCATTTCATTCATTCGCCCTTTTATGTCTATGCCTATGCCTTTGGCGATTGCCTGGTGAATTCGCTGTATGCTGTTTACCAGGACAGCCCTGACGGCTTTGTCGAAAAATATTTCGACCTGTTGCGCGCCGGTGGTACCAAACGCCACAAAGAGCTTTTGGCACCATTTGGGCTGGATGCAAGTGACCCGGAATTCTGGAAGCGCGGCCTTTCGATGATATCGGGTTTCATCGACGAACTGGAATCCCTAGAAAACTAAGCATCCGCATAGTTGCGGTGGGGCGCGTGTCTGATATAGTGCGGCAAATTTTCGCTGTAAACCACCTCTGGGGAGGTAAAGAAAGCAGATCATGAAGATTGCCATACTGAAAGAACGCCGGGAAAATGAACGTCGGGTCGCGGCAACGCCGGACTCCGTCAAAAGGCTCATGGCCCTTGGTTTTGACATTGTCGTAGAAACGGGTGCCGGTGAAAGCTCCAGTTTTTCCGATCAGGATTATAAAGATGTTGGTGCCGATATCGGTGCCGATGCTAGCGCGACCGCGGATGATGCAGATATCGTCCTGAAGGTCCAACGCCCGCTGTTGGCAGGCGAAGGAGAGATCGACGAATTATCTCTCATCAAATCAGGAGCTTACCTGATAGCCATGTTGGCGCCTTACACGACAAAAGAGGCCATCGACGCCTATGCTGCCGCTGGCGTCAACGCCATGGCTATGGAGCTGATGCCCCGTATTTCGCGTGCCCAAGGCATGGATGTGCTGAGTTCCCAGTCCAACCTGGCTGGCTATAAGGCTGTTGTCGACGCCGCCAATCATTTTGGCCGCGCCATGCCCATGATGATGACCGCTGCTGGCACGATTGCCCCTGCCAGGGTTCTGGTGATGGGTGCTGGTGTTGCAGGCTTGCAGGCCATTGCGACGGCCAAACGAATGGGCGCTATTGTTAGTGCTACGGATGTGCGTCCGGTTGCCAAGGAACAAGTCGAATCGCTCGGCGGTAAGTTTGTGATGGTTGAAAGCGACGAGACCGAAGACGCAGAAACCGCTGGTGGTTATGCCAAGGAAATGAGCGACGAATACAAAGCCAAACAGGCTGAGTTGGTCGCCGCAACGATCGCAACCCAGGATATCGCCATTTGTACGGCGCTGATCCCCGGTCGTCCCGCGCCGATGCTGATTTCCAAGGCGATGGTCGAAAGCATGCGTCCTGGCTCGATCATTTTTGACATGGCTGCTGAAACCGGTGGCAATTGCGAGCTGACGGTGCCGGGTGAAACCATCGTCCACAACGGCGTCACGATCATTGGCTATCTGAATGTACCCAGCCATCTGGCTGTGGATGCGTCCAGCCTCTATGCGCGCAACCTGGTGAATTTCCTGTCGCCCCATGTGGATGAAGAGACCAAGGAATTTGCCTTTAACATGGAAGACGAAACCGTCACCGGCATTCTGCTGACGTCTGGCGGTAAAATCGTACACCCACAATTTGTCGGTGAAGGAGAGTAATCATGGAACTCGTCGGAACAATTGATCCCTTTATCTTTCGCTTCACTATCTTCGTATTGGCTCTGTTCATTGGCTATTACGTCGTCTGGAGCGTGACACCCGCCTTGCACACGCCGTTGATGTCTGTGTCCAACGCCATTTCTGGTGTTGTTGTTGTCGGTGCCTTGATCGCTGTGGGCGTACCCCTGCTGACCGAAGCGTCTATGGGGTCCAAAATTCTGGGGACCATCGCGCTCGTGCTGGCATCCATCAATATTTTTGGGGGCTTTATGGTCACCCAACGCATGCTCGCCATGTACAAAAAGAAGAATTAGAGAAAAACCATGGATGCAAATTTAGAAGCGATTCTCTATCTGGTTTCTGGTGTTCTGTTCATTGTTGGCATTCGCAGCCTGTCTTCTCCTGAAACGGCGCGTACCGGCAACCTGTTGTCCATGCTGGGCATGGCCATTGCCATCATCGTCACTATCATTGGCCTTGGCGATATTACCGATCCCCTAACCATGGGCATGATTGCCGGCGGTATTCTGTTGGGTGGCGGTATTGGTGCTGTGGTGGCGCTGCGCGTGCCCATGACCGACATGCCGCAGGTCGTTGGCATTCTGAATTCGTTCGGTGGCATCGCTGCCGTGCTGGTTTCAGTTGCCGCTGTGTTGTCACCTGCCGATTTCAACATCCTTGATGCCACGACCAACGCACTTTTCCTGGGATCGTCCATCGAGACATCACTGGGCGTTATCATTGGCGCGATTACCTTCTCGGGTTCGATCATTGCCGCTGGCAAGCTGCAGGGGTTGATTTCCGGGTCGCCGATTGTTTTCAAGGGCCAGCACCCGCTGAATGCGCTGATGGCGATTTCTGCGGTTGTGTTGGTCTGCATGTTCGTTATCACGGGTGACGCAACCTGGTTCTGGGCTGTGACGGCGCTGGCCTTTCTGATGGGTATTACGCTGATCATCCCGATTGGTGGCGCGGATATGCCCGTGGTGATCGCGATCCTGAATTCCTATTCAGGCTTTGCAGGCGCCATTGTTGGCTTCACGCTGGGTAACACGGCGCTGATCATTACGGGGGCTCTTGTGGGCTCCTCTGGCGCCATCCTGTCCTATATTATGTGTAAGGCCATGAACCGGTCTTTCTTTAGCGTGATGCTGGGTGGTTTTGGTGGCGAAGTCGCCGCTGGTGCCGATGGCGTAGAGGAAACGCGCCCCGTCAAACGCGGTAATGCAGATGACGCTGCCTTTATCCTCAAGAGTGCGGGTTCGCTGATCATTGTGCCAGGCTACGGCATGGCCGTTGCCCAGGCGCAGCACGCCATCCGCGAATTGACGGATGAGCTGACTGAAAGAGGCGTATCTGTGAAGTTTGCCATTCATCCGGTTGCAGGTCGTATGCCTGGCCATATGAATGTGCTGCTGGCCGAAGCCAATGTGTCCTATGACGATGTGTACGAGTTGGAAGATATCAATTCTGAGTTCGCGCAGACAGACGTTGTGCTGGTTATTGGTGCGAACGATGTGACCAACCCATCGGCCAAGACAGACACGTCCAGCCCGATCTATGGCATGCCCGTGCTTGATGTTGAAAATGCCGGGACTGTGTTGTTCATCAAACGCTCCTTGGCGTCTGGTTATGCCGGTGTCAACAACCCGCTGTTCTTTGAAGACAACACAATGATGTTGTTTTCTGACGCCAAGAAGATGGTCGAAGACATCGTTAAGGCTCTCTAAGTCGCCTTATCTCGCTCACGGCAGTATGGCTTTGCCATACGCCTGCGGGCGGGGGCGTCACACGGGTGACGGGGCGCTTGGCCCTTCTCGCAGGTGGCCCTTTGGGCTATTCACCGGCTCGTAACCCCCAAAGCTCGGTTCGTCCTGAGTGGTTTCGAGCGACGCTCGGAATTGTATCGAAGCCTGTCCTGAGCTTGTCGAAGGGGATCCGTCTGAAGAGTGAAAGTACGGACCTGATCCAAAATAAAAGCCGCCTCAGATGAGGCGGCTTTTTCATCGCAAATCCTGTCTGCGAAAAATTCGGAACCGGTTTTACCGGGTGCCGTCACGCTCTGCGCGTTTGCGTTCCAGCTTGCGGGCGCGACGAATAGCAGTTGCATGTTCGCGGGCGCGGCGCTCTGAAGGCTTTTCGTAAAAGCGACGTAGTTTCATTTCCCGGTAGATGCCTTCGCGCTGCATTTTCTTTTTTAGCGCGCGTAGCGCTTGATCTACATTGTTGTCGCGGACGGATACCTGCACGTTATCTCCATTCTTCCTACTTGCCAGAGCCTTGTATTTCCAACGATTTTGCTGGGGGTTACTGGCACAAATCTTTGTCGCAAGCCCAAAGGCCACGTTCGGCGCCCTACATAGCAGAGTGGTCCTCGCATGTGAAGCCTTGATCAACCCTTTACGTAGAACTTGATTAAGCCCATAAAATGGCCATGAACGATACTGAAAACACCGATCATTTGGCCCCAATTAGGGCAAAATTGCTCGATTCTGCCATAGAACACGTCCCGTTCGATGGTTGGAGCAAGACCAGCCTGCGCCGCGCTGCCCAGGAAAACGACGTTTCCGAAGGGTTGGCAGAGCTTGCGTTCCCATCGATTCGCGATCTCGTGATCTATTATATAGATCAGGTAGATGCCGACATGGTGGCCGCGTTGTCAGACCACAATCTGGCCGATATGCGTATTCGGGACCGTATCACACTGGCGGTCCGGTCGCGTATAGAGGCCTTGTTTCCCTATCGCGAAGCCGAAAGACGCGCATTGGCCTATATGGTGCTGCCACAAAACGCCGGTGCATCTGCCCGGTGCCTGTACACCACCGTTGATTTGATGTGGCGGACGATTGGTGACAAATCGACCGATTTCAATTTCTATACCAAGCGGGTCACACTGACAGGGGTCTACAGCGCGACGCTGCTGTATTGGTTATCGGACCTGTCAGAAGACTATGAAGACACTTGGGCCTTTCTGGACCGTCGCATCGATGACGTGATGAAAATAGAGAAAGCCAAGGCCAAGATGCGCGGCGTCCCGGGCGACAGCGAGGGCCCTTCGATTCTCGGCCTGTTGGCCAAACTGCGTTATGGCACCGAAAACCGGATGAAGCCGTAAGGACCTAAAGGGGTCCTTACGATTATGCCGTTCACGCCAGTACGCAAAAGCGTACAGCTTCACGGGAGCGTCACAATAGTGACGGGCTGCTTGCAGCCTTGCATGAGGCCATAAGGCCACAAGTGGCCCGGCGAACATTTTCGCCGCCCTCGCGGAAGCGTATGGCTTTGCCATACTGCTGTGAGCGAAAAAGCTACAAAGGTGAAACCTTTGTGTAGTGGCCCATTTTTCGACCAGGACGGGCCTCAGCCTTGCCATAATTATGCACATGGGTGTTGGGTTCCTTGGCCAAGGCATCTGCCTGTTCAATCTCATCACCGATTAGATTGGTCATCACGGCCCTGTGCTTCAGCGTCGTTGCGCCCAACGGCATGCCGCTGATAGCCCGAATGTGATTGGCAAATTGACTGGTGGCACAGGCCTCGATGGTCCAGTGGCCCGAATTGTGCACGCGTGGTGCAATCTCGTTGACCAGCAGCGATCCATCTTCGGTTTCAAACAGTTCGACCGCCAGGGTACCGACATAGTCCAGGCCCTCGACAATGCGTCGGGCCATGTCTTGCGCGCGCATGACCATCATGTCTGATGTTTCGGCGGGGGCGGTGGACTGATGCAGGATGTGGTTACGGTGATCATTTTCTGACATCGGATAAAAGGCAATGGCCCCATTGATGCCACGGGTGCAGATAATCGATAGTTCGCGTGTGAAGGGTACAAAGGCTTCGATAATCGCCGGTTGCATCATGAGCTGCTGCCAGGCGGGCGCTAACTCAGCCTTGCTGTGAACGATGACCTGGCCTTTGCCATCATAACCGCCCCGTTGGGTTTTCAACACGCAGGGCATGCCCATCAGCGGACCCTGGCCGATCAGATCATCCATCTGGGTGATGGCGGCAAAGGCAGTGGTTGGGACGCCAATATTGTTGAGGAAGGTTTTTTCATCCAACC
The DNA here is from genome assembly GCA_004356955.1 of Alphaproteobacteria bacterium. GTDB lineage: Bacteria > Pseudomonadota > Alphaproteobacteria > SMXS01 > SMXS01 > SMXS01. Next base: position 4,331 of record SMXS01000143.1, on the reverse strand, counting down.
GGTTTTGGGTTGAACGCAAGGGTGTCGAACTGGGGCGGACCAGATGGTCGCGTTCCAGATAGCGGACGGCATGGACGGGGATGTTTTCAAACTCATAGGTAATGACGTCGCAGCGTGCCGCCAGTTCGTCTAGTGCGTCTTCGCGCTTATAGGGCGCGACAATGGACAGGTCGGCGATTTGGGCCGCCGGGCTGTTTTCTTCGGGACACAAAATGCACACTTTGAATCCCAGTTCATGCGCGGCTTGGGTCAACATGCGACCCAATTGTCCGCCGCCCAGGATACCAATGGTGCCGCCGGAAGGGACTATCATGAACGTCTCTCATGCTCTGCGTTGATCACAGTTTTATAGGTCTGAATAATCATGGGCTTAATCGTCGGTCGGGGCGTCTGCAACGGCTTCCGACATAGCCGCCGACCAGGCATCCAGTGCGTCGGCAATGGTTGGATCGGACAAGGCGACCACACGGGCTGCCAACAGGCCGGCATTCTTGGCGCCGGCCTTGCCGATGGCCAGGGTGCCAACCGGAATACCGCCCGGCATTTGAACAATTGACATCAAACTATCCATGCCGGATAGCGCTTTGCTTTCAACGGGCACACCAAACACAGGCAAAGGAGTCCACGAGGCGGTCATGCCAGGCAACGCCGCGGCACCGCCTGCGCCTGCGATGATAACCTGCAATCCGCGATCTCGGGCAGACTTTGCGTACTCAGCCATCCGATCTGGCGTGCGATGGGCCGAGACTATTTTGGTCTCATATGAGACACCCAGTTCGTCAAGAATGGATGCGGCCTCGATCATGGTGTCCCAGTCTGACTGGCTACCCATGATGATACCGACGCGAGGCTTTATTTCTGTCATGTCAGGTCCCTGACGGTTGCTTTTGGCCGAAGCCGTGAAAAGCGGGTGATTATACTGGCCTTTGGCGCAGTATCAAGCGCACTCGTCGATGCGGTGAAAGCGCCCCTCTTTCCGAGTCGGGCCAGTTTTGGCTTGGATTCGCAGCCAACCCCTTCACATAACCCAGATGCGGTCGAAATATTTAACTTTTCCGTCACGTCTATGGCGTTGTTGGCAGGTCACTTTCTTAGGGCGCCTGTTTGGCCCGTAATTATGGTCTGGCGCCAGGCAAAAACTGTGCTTTAATATATTTGTTCTAAGCAATTTGGAGAGAAGCATGAATGTAGAGCCACGTCTTCGGTCATTAGAAGAAAAACACCACGGTCTGGAAACAAAGATTGAACTCGAGGGTCATCGACCTCAACCCGATCAGGTACGGCTCTCAGGATTAAAGCGGGAAAAACTGCGAATACGAGAAGAAATTCAGAGATTGCAATCCTGACCAGGCCGGCAGGAGCGCAGACAAAAAGGGCGTCGTATCAAACGGCGCCCTTTTCTTTTGATCTTTATATTTCTGGTTGCGGTACCGTCCCCAGATCAATTGTGTCGCCTTCTTTCAGCCTTGGCTCGATGCCTAACTTCTTGTTTTCTTTTTCCACCCGGACGGCAGCCATCTGGATGGCCTCATCCAACTCGATCTGTGTGCACAGGCCCAAAGTCACAGGGTCTGTCGGCTTTAGATTAGAGACGTTCCAGTGGGTACGCTCACGAATGGCCACGATGGTTGGCTTCGTCGTGCTGACCAATCTGGAAACCTGCGGATCCGTCAATTCTGGGTGATGGCGCACCAACCAGGCGATTGCATCAGGGCGATCCTGCCGTTTTGAAACAGGCGTATAGCGTGGTCCACGGCGCTTTTTGGGCGGGGGCATGTCACTGGCTTTCAACTCCAGCCGCGCAGATGTGTCGCCTTCACAGCGTTCAATTTCTTCGCTGGTCAACTGTGCGCCGGCCATGGGGTCCAGCCCAGTGATGTTCTGGGCGATTTCGTCATCGGCGATCCCCTGGACTTCCAGCTTGTGCAGACCACAAAAGTCGCCAATCTGTTCAAAAGAAAGCGTTGTATTGTCAACCAGCCATACGGCTGTTGCTTTTGGCATCAAAGGTAAAGCCATGATTCCTCCTGCGCGTCATTTTCGACGCGGGCTGTTTGGCCCAAAATTGCATTGCGAAGCCCATATATAGGGGTCTGGCGGCGCAAAGCAAACAATTCCCTGCATCTAGTCGACGGTCAGGATGATTTTTCCGATATGAACGCTGGATTCGATGCGGTGATGGGCCTCGGCCGCCTGGGCCAGGGGAAAAGTCGAATCGATGACCGGCTCAAAGGCGCCAGCCTCTAGCGCTGGCCACACATTGTCGCGGACAGATTGCGCAACCGCGCCTTTAAACTCGACAGGTCGTGCTCGCAAGGTTGACCCCGTGATGGTCAGGCGTTTCATCATAATGTCGATCACCGAGATGTTGGCCATCGGTCCCGCCAGAAAGGCAATCGACACATGGCGTCCGCCCGGGTTCATCACACCGAGGTTTCGTTGCATATAATCCCCACCAACCATGTCGAGGACCACGTCGATATTTGTGCCCAATTCGTTGGTGATCACGTCGACAAAGTCTTCTTCTTTGTAGTTAATGGCCCGTGTGGCGCCCAGTTTTTCACATGCGGCGCATTTTTCGGCGGACCCTGCGGTGGTAATCACGGTCGCGCCGCGGTGTTTGGCCAGCATGATGGCGGCCGTACCAATGCCTGACGACCCACCATGCACCAAAAAGGTCTCGCCGGCTTGCAAGCGCCCCAGGTCAAAAACATTGGTCCATACGGTCATGAATACCTCGGGCAACGCGGCGGCCTGCACCATGGAATACCCCTTGGGGATGGGCAGCACCTGTGCCACATTCACCCGGCAATACGTGGCGTAACCGCCGCCTGCCAACAAAGCGCACACGTTGTCGCCCAGTTTGTATTGGCTGACATTAGCGCCTACAGCGGCGATGGTGCCGGCGACTTCGAGGCCCAGGATTTCAGATTCGCCCGGTGGCGGTGGATAGCCGCCCTGGCGCTGCACGGTGTCAGCGCGATTAACGCCAGCTGCGCGAATACGGATCATGACATCGTCCGGGCCAATCTCGGGCAACGGAATATTGTCGAGTTTCATATTTTCGGTGCCGCCTTGGCCGGTCAAGACAATGGCGGGGGCAACACTGGGGAGTGCAGACATTGATTGCTCTTTCGGTGAATTTTCGTTGAAATCTGTATAACAGACCGCACGTAACGACGGAGAACAATATGGACTTTGATGAACCGATCCACGGCAAGCCAACAGGGGCTGCCAGCCTGGTGTTGGAACTATTGGACGATCTGTCAGTTTTCGAGCTGAAAGAGCGCCTTGAAATTCTGCAGGCAGAAATTGCCAGAACAGAAAAAGCCATTGAATCAAAGGAAGTTGGCCAGTCAGATGCGGATAAATTATTCCGTTAATCTGGCGTTCAGATTGGGCACGCTAAGGTTCAGACAGATTGGTTGGATCCCTCCCACAGCCGATCTAAGCTCCCTAGACTTGGGCCGCTCTGTCAATTTTGACAGAGCGGTCCTTTCTTTTTTTGCCATTCGTCAGTTCAAAAAAAGGGGCTACCCGCCAGGGCAGCCCCAATTGGAAAAGTATGTGAAGGCGACTTAGGCGGCCTTGCTGTCGATGACGGCCTGGCTGCCACCATTGATCTGGATTTGGCGCGGCCTGCGCTCTTCGGGGATTTCCCGTTCCAGTTCAACGTGCAGAAGCCCGTCTTCCAGCCCTGCGCCACGCACCTTGATGGTGTCGGCCAAGGTGAATCGGCGGTTAAATGCCCGCTTGGCGATGCCGCGATGCAAGAAGGTCGGGGTGCTTTCAGGTGATTCCTCGGCAGTTTCCGACTTGCCAGAAACCTCTAGCACGCCGTCGCTGACAACGATGTTGAGTTCTGATTCTTTGAACCCGGCAACGGCCATCGAGATTCGGTAGGAATCATCGCCGACTTTTTCGATGTTGTAAGGGGGATAGGCGCTTTCCCGTGGGTCTTGGCGGGTCACGCTGTCCAAAAGGCGGTTGATATTGTCAAAGCCAACTGTGGACCGAAGTAGAGGGGTCGTATCAAACATACGCATAGCTTATTCTCCTGTTGAAGCAATAAGGGTTGGGCCCACCAAATGGTCGGGCCAGTGTATGCGACAGGCCCAAAGTGGCACCTGCCGACATCCCATAGATGGGAAATCTGAATATTGATTCAAGAGGGCGGGCAGGGAATATATTTCCCAATAACATCGTGGGAAGGGGAAACACTTCCCAATAATATCGTGGGAAGGGGAAACACTTCCCAATAATATCGTGGGAAGGGGAAACACTTCCCAATAATATCGTGGGAAGGGGAAACACTTCCCAATAATATCGTG